>JAHDFX010000027.1 GCA_020627965.1 Saprospiraceae bacterium | reverse complement strand
TACCAGGGACATTTAATGTTCCTGAACGCATACCACGTTCATGTCCACCACCATCCAACTGAGCAGTTACTTTTACACGAGGTCTTTTACGACGTACGTATAATGCACCAACCCCTTTGGGACCATACATCTTATGTGCAGTGAAGGCCATTAAGTGAATCCCCAAATCCTGAACATCAACCGGAATCTTACCAACCGCCTGAGTGGCATCAGACATGAATAATATACCATGTCTGGTACATAACTCACCTATCTTCTTCATATCCTGAATAACGCCTACCTCATTATTGGCAAACATAATGGATACCAGAATCGTATTATCTTTTATAGCTGCTTCCAGTTTTTTTATATCTACTCTTCCCTTATCATCTACTTCAAGATAAGTCACTTCTGCACCTTTTTTCTCTAATACTTTGCAAGTATCAAGGACAGCTTTATGTTCTGTATTCGCTGTGATAATATGATTTCCTTTTCTCGCGTACATTTCATAAGCTCCTTTAATAGCCAGATTATTCGCTTCAGTAGCACCAGAAGTAAAAATGATTTCTTTTGGATCTGCATTAATCAATGCAGCTATCTGTTCACGAGCATAATCTACTGCTTCTTCTGCTACCCAACCATATGGATGACTACGACTTGCAGCATTACCATGTTTCTCATAAAAGTATGGCAACATTGCCTCAACAACTCTGGGATCTACCGGTGTTGTGGAATTATTATCGAGATAAATCATCTTCTTCATAAATTTTTTTATTTAGATTTCGTCTAAATGCCCAAATAGTTCACAAAGATAACGCTTTTGTAATTAAAAGGTTCTTCTTTGAGCATAGTTTTATGTAATACATACACAATTTGTAGAAATTGATAAAACGTGAATCTTTCAAAAATCAACAAATTCAGAAGTTGTTTGAATCTTTTCTTGAAAATCGTTCTTGCTAAATACGATACCTATTTTAATAATTCAGTCATAAGAATACTAGCAATATTAAGCATATAATCAGAGCTATTTCTGCTGTTAATCTTATGTTAAAGCAGAAAAAACTCATAACAGTGGAAAGTATTTTGAGGTTATATTGGCGTCTTTAAAACAGTATTAATAATTATAAAATTGCCATGAAACAATTAATGCTTTTAACTTTAGCCGGTATTTTGGGAGGTGCTATTGCTTTGGGGAGTCACCAGCTTTTTTTAGTGGAAGAGACACCCGCAGCAGAAAAAGTTAACTATTCACAATTTACTGGTAGTAATTACGGTACTAAGATTAATAGTTCTTTGAATGCCGCACCAACAGATTTTACCAGAGCAGCAGAGAAAGGTATGCCTAGTGTAGTGCACATTACTGCTCGAAAAACACAGTCGCAAGCCCAGAATTATGGTAACTACGATGAATTTTTCAGAGGTTTCTTCGGTAATATTATGCCGGAAATTCCACAGGAAGGTACTGGTTCAGGTGTGATTTTAAGTCAGGATGGCTACATTGTCACCAATAATCATGTCATTGATTTTGCAGATGAAGTTGAGGTTACTTTATATGACAGAAGAAAGTTTACTGCAAAAGTAATTGGTACTGACCCAACGACAGATATTGCCGTTTTGAAGATCGAAGACAATAATTTACCCGCTTTAAGAGTTGCTAATTCAGACAATGTTAAAGTAGGAGAATGGGTTTTAGCCGTAGGGAATCCATTTAATTTGACTTCTACAGTGACCGCAGGAATTGTCAGTGCCAAAGGGCGTGATATTAATATATTGCAAGGTAGCTCAGCTATTGAGTCATTTATTCAAACAGATGCAGCAGTAAATCCGGGTAATAGTGGAGGTGCTTTGATTAACCTTAGTGGTGAATTAATTGGTATAAATACTGCCATTCAGTCACGTACAGGCTCATTTGCCGGCTATTCATTTGCCATTCCATCGAATATTGCTAAGAAAATTGTTGACGATATTATAGAATACGGTTCTGCTCAGCGTGGATTCTTGGGAATCAACATATTAAGCATGGATAGTGAACTAGCTGAAGAGCTTAATGTGAACATTATTGATGGTGTTTATGTTAGTGATGTAGTAGAAACTGGTGCAGCAATCAAGGCTGGTGTTCTACCAGGTGACATTGTGACAGGCGTTGATGGGCAAGAAGTAAAATCGGCACCAGAATTGCAGGAGTTAGTTGGAAGGCGTCGTCCGGGAGATACAGTAAAACTCACAATCTACCGTAAAGGAAATATACAAGATATTTCTATCCGCCTCAAAAAATAAAATAGATATTAAGCCGCAAAGCGGTTCATAATAAAGAAGTTTTTGGGTTTCATTTGGTTTTAGTCACCTGCCATCGCTTGATGGTGGGTGATTTTTTTTGTTTTAGTTCGTACATTTGAGCATGACAAAAACGCTCGACATTGTGTTACCTTGCTACAATCCCCTGCCAGATTGGGCAGAGACAGTGGTCAACTCTATGTCGGCTATACAAACACAGTTACCCAATACAAATATCAGATTGTATATTGTCAATGATGGTTCTACTAAACCCATTCAACAAAAAGATATAGATTACATTCAAAGAAATATTCAAAATTTTACTTATCTGGATTATTCTAAAAATAGAGGAAAAGGTCATGCTCTAAGAGAAGGGATACGGCATTGTAAGGGAGATTATTCAATATATACAGACATTGATTTCCCTTATACAACAGATAGTTTAGTTAAAATTTTTCAACAGTTGTGCCAGCAAGATGTAGAAGTAGTAATAGGTGTACGAGATGAACATTATTATAAAAACGTTCCTCCTGCAAGGAAGAGAATATCAAAGGTATTTCGTTTTTTATTAAAATTTTTTTTCCGGCTACCTGTTAGTGATACACAATGCGGCTTAAAGGGATTTAAAGCTGAAGCTCGAAGTATTTTTTTGTCTACAACTATTAATCGCTATTTATTCGATCTTGAATTTTTACATCTTGCAGCCCGAAAATTTTCAAATAAGATTGTACCGATACAAGTAGAATTAAAACCAGGTATCGTTTTTTCAAAAATGCATATTAATACGCTTGCCAGAGAAGGCTGGGGTTTTATTAAAATATTTTTTCGCTCATTGCTCAAACAAAAATAATGCGATTTTCACTATTCTGTTTATTAGTGTTTTTAAGTACAACTATTTTAGCACAAGGAGAGGGATTCAAATTTATTCCTCCCGAAAATTTTGAAGACGTCACACCTCCTCCACCTCCAGATTATAGCAATGCTTATTATTGGGCAGCCTTGCCAGAAAAAAATGACATGGCAGATCTTTGCCCAAGTAGTTTAAGTCATAATCAAGATAGTACAACAGTAGATGTTTTTTATGTGCATCCAACCATTTACGGAGGCGAAAAAGAAGGTCAAACCCAATGGAACGCCAGCTTTGCCGATACTACGCTCAATAAAGAAGTAGATGAAAGGCCGCTCAAATATCAAGCTACAGCTTTTAATAAAGCTGGAAGAATTTATGCACCTCGCTATCGCCAGGCACATATTTATGCCTACTATACAGAAAATAAAGAAGCCGGATATAAAGCATTAGATTTTGCCTATCAGGATGTAAAGGCTGCTTTTGAATATTATCTTGAGCATTATAATAATGGTCGGCCTTTTATCATCGCATCTCATAGTCAGGGAACAACTCATGCCGGGCGACTGATACTCGAATTGGTGGATAATAAACCAATCCAGGAACAGTTTGTAGTTGCCTACCTTATTGGTATCCCTGTACCAAAAGATACTTTCAAAACTATTCCCGTATGCCAGTCTTCTGATGAGATTAATTGTTTTTGCTCCTGGCGTACCTGGCGACATGGCACTTACCCCGATTATTATGATGCAAAAAAAGACAGAAGATTTGCTGTGACAAACCCTATATCCTGGAAAACTGACACCGAACCTATTCGCCGTAAGGAAAATAAAGGCTCTATATTATTCAAATTTGATAAAATTAAAAAAGGCTTTGTTGGGGCAAAAGTACATGAAGGTTTACTTTGGGTAAAACGCCCGCCCAATCCGGTTACCTTATTTTTTGGCAACAATTACCACATAGGCGATATTAATTTATTTTATGTTAATATAAGGGAAAATGCCGTCAGACGTGTCAAAAGTTATTATAAGAGAGGAGATTAAATTTTTCTTAAAAGGTATTAAACACAATAAACTGACTATAAAAAGCGTGTATAGATAAGCACATTGAAAACAACTCGCCCCACATACCATTTTAATTTCATAGCTTTGCGGAACAATTGGTTAAAAATACCGTCTAATTAGTAAACCTGTTGTTAAACACAAAAATATACATCGTGCGAAACTACTTAATAGCCATTATATTTATCTGTCTGAGTTTGCCAGCAACTGCTCAAACATACGAACTTGGTGCCTGGGCTGGTGCATCCAATTATTTTGGAGATTTGAATATGAATTTCAGTTTTCAGCGAATTGGTCCTGCTGGCGGTATTTTTGGGCGTGTCAATCCCAATTCAAGAATTGCTTTTAAGCTTGGTGTAAATTATGCAAACATAGGTTTTAGTGATGCACTGACAGATAATCCTTATCAGAAAGCTCGTAATCTAAGTTTCCAATCAGATATTTTTGAAGGTTTTGGACAAGTAGAATTTAATTTTCTTCCTTTCATACCTTCTGATGACGATAAATTCTTTTCTCCTTATGTTTTTGTTGGTGGCGGTGTTTTTCATTTTAATCCTAAAACAAAATTTGAAGGTGAGTGGGTTGCGTTGCAGCCTCTTGGTACCGAAGGGCAACAACGCAATGATGAATATGCTTTACTTCAGGGTATGATGGTGTATGGTGGCGGTTTTAAGTATGCACTCAATTATGCATGGAGTATCAATGTAGAAGCTAGCGCCCGTCGTTTATTCACCGATTATCTGGATGATGTTAGTGGTTTGTATGCTGATAGAGATGCCATTGAAGATCTTCGCGGTAATACAGCAGCTCTGCTTTCTGACCGTTCATGGGAAGTGGAAGGACTCGAAACATTGATAGGAGAAGAAGGTCGCCAGCGTGGTGATAATCTAAATAACGATATGTACGTTGTACTTGGAATTGGTTTGGTTTATCATTTTCATACGATCAAATGTCCTACTTATCAATAAGCTAAGTTGATTAAGTGAGTGAGTGAATTAAGCAAATTAAGTGGCAAAAAAATCCAAACAGGGTTAATATGCCTGTTAGTTTATTACTTCATAGTCAATTTATTATCTCTTCGTCTTCCCTTTTTCTGGGGCGATGCCATTGTACAATCTTCTATTGCTGCCCAGTGGTATTACGATAATAACTTTTCATATTTTTTCTTACCTATCGCAGATAATCCTGGTCATCCTCCGTTTTTCGGTATGTATCTGGCTGTCTGGTGGAAATTATTTGGACAAAGTTTAGTCGTTAGTCATTTGGCTATGCTACCATTTTTATTGGGTATTGCCTGGCAATTTTTCCATATTGCCCACTATTTCCTTAATGACAAATTTCTTTTTTTTGGGTTAATATTGTTTGCTTTAGAGCCTACCATTCTGGCCCAATCAACCATGGTAAGTCCTGAATTACCTATTCTTTTCCTGTTTTTATTGGGTCTTCGTTCTGTTTTATATAAGCTAAAATTCTGGCAAACTCTGGCTATGTGTTTAATCGTCTTGTTGAATACAAGAGGTATAATGTTAGTCGTCGTTATTTTTCTGAGTGAATGGCTTCTCAATTTTACAAGTTTAAATGCTCGCTTTTGGAAAAAAGATAATATCAGTCCAATTCAAAAAATTATACTTCTTTTCAAATCTATTTTCCAACTCATTCCTAAATATATTCCGGCTGGACTAGTCGCTCTAATCTGGTTATTTGTTCATTATTTTATAGAAGGATGGATTGGTTTCAATAGAGAAAATATGCCCTGGCGAAATAGTTTTATTCCAGTTAGCGGCATGGGCTATGTCCGTAATTTTGCAATTTTTGGCTGGCGATTACTCGATTTTGGACGAATATTTATGTGGCTCATTTTGGCTTTCTTATTTGCAAAAATATTATTCAGTAAAACGCTTAGCAAAAATATATCTCAGGATAAAAAATTATTTGGTATTCTTGCTTTATTGTTCCCTCCTATCCTGGTATTTTTCCCAATTATGATACGCTATATAGGAACTTTACAGCATAGATATTTACTACCATTTTTTGCTTTGTTTGTTATACTTGTTGCTTATTCTTTACAATTATATTTTCAGGAAAAAAGGCAATGGAAATGGATTAACCTATTTATGATAATTATGTCAGTTGGTTTAATTAGTGGACATTTTTGGGTTTATCCTGATAAAGTTTCTCAAGGGTGGGAGGCTTCTCTTTCACACCTTTCTTATTTTCAAGTACGCAATAAAACCAATGATTACGTATTTAAAAATAAATTAACTAAAGAAAAAATAGCAACAGGCTCTCCCAACAAATACTTATTAAAGCATAGTGATCTTATAAATATTCCTGGAAAATATCAGGACATTGACGAAGTAAAATACGATACTTTACCTTACCTGATCTACAGTAATATTTTTAATGATTTTGCAGACTCCACCTATGACGATATTCATAGTCGATGGATATTGGAGAAAGAATTTTACAGTGGAAAAATCAGGATGAGTTTGTTTAAGAATCCTGATCTGTAGATTCTTCTTTCCTGTTTTTCAATTTTAGGTCTTCCAAGTTTTCATCCAAAAATTCATTCAATTTCTCTGTTGGAATATTTGACTCAATCTGACCAAACTCATTGATTTTGAATTTAAGGTTTTCTAAATTTTCCTGTTTTTTGTCTGTCTTATTGTCTGTTGGTTTTTTATCCATGGCTAACTGTTTTTTAGCGATTCTTTAATTTTATCAAAATCTTCAAAACCTTTTTCCAAGCGTTTTGCTACTTCGTCTTCTCCTATAATAGACATGATTTCAAAAATAGAAGGTCCTTTAGTCGTTCCACTAACTGCCAAACGAATAAAAGGCAGCACTTCTCCAAAACTTAATTCATTTTCTTCAATGAATTTCTTTACATGCTCTTCAATATTTTCAGCCGTAAAAATACGTAAACGATTGACTGTAGATTTAAGATCATGCATTTTCTCACGATTCTCAGGCTTCCACTTTTTACGAATGACTTTCTGATTATCATATTCACTGACATCTTCAAAAAAGTATTTACTGTTTCCCCAGAATTCTGTCAAAACCTCAAAACGTTCTTTCATCAAAACACACACTTTTTGAAGATACTCTTCTGATGGTTTATGCCCTTCTGCCTCTACATAAGGGCGAACTAATTCTGCCAAACGAGCATCATTAGTTTGCATGATATATTGTTGGTTAAACCAGCGAGCTTTTTGAATATCGAATCTGGCTCCAGATTTATTAATTCTTTCCAAATCAAAAGCCTGGATCAAATCTTCATTATTGAAGATTTCTTGCTCTGTTCCAGGATTCCAACCTAGAAAAGCCAAAAAGTTAATCATAGCTTCAGGTAAAAATCCCTGCTCTTTGAAACCTATGAAAAAGTCTGTATCAGATTCCCAATTCATTGGAAAAACGGGGATTCCTACTTTCGCACCATATCTTTTACTCAATTTTCCTTTACCATCTGGTTTGAGAATAAGTGGTAAATGACAAAACGCCGGCATCGTATCTTCCCAACCTAAAAAGCGGTATAACAAAACATGTGTCGGAGTACTAGGTAACCATTCTTCTCCACGGATCACATGAGATATTTCCATAAAATGGTCATCCACAATATTGGCCATGTGATAAGTAGGCATCTTGTCTGTCTTCAACAATACTTTATCATCTAGTTCCTCACTTTTAAAAGAAACTGCCCCACGAACAATATCATTAAAATGAATTTCCTGTCCTGGTTCTACTAACAAACGAATAACATAAGCCACTCCTTCGTTCATCATCTTTTGCACAGTTTCTTTTGAAAGACTCAGTGAGTTTTTCATTTTTCCACGAGTTGCATAATTATACTTCGGACTAGGATCTTCAGGTGTTTTCAAGTCTTCCCGCATTTTATCCAATTCTTCTGGAGTATCAAATGCATAATATGCATGTCCAGATTCTACCAACTGCTCTGCATATTGAACATACATCCCCTTTCGGTCAGATTGTCGGTAAGGACCATAATCGCCTTCCTTTTCTACACTTTCATCTGGATTTAATCCACACCATTTCAGAGATTCTAAAATATATTTTTCTGCCCCTTCTACATAGCGAGTACGATCCGTATCTTCTATTCTTAAAATATACGTCCCGCCAGTTTTTCTGGCAAATAAATAATTATATAAAGCAGTCCTCACACCACCAATATGCAGTGGACCTGTTGGACTTGGTGCAAAACGAACCCTTACTTTACTCATTAAACTGAAGTATTTGTTATCAAATTTTCACAAAAATACTCAAATTAGCCAGAGTTTGGCAAGATGGAGCTGAATTTTGAAGCTTTCAAATGATTTTTTAATCTTTTGAAGTCGTTAGAAATAAATTTCCATCGTTCTTTATACTTAAAATTTTTATTTAACTAAATAACTATAACTAACTGAAATAATAGTTTTTAAGTTAATAAAATTAAAGTATAAAGGCCCTGAGAATTTATTCATTCTTCACATACAGTACAATGACATAGGACAGGCCGTTCTCAGGGCCTTTATTTCTGAGATCAGGGGTCTTCTGTTGGCAAATTATTACAGGTATCAATATAGGCTCGAAATACAGATCCGGGTTCTGCTCGAAACCCTGGATGCAAGACTACATTATCACCAGCTTTGAAAACCCGGGTTTCTCCATTGTTAATATTTGTTGGGAAATTGTTGATAGTAGAAATAGAATTGGAAGCGCTATTATATTTTTTCATATTCCCTTGAAACAAGATAATATCTGAAGCACAGACTGCTGCATCATATGCACTTATCATATCCGGCCCATGTGAATTAAAACCACCAGTTGCAGATATTGAATTGACATGAATAGCCATGTAAGCATTATCTTGAGTAACCATAAATGCAGAACTATTCACATCGCAGCTAGAAGTTGAACAACCGATCCGCCACCAAAGTCCATCATGAGCATAACCTTCAATTTGTCCACCATAAGTATCTCGATTCCTATTCCATCCAAGGGGAGTCAACGTTGCATTGGTAGGATATTCATTGATCATTGCCACAGTAGATGCATCTAGTATGTTTCCTGGTAATTGTGGGTTACACCATTTTTGAGCAAAAAGAATTAAATCTTCTGTAGACATAATCCAGGAATTGGACATACAGGTAATAATCTGATCGAAATTATTGGCGCCATTTGTATCCGAAGGATTATTATATGCAAGTACATCCAAATTGGTAGTATCTATAACATTGAATGCACATTCAGCAACTATACCTGCCGGTTGAAAAATATTTTGTTGAACATAACTTTGGTACATCCCCCGAATATTTGCAATCATGTAAGCATCGTAAGTTTCATCAATAAAATTTTCTGCTGTTGTTTCCAGAAAATTCATCATGGACGGATTAGTCATATAAACTGCCATTAATCCTGCTAGATCCATATTCACATTTTCATAATCAAAAGTATCTGGTACGGCTACCGTCATCATTCCACTCAATGCCAGAACAGGATCCGTCGGCCAGATACTGCCAGCTAATCCACTATGATGATTTAATAAATGCCTTAATGTAATTTGATCTTCATTTCCATCAATCAAAGAAACCCAGCGTTCTGGCATATTATCCATCAATAGTAAATCAAGTTTATTATCAATAGATGGCGCATTGGCAACGGTGTTTTCTTCTAACATATCCATTATTGCTACAGTGCAAATCATTTTGGAAACACTAGCAATGATCATTTGACTATCATCACTCCAGAGTGCAGCTGTTCCGTCATTATCACTAGCAGTTTTTGCCAATCCACCGGTCGTTGTAAAAGCTACTCCATTCTCATCACCAAAACTATATTGATATCCCATCACATTTCCATCCAAAGCATTAGACATTGCAGCATCAAAAGTGGGTTGATGAACATAGTGTTCGCGGTTAGCTACCTGTCCAAAAACAGTAGTTAATGATAGAAATATGACCAGTAGCAGGCTAAAAGGCCAAGGATTTTTAAATTGCCTGAAATTATGAGCTTTTTTGGGCTTTTTTGCCTTTTTAAATCTTAGTATTATGTTGTTTTTAATACTAAAGTTATACTTCATAAAGTAAATCATAAATACCTCATTTTAAATATTTTAAAACAAAAAAATTAAACATTTAGGCCATGAGAGCGGCCTCGCTTTTCGTTCCTGCACAATGACACAGGATAGGCCCGTCTCAGGGCCTTTATTTTTCAGTATTTATGGATGCTTTTAAAGATTCTATTTCTCCTCTCAATTCTTTATTGTCTTCATTCAATTGAATGATATATAAACTCAATTCTTCAATTTTTTCCATCATGCGTCTTTGCATATCTCCGACGTGGATTCCAACTTCTTCAATTTCTTCAGCTGATGGAATTCCTGGTAGATGTCCGTTTTCTTCAATCGACTTTTCAAGTTGTTCAATTGAACGTAATTCATAATCATCTTGGAAAACATAATCTGGCCAAGAACTGGATAATTCTACACGAACCTCTTCCGCCATTATATTTCCATCAACTGCCAATATATAATCCTCCGGAATATTATCAGGATTAGAAACACCAATACCAACCTGACCATTAGCTTGCCCACATAATAAAACATCACCACCACTTCTTTGGACATCTACTACATCATCAGCACTTCGAAAAGTCAACATCGAACTCGTACTACTTGTAGTCGGACTAATAACCAATCTATCTTCGCCCGCTAACCAGGTTGGGCCGGATGCACCGATGTACCAGTCATTCGAAGTATCATTTTCATTTTGTAAATGTAATTGCATGCTTGCATCCTGAATAGATAATTTTGCGGGGACTGTACTACTCGTTATACCGAGTCCTACATTTCCACCTTCGCGTTGAATATATAGCGGAGCTTCAGCACCATTGTTTCTGGCCTGAATTTCATTATTATCCATAGCGATATTAGTACTAGTAGAAGCCCCCATCATAATATAGCCGTGATTAGTCAAACTAACATCCGCTCCACCAAAAACCTGGAATTTAGATTCGATTGTTCCGAATCCGGTACCTACTCCTACTCTATCGGCAGAACCATCTACAACAAAAGTTCCAAGATCAGTAATCAAATTTCCACCTCCAGTCAAAGCCAAAATATCTCCACCATGTACTTGTAAATTCAAATTACTTCCTACTCCATTGGCACGAGCCTGTATTTCATTTCCACCAAAAACCAGATTTAGACTATTATCGCCCAACATCAATAAGCCATCTTCTGTCAAACTAGCATCTTCCCCCGTTTCGACATGGAGACTGGTTCTTGGTGAATTGGTTCCAATACCAAGATAACCTTCCCTGTTTAAAACCATAGATGCAGCAGAACCTCCATTCGCATTTACATTATTATACCAACGATGTCCTCCCTGTGCTTTGTAATAAAAATCATCTAAATTAAAAAATAATCCATTAATATTATAAAGACTGGTTTCGTATCCGATTCCGACCATGTTCGTATTTTCAATATTATAACCATTCAATGATATCTTGTCTCCTGGATCTCCATTAAAGCCAGCACTAAATGCAATCTCACCTCCACAAAGTGATAATTTTGCACTAGGGTTTGAACAACCAATTCCTACATTTCCTGTATCAAACCTTCCAGTTAGCAAAGCACCATTATTCGTATCCGTCAATCTTAATCCTGTATTATCAATAGTCATATACTCTGTGTTTTCAATATCAAACCGAATGACATCATCATCTGGTCCTTCTTCAACTTGGATTTTGGTATCTGAATCTAAATCTTCTAATGTATTGCCGGCTGAAACAGTGCCGCCATTTACAGGTTGCCAAATAGCACCATCATAATAATAGAAGCCAGGTCTTCCGTCTCTTTGATATACCAGCAAACCAGTTGCCGGATTCATAATTGCATTTTTATCTATTTCAGTCATTCGTGGTATTAGCAATCCACGTTCTGCAGAAATCAATTCCAGTATGGCACTTTCATCTGGGCCTACTACACTAGTATTTGTATCATTTATTACTGTGGGTAATTCGATATTGTTAATGACTTGTGCATTAAGAAAGGCTATTGTTGTTGTACTCAACAATATTACATGAAGTAGTCGTTTCATAATTGTGATATTTTATCTTAAGTAAGTAAGTAGAATAAATGAATAGATAGGGTAATATGAAGTTATGAAATAATGATATGCAAGTAATCTGTTATGTAATAAAATATTAGGTTATATTAGAATTACTCATATCACAGAAACTTTGTTCTTAGGTTAGATATAGCAGAGAGAGGTATTCACTAAGTAGCTTAAAAACTGTCAAGAATTTGAAAAAAAGGAATTAGCAAGATATTGACATCAAGAAGGGAAGTCCTAAATACTAACAAATCTGCATAGTATGTAGATAAGTCATAAAATGGGATTATGGGCAACATTCCATGGAATTTTAAATAGTTATCCACAGGTTTATCCACATTGTTTAGTCTTTTTGAATTTTCATCAAATAGGTGGTATAAATAGCAAAAGCCAAGAGGACTAAAGCGCCAGCCTGATGCAAAACTACTAAGGTAATTGGTATACTTCCTTTACAATTTATAAGCGTAAAAACACCTAGTAAAAACTGAACAATTAGCATAAGACCCAATCCCCAAATCCCTTTACGGATTTCTGTGGATAAATCAAACTTTTGACTAAAAAATATAAAATATAAAATCAAGACAGTCAGTGCATAAGCTGTAAATCTATGCAATACCTGAATTAAGGCAGGTGCAAAAGTATTTGTATTATAAGCAATAAGGTTTTTTGTTGTCCACTGAGCACCATCACCTAGTACCGGAGCAATTATTTTTCCGTTCATATCCGGAAAACTTGGATAAGCAAGTCCGGCCTTCATACCAGACATCCAGCCACCAAAGATTATTTGCATAGCAGTTACTACAATTATAGCAGTAATCAACCTTTTCAACATAGTATTGTGGAAAACAGAAACGGCAGGTTTCCATTCGTTCAAAAATGTCCAGAAAAGATAAGAAAACAAGGCAAAACCAATTCCAAGATGAATTGATAATTTATAAGCATTCACCCAGGCATAGTCAGGCGTGTTTAAACCACTCGCAACCATGATCCAGCCAAATAAAGCAGCGAGCATAGCAATAGCGATAACAATTCCTAGTCTTTTGACTAATTTGCTATGCAGTTGTTTTTTTCCGGTAAAAAAAGCAACAGGAATGAGAGCAATTAGCTTTTTAGTTTTTGCCCATTGCCAAACTCCCCCCTTCAGAGCAGATTTATTCATAAGTCTGTCCATCCGAAGTACATCTAGTTCCATTTTAGTGTGCGTTCTATATTTTTTGAATGCTTCGCGCCAAGCAGCAATACTAAGTGGAGGAATTAATCCTATAAAGTAAATGAATGGAATAAGGAAAACCAAGCCCATAATTCTAGCCCATTCCCGATGAAACCATTCCCAGAAAAAGATCACTTTAAATTCACTCATAGTCATATCTGCATGAATGGCTTCAAATTGAGTTTTTGCGTGAGTTTTATATTTATCGAAAGCTTCTTGCCAATCTGCGGCATTAAGAGGCGGGATAGCACCCATAATAGGATCCCATTCGGTAATAGACAGGCCAGAATCCGTTAAACGGGTTATACCACCGATCACAACCTGCATAAAGACCATAAAAACCCCAATGGCTAACCAGATCACTACTTTTCGAGATGAACGGGGTTGAGTTGAAACATTATTCATGTCATTGCTTTTAAAATACACTTTTATCTAATAGACTTTACTCTGAACTATAAACAGAGAAGAAGCATCTCTATTCAGAAACAAAAATAAATTGTTTTGGTTATTCACTTTTCCACTTATCTACATGGTTATTATTTATTATTAATTAAAATTTTAAAAAAGGGCTATCATCATCAGTAGTGTTAGTTTGTAGATAAAATATAGATTGAAAATTTGGGAAATTGGTTATTAAGAAATTGCAAATTTAGTTAACAGCTAACTAACATAGCAAAGTATAGTAAATACTAGGCTCTGAAAATTTATACACACTTCTGTGGAAAATTACTAACTGAATAAATTCTTGATGTGGAGAAAATGAAAACCTCCAAATGAATGTCGATAAGTACCTCTTTAATCAACAAAAAAACATTTAAAGATTATTATTTCACATGTGTTAAATTTAAATTCTTAATGAGTGTGGAAAAGTTACATACTTATCCACTTTATTTTCCACAAGTTATTAACAGGATTGTCATGAGCCTTCTTCTGTATTATAGTCTTTTATATATTATTTGTAAAATGAATGTGAAAAACAGGAGAAACAAAAATGAGTGAGTAGTAGAAAGTTTTTGTTTATCGATTTTATAAAAGTGAAATTGATCTGTCAAAAGCGTCGAGTATTTTCCGCAATTATTTTTGCTTGATGTAATTTTTCTTCTTCAATATATTTTTCGGTTTTTTCTGTGTCTGTTTCAAGCATAGAATGAATTCTAACAACACGATCTTTTGCTGTTGTAATAATGTTGAGCGAATGGTCAATTTTACCTTGTACGATCCAATCTGACATCAAGCCATCGAAAAAGTAATTATCAAAATCATTAAAAGCTTTTAGAATAAAATCATAGTGTAAATTGTATTTAGTCGAAATATCATTGAGTTCTTTATAAAGCTTAGTAATTTTATTACTGACGTAATTAAAGGATTTTCTAATATTCTGGGCATCACTATTTTTCTTATGTACACTACTGCTTTTTTTGTAGACTTTATTAGCAAAGCCCCATTTTACTTTTTCCAATTGTGCTGTTAGTTTTTCAGCACCTGCCAAAACGTGATTACATTGTTTTTTTGCCTGATCGATTTCTCGTAGTCGGTAATGATGGTTTCTTAAGTTTTCAGTAATTTCTGTAATTTTTCCTTTTATGTTTTCTGGAAGGTTATTTAATTGATGAACTTTTTTTAGCATCAGCTTATCGAGTATTTCTTCGGCGTTAAAGGACTGACTAATTTTTTGTTCGAGAATATCTCTTTCATACTCCAGGCTGGCGACTTCATCTTCAAAACGTTCGTATTTCAAAAATACCATTAAATATTCCTGGCGTTCTTTTTCAAGTTGTTCTGCCCTATTTCCAAGTATTCGGGTAAATAGTGATTGCCAGCTTAATTGTTCTAATTCAACTACATCTTGTGTTTCTTTTTCTAGTTGAGTATGTAGTTCTTCCAATTCTAATTTTTTTCTGGTAATTGTACGGTTATTATACTCCAGGTTTTTTTGAAGCTGTTCCATCGCACATACCTTGTCATAGTAAAGCAGTATTTGTTCGTCTAAATTTTCCATAGCGATTTTGAAATAATAAAAATACAGTACTTACTTTTAAATTTAAATAACTTCTTTATTTAAGACCGATTTCTTTTTGTTCCTCTCTGCTGAGATTATATTTTTTGGCGAAAGCCATTTTAGAAGGCCATAGGATAATGAAGGTTATGATAGCAATTGCTACAAAAATAAGATAGATGTAGCTTTCTGTAATTAGCATAAAAACGATGCACATCAAACTGACTCCCTCTAGAGGAGCTAATCGCATTATTGTACTGGAAAAAAAGGCATTGATCTTTTCTTGAATAGAGGCTTTGTCGGATACTCTTGTATTTAGTATTTTATCCATGTTAAAAGATACTATGAGACAAAGTAACAAAGCTGGAATAGCAACATAGATAAAAATATCTCCCGACTTATAGAAAGTCATCTCATCTTTAATTAAGAACAAGACCACAGTGCCAAAAGTAAGTATGCCCATTATAAGTGCACCAGAGATGATAGTGATAGGGAGAAAAGGATTTTGTTGGTTATCCATAATGTTCAGTGTCTATGAAGTGATTTGATATTTTTTTTCAAAATGAGTTCTTCGTGGTCTGAGTAAAATAAATAGTAAAAGAACGATACCAGATAAGACCACATAGTAATAATCAGCATTTATTAGAATACAAAAATTCATAAAGAGTCCTGCACCAAATAAAGCTATTACTCTGCCTACTACATAAGCTGTATAATTAGAAACCTTTCCTTTTAAAGGAGCTTTTAGATTAATGTTGTTGCTCAATATAGTATTAAGTCCCCAAAGGATGAACAGGTTTAGTACAAGTCCTCCGGTAGCCAGGTAAAAGAAGAACTCATCATTCTTAAAGAAAGTCATCTTATCTATATTATTCCATAATGCTATAGCAGCATATAAAAACAATAGGCCAAACATTAACCAGTATAAGATATAAGTTCGCTTGAGGGAATAATTTTGTAGGGTAGGCATCTTTTATGATTTTATAGTTCGAGTTGTATTTGTTCTTCAGTGCTGAGTTGGTACCATTTTATAAACTGCTTCTTAGTTGGTCTTAGTATAATAAAGGCAATGAAAGCAATGATAAAGTAAAGTAGGTAAATCGTACTAGTTTTGAAGAAAAGCATTACGATAGCCATAGTGCCAGCTAATTCTAATAAGCCTAGTTTGGTGGTAGAATGGCGTACATAATCTGCAAGTTTATCTTCTGTTGACATGCTTTTATCTATGCGTCGTACTAAGTTATTGTCCATCCTGTAACAGACAATGAGGGCTAAGATCAAAGCGGCAGGAACAAGGAATAGAAATGTATCACCAACTTGATACAGATACCAGTCGTCCCATGTCATAAGTATTGCTACCGATACCAAAACCACCTGCATAGCAATAGAAGCTTTACTAATGGAAAGAAGTGTGTTGAAGGAGATATTGGTTTCATCCATGCTGTAATAATATTTTTTAGAACTCCATTAACCACTCTTTAAAGCTGGCAAAGTCGATGCTCATAGGAATAGCTACTTTAGTTTTATCAGCTAATATAGCTAATCGCTCAGGAATGTTTACAGACTGACCAATAGTTTCTTCTACAGTATCTATGAATTTAGCAGGATGAGCTGTTTCTAAGATAATACCCTGAACGTTTTTATTTGACTTCTGATAGTCTTTAAAAGCTAAATAACCCACAGCACCATGAGGGTCTAAAATATAGCCTGTAGAATCAAAGACTGCTTTTACTGCTGCTGTTGTTTCTTGATCTCCATAACTATATCCGCTTATCTCCTCTTTCATATTGTTCCACGTGGAACAATATATATCCAGCATGCGAGCAAAGTTTGAAGGATTACCTACATCCATTGCATTAGACAAAGTGCGTACTGAAGGGCGTGGTGTATATTTTCCTGTAGAAAGATATTCAGGAACCACATCATTAGCATTAGTTGCAGCTATGAATTGATCTACAGGTAAACCCATTTTGGATGCCATAAGCCCTGCTGTAAGGTTGCCAAAGTTCCCACTAGGAATAGAGAATACTAGAGGAGTGCTTTTATCTTGTAATTGCTTATAAGCTTCAACATAGTAAAAAGACTGCGGAATAAGTCTTGCTATGTTAATAGAATTAGCAGAACTGAGCCTTTGTTTATAATTTAAATCTTTGTCTAGAAAAGCTTGCTTAACTAGCGCTTGGCAGTCATCAAAGGTACCATCAATTTCAAGAGCAGTGATATTATGACCAAGCGTAGTTAATTGCTTTTCCTGCAAATGACTTACCTTGCCACTAGGATATAAAATAACTACACGGATGCCTGGAGTTTTATAAAAGCCTGCTGCGACTGCTCCACCTGTATCTCCTGAAGTAGCAACAAGGATGGTCAATTCTTTATCCTCTCCCCTATTGAAATGAGACATGAGCTGTGCCATGAATCGTGCGCCAAAATCTTTAAAAGCAAGAGAAGGTCCATGAAATAGTTCAAGAATGTGTGTACGCTCATCTAAGCTGACTAGAGGGGCAGGAAAGTTGACGGCATGTTTTGCTATGCTTTGTAGCTTATCGTCGCTTATGATGTCTCCTATAAGTGTTCTACATATTTCTAAAGCTATTTCTGAGAAGCTATATTGTTCTATATTATCAAAGAAACCTTTGGGCAGGCTTGGTATCTTTGAGGGCATAAAAAGTCCATTATCATTTGGCAGGCCTTTCATGACTGCTTCTTTTAAAGAGTAGAATTTGTCCGGGCTTTTTGTACTGTACAATTTCATTGCAATAATATTATCCTGATAATTACCAGCAGAATGATGAATTGTTCCACGTGGAACATTTATAAAATTAATAACGTTCGTTTCGGTTAGGCTAAACTAAGCCTTAGTTTTTTTGAGCATTACAGGAGTTTATATAATGCTACCTAATACAGTTGAAAAGAATTATCCTATAGTCTTGCAGAGCGAAGTTGCAATCAACAAACAAGGGCTCCTTCCCTATTGATAGTTGATACATAACTATCAGCCTCTATACCTTGTTCTGTGAAAACAGCCTGCATGGCTTTAGCAGCATTTTCAGCAATAAGACTATTATTGCTAAGAGCAAATATAGCAGGACCTGAACCGGAAATACTGCAACCTAATACACCGCAATCCTCTGCTGCTTTCTGAGCTTTATAGAAACCTGGAATAAGTCCTGCACGCTGTGGCTCTATCACTACATCTTTAAGTGAGCGTTTAATAAGATTCAAATCCCCTTTTCCTAAACCAATAATTAAAGCTCCGAGGTTAGCTGCTTGCTGTGTCATTTGTTTTAAAGAAACTTCCGAACTCAGCATATTTCGGGCTTCAGAGGTCAGAACCTGAATATGAGGATAGACCAAAGTAGCATAAAGCCCACTTATTGTATAGACTCTATGAACATCAAAAGTGTCATTGTTTCTATTAAAAATAACCCCACCCAAAAGACAAGGAGCTACATTATCCAGATGTATAGAACCTCCACTTGCTATTTGTTCTCCTGCAGAAGCAAAAGGAAGCAATTCCCATTTACTAAGAGGCTTTCCTAATAAATGGTTTATAGCGACTACCCCCGCAACTGCGCTGGCAGCACTAGAGCCCATTCCACTACCAAAAGGCATCTTTTTTCTAATCTCCATATTAAAACCAAGATGAGTTTTATCAAGATGTTCCAATAAAGCCATACCTGCAACACTAGCTGTATTCTTCATGGCTTCTTTAGGGAGCTTTCCTTTGTCGCCTGTTATCTTGGTAATATGAATACCTGGTTTATCTGTTGGAAATACAATGACTTCATCGCCTGGGCCATGAATAGGAAAACCCAGAATATCAAAGCCACAGCATACATTAGATACTGTGGCCGGTGCAAAAACTTTTACTCCTGACTTATTCATTACTTCTAAAATTTAAAACTCATAGATTTTTTACAAAGCACTTAGCCATTTGGCATAAATAATTGGCTAGTATTAACCTAGACTGATGATCTCTGCAAAAACACCTGCGGCTGTTACTTCAGCACCTGCGCCCGGACCTCTGATGACTAATGGACGTTCTTTATATCGCTCCGTTGTAAATACTATCATATTATCGCTACCCGACAAGGAATAGAATGGATGATTTTCATCGACTACTTGTAAGCTGACTTTTGCTTTATTATTTTCAAGGGAAGCAATGAACCTTAATACCCCTTTCTCCTTTTGTGCTTTGTCTAATAATTTATTGAAATGTGGGTCGGCTTTTTCTAATGCCATGAAAAATTGAGGAACTGTTTTAGCATTGATACAAGCTTTAGGTAATATATTTTCCACTAAAACATCTTCTGATTCCATCTTCAGACCAGTTTCACGGGCTAGTATTAAAATTTTGCGACGTACATCAGCTCCTGATAAATCCTCTCTTGGGTCTGGCTCGGTGTATCCCAATGTCTGGGCTTTTTTGACAATATCACTAAATGGCATATCAGCTACAAAGGAATTGAAAATGAAAGATAAGGAACCAGACAAAACACCTTCTATTTTTAAAATACGATCACCACTATTAATCAGATCGTTCAGCGTTTTTATAACGGGCAGACCAGCACCAACATTAGTTTCATACATAAAACGAACACTACGCTTTTTAGCAATATTTTTTAATGCAGCATAATCATCATAAGCGGAAGAAGTAGCGATCTTATTAGGTGTAATAACTGAGATGCTTTCATCTAGTATTTCATAATAGTTTTTAGGTATTTCTTTATTGGCGGTATTATCAATAAAAATACTGTTACGTAAATTCATTGATTTCATCCGATCTATATAACGGCTAATACTCATTCGGGTACCGTTCTCTATTAGGTCTTCTTTCCAATTGTCCAGTTCAATACCATTTCCATTGAAAAGCATTTTTTTACTGTTGGAAAGACCAGCAATTCTGATTTCCAGAGAACGGTTTTTACTCAGGTAGCCTGCTTGTCTTTTTATCTGTTCAATTAGGGTGCCTCCTATCAAACCAACACCAACGATGAATAGGTGCAATACTTTAGTATCGGAAAGGAAAAAGGCTTCATGAACTGCATTAAGTGCTTTAGTTTCATCTTCTTTCGCAACGACTGTCGAAATATTAAACTCTGATGAACCTTGAGCGATGGCAACAATGTTTACTCCGTTTGTCCCTAATGCATGGAAAACTCGCCCTGAAATACCTGGTTGATATTTCATGTTTTCGCCAATAATGGCAATGATAGATAAATTTTTCTCTGCAACTGGCGTTTCTATTAACCCAGCCTTAATTTCATAGCGGAATTCTGATTTTATAACGCTTTGCGCTCGACGAGCATCACCTGGTTGAATAGCGAAGGTAATAGAATACTCAGAGGAGCCCTGAGTAATCATAATAATGTTAATATCATTAGTAGCTAAGACATTAAACAGGCGAGCTGCCGTCCCTTTTACACCAACCATACCACTACCTTGTAAGGTAATAAGCGCAATTTCGGAAACAGAGGTCACACCCTTGATCGGACTATCATCTTTACTTGATATTTCACTAACTAGTGTGCCTGGAAAACTCGGATTAAAAGTATTTTTTATACGTATAGGAATTTTTTTATGTAAAGCTGGCTGAATAGTGGGCGGGTGGATGACTTTTGCCCCGAAATGTGTCATTTCCATGGCTTCCGAATAAGTCATGACTTCAATAGAAAATGCTTTTCGTACTTTACGTGGATCTGCGGTCATTACACCATCAACATCTGTCCAAATTTCTATTTCTTCGGCATTAAGAGCTGCTGCAAATATGGCGCAAGTATAATCCGAGCCTCCTCGACCAAGTGTAGTGGTGATTTTGTCTTCAGTCGAGCCAATAAAACCTGTAATAACCTGTAAATTTTTATTTTTATTAAAATGTTGTTTAATGTTATTTACAGTAACTTGGAAATCAACTTTGGCGGCACCAAAATTATCGTCTGTGCGGACAACTTTACGTGCATCAAGATAATCGGACTTGATTCCGTTTTCAGAAAGCGCCTGTGCGATGAGATAAGCAGAATTTCTTTCTCCAAAACTTAACAAATAGTCCATTGTTCGTTTTGAAACGTCTTTTAGCAGAAAAACTCCCTTTAAGAGATTAGTCATTTCTTTAAAACTGCCTTTGAAGTCGCCTTCTACCTGAGCAATACGTTTTTTATTGCTCAATAATTTTTTGATTACTTTTTTATGGCGCTTTTTAAATTGACTGAATAATTCCAGGTAAGATTCGTCGCCTTGGGCGGCAAGTTCTGTCATTTGTATAATTAGGTCAGTTGTGCCGGTTACTCCGGTCATCCTCCCCAATGCTGAGAATACGACAGCAAATTTTTGCTCTCTTTTTTTGTAATCTTTGAGTATTTCAATAACTCCTTGAATACGTTCGGCTGTTGCTACTGATGAGCCACCAAATTTTAGAATTTTCATGATCAAATATTAGTCGATTCACTAAAGTTGACAAAGGTACATAATTCATTGGAAGTTAATTCAAAGGAATGGAAAATAAAGGCCTTTAGAATAAATTGTACTGAACCGTTACACAGAAGGCAGTTTTTGAGGCCCTTCTCAAGGCCTTTATACTTTAGTTTTATCGAATTAAAATCTATTATTTCAATGAGTTATAATAGATGAAGTAAAGTTTTATTGTAGGGTTAAAATTGAATAAAAACGGCTAATTTTCTGGACAAATTAGCCGCTTTTTATCGTTTTTTAGCAGCATCCTGAGCCTGGGGTACAGGAATTATTGCTAATTTCTATCAAATTGGATAAGTTTTCTTTCTGTTTTTGCGGTGGAATGCCACATTCTTCCTGTGCAAGGCAAGCTGTTTGCTTACTAGTCAACAGAAAATGTTTCCCATCAAAATCGAGTCCATATTTTCCAATGGTCGTTCCCTGATATTCTACTTCAATTTCCATGTCATCTAAGCCGAGAATTTTTTCGGATAGCTCAATAATGTGAACTAATTTTTCAGGGTGCAATCTGTGGTCATAATCATTGGCTTCCCAAAGTTGAAAATTAGCGACGACTTCATGGCGAACTGTTCCGCCACAATCAATGAAGTTCTTTTCTACTTTTCCAACTTCTGTTACATGGAAATGACGAGGAACTAAATTACCATCTGGCAATTCAAAAGCGATCGTTTTCAACTCGCCAAGATATTTTTTTATTTCTGATAATCTCATATTAAAAAGCAGATTTGAATTGACTTAAAAATCTGACATCGTTTTCAAAAAGATAACGAATATCACTGATGCGGTATTGGAGCATGGCTTGTCTTTCGATACCCATCCCCCATGCAAAGCCGCTATATTTTTTACTATCTATTCCACAGTTTTCCAGAACATTTGGATCTACCATTCCGCAACCCAAAATTTCTAACCAGCCGGTTCCTTTGGTAATCCTGTAATCTGTCTCATTGTTCAATCCCCAGTAAACGTCCATTTCTGCACTTGGCTCTGTGAATGGGAAATATGAAGGGCGAAGTCTTATTCTTGTGGAACCATACATTTCTTTTGCATAATAAAACAAAGTCTGTTTCATATCTGCGAAAGACACATTTTCATCAATATACAAACCTTCCACTTGATGGAACTGGCAATGTGAACGTGCAGAAATTGTTTCATTTCTGTATACTCTTCCTGGAGCAATAATTCTAATCGGTGGTTTTTGACTGGTCATTACCCGGGCCTGAACCGATGAAGTATGTGTTCGAAGCAGACGAGATGGATCATTCATCAAATAAAAAGTATCTTGCATATCTCTTGCCGGATGATCTTCTGGCGTATTCATAGCAGTGAAGTTATGCCAGTCATCTTCGATCTCTCTATCTTCTGCTACCACAAAACCAATTCTTTGAAAAATATCAATGATCCGATTCATGGTAATAGAAACCGGATGGCGGGAACCCAATGAAAGCGGTTCGCCATGCACAGAAAGATCAATCTGTTCAACTGTAGCATCAGCCTGGGCTTCGGCAGCTTCTTTTAATGCTGTAAATTTTTCTTCTGCTGCCTGCTTGACACTATTGACTAGTTGACCATATTCTTTTTTACGTTCATTGGCAACATTTCGGATCTCACCGAAAAGCCCTTTTATTGAACCTTTAGTTCCGATGTACTGAATACGGAATTGTTCAATTTCTTCTGCTGTTTTTGGAACAGCGGATTTGATGGCTTCAAGTATGCCTTTAGCTTTGTCGAAAATTTCTGCTGACATTGATTTGTTATTTTATTGGCTGCAAAGTTAGGGTATTAAAGTTTCATTAGCAATTTTTAAATGATTGTTAAAGCTTGTCCGAAAGTCGGACATTCTTATTAAACCTTCGTTAAACTCATAACTGCTTCATTAATATGAATACATTTTAGTACTTTTGCTGACGGTTTTTCAACTACATCTATTTTTCTTATTTGTAATAGTATGTTGAGAATATAAATATTCAATATCCAATGAATTTCAATAAACTAAACACTATAGTCGGCTGGATAGTTTTTGCTATTGCAGCTACGGTCTATATTTTGAGCGCAGAACCAACAGGTAGTCTTTGGGATTGTGGTGAATTTATCACTGGTGCTTATAAGATGGAAGTTGTTCACCCGCCAGGGGCACCATTTTTTATGATGGTTGGACATATGTTTACAAGAATAGCTCAGCTAGTTTCGGATGATCCTGCTATGATTGCTTATTCCGTGAACGTAATGTCAGGAATTTGTACAGCTTTTGTTGCCATGTTTATTTGCTGGGTAACCAGTATGTTATCTAAAATGACAATGGTCGGGCGATCTGACGAAATGACTGATGGACAATTATATGCTGCATTGGGTAGCGGACTAGTTGCGGGATTAGCAACAACTTTTGCAACGTCGGTTTGGTTTTCGGCAGTGGAAGGCGAAGTATATGCAATGGCCAGTTTCTTTACTGCTATAGTGGTTTGGTCGGTGGTCAAATGGTATCATATGGAAGATAGCAAACAAGCCGATCGATGGTTGATTTTTGCTATTCTAATGGTTGCCTTATCATTAGGTGTTCACCTCTTGAGTTTGCTGACCTTACCGGCAATGGCTTTATTGTATTATTATAAAAAAACGGAAGAGCCCAGTTTTGTGGGAATTCTTGGTGCGATGGCTGCGGGAGTTGTACTTTTTGGTTTAGTCGTCCAGACAATAGTCATGAAGGGCTTCCCGATTATTGGTAGTGTATTCGACAAATTTTTTGTCAATGATATGGGAATGCCATTTAATAGTGGCTTACTGTTTTTTGGTTTTCTAATGTTGGTTCTTATTGCTGGCGGACTTTGGTTTTTCTCAAAAAGAGGAAGTACGCATATTGGTGTACCCTTATTAGCTTTGAGCTTATTGGCTTTTCCTGCATTGGGTGCCAAAGGAGTTCTTCTGATAGTAGGTGCTGGTGTTAGCTTTTTCCTGACAGAAAAGAAAATTGACAATAGTCATTTACAAAAAATGTTGGTAGGTTTTGGAATGCTCGTTCTGGGCTTTTCAACGTATGCGCTTATTCTCATCCGGGCAAATGCAAATACTCCGATCAATATGAATAACCCTTCCGATGCTTATTCTCTTTTATCTTATCTTAATCGTGAACAATATGGAGATCGTCCACTTTTGTATGGGCCTCACTTTGATGCGGAGCCAATAGGTACAGATGAAGTCGAACGAATTGGGCAGGCAGGTGATCGATATGAAGTAGTGGACAGGAAATTATCATATAAATATAATTCCAGAGATATGATGCTCTTTCCTCGTATTGGGCATTATGATAGAAAAAATGAGCATAGAAGATGGATGGGAAATGGTTCTCCATCCAAAAAGCGCCCAACAACTGGCTATAATATTAATTTCCTGTTTGAATATCAGATGGGCTGGATGTACTGGCGATATTTTATGTGGAATTTCGTCGGCCGACAAAATAGTAATCAAGGATATTATAATTGGAATCCAAAAGATGGCAACTGGATTAGTGGTATAAAACCTTTGGATAGTTTCCGCTTATATAACCAGAGTAAACTAACAACAACCATGAAAAATCATAAGGCCAGAAATACATATTTTTTCTTGCCTTTTATCTTTGGCTTATTAGGTTTGTTTTATCATTTCAGTACCAGGAAATATGATGCCTTCGCCATTTTTGTATTATTTCTTATGACTGGTTTGGCAATTATTATATATTCGAACCAACCTCCGAACGAACCACGTGAAAGAGATTATGTATTAGCGGGTTCCATGTTTACTTTCTGTATTTGGATAGGTATGGGAGTAACTGCGCTGTTCGATATGTTGAAAAATCGAGCTTCTGGAAATATAGCTGCTATAGCTGCCACTGCCATTGTATTGTCGGCACCAATAATTATGGGTTTCCAAAATTGGGATGACCATAGCCGGGCACAGCATACTGGAGCAAGAGATTATGCCTCCAACTTTTTGGAATCCTGCCAACCAAATGCGATTGTATTCACCCACGGCGACAATGACACTTATCCGCTTTGGTATGCTCAGGAAGTTGAAGGTATTCGTACAGATGTTCGTGTAGTTAATCTAAGTCTTTTGGCAGTTGACTGGTATATCAACCAGTTGCGCAGAAAAGTAAATGATTCGCCTCCAATCAAGATGACCATGCCGCCTGAGGCTTATCGTGGAAACAAACGAAATGTTATTTATAATAATCCAACGAGTAGCAATCAGAAAATGACGATACAGCAAGTCATGCAATTTGTATCGAAAAATCAACCACGTATTCCTGAAGAAATGGGAAGTTATATCCCAACAAGTAATATTGTAATACCTGTAAATAAAACAATAGTTATGACGAATGGAACGGTTACCCAACAAGATACCGGACAAGTCTTGACGGAGTTACCCATTCGTATCAATAAGGAGCGTTTGATTAAGGACGAAATTGCGATTTTGGATATTATCGCTAGTAATAACTGGGAACGTCCGATTTATTATGCGGTCACTTGTCGCCCAGAAAAATTACTGGGATTGAGTGATTATCTACAATTAGAAGGTTTGGCATCTCGTATTGTTCCTATTAAAACAAAAGGAGATCAGGAATATAGCAATATGCCAATTGGTCAGGGAAGAGTAGACACCGATTTGATGTACGATAATATCATGAACAAATTCCGTTGGGGTAATTTTGATAAACATGATGCTTTTATTGATCAAAGTTATATGCCAAGTGTAGCAAGTATTCGTTTTGCTATGCTGCGTCTATCCAATAAATTAATTGCCAAAGGCGATAAAGAAAAAGCTAAAAATATTATTGATAAGCACTTCGAAGCATTTCCACATATGAATTTCCCATACGACTATAATGCTATGTATATGTTGCGTCTTTATAACGATATTGGAGCTGAAGAAAATGCCAAACCACACCTTAAAATTCTTGCAAAAGAAGCAAAAGAACGGATGGATTTTTACGACTCATTAGACAATGATACTCGTGAAAAAGTATTTAGAAGTGAGTCAGAAAACTGGTTAGGTATTATGGCAGAATTACAAGAAATGGTAGTCCGGAATCCTGGATATGCTGATATCAAACAAGAAATTACAGACATGTTTAGTGGATCATTACCACAAGGAATGTTTAAAGACTAAACATGTTTTAAGTTATTATAGGAAGTGTAAATTTATTTCTATATTATCTTCAATCTAGCCAAATAATGAGTTTACTAAATCTTGGTAAACTCATTATTAGCTTTAAGCCAAAATGGAAAATAAAATGAAAACAAGTGTAGCTATTGGTTGCGATCATGCTGGAATTGAGTACAAAAAAGCTATTATCAAATCGTTGAAAAAACAAGGAATAGAAGTACTTGATTTTGGCACAAATACAAAAGACTCTGTTGATTATCCTGATTTCATCCATCCTGTTGCAAATAGCATTGAAGATGGTAAAGCTGAATATGGGGTAATTATTTGTGGCAGCGGAAATGGTGTTGCTATGACTGCCAATAAACACCAAAACATTCGGGCAGCAGTTTGTTGGTTGCCGGATTTAGCGATACTTGCCCGCCAACATAATGATGCCAATATTATCTCTATTCCTGCCCGTTTTGTTGACGTTGATACGACCTTAGAAATGATAAAAAAATTCCTGGATACTGAATTTGAAGGCGGCCGCCATTCTCGTAGAGTTCGTAAGATTAAGTTGGGTTAGATAATTTAGTACAATGTAATCAGGAAGGAGGTAGAAATAAATTTCTTACCTTTAGCAATTGCTTTGTCTAATCTTAACTAAAAATGGAATTAAAATTTTGCGGTGCTGCCCGCCAGGTGACAGGAAGTTCTCACCTCCTTACATTGGATAATGGATATAAAATTCTTCTGGATTGCGGACTATACCAGGGACGTGATGAAGAGATGGAAGAATTTAATGACAACTGGCTTTTCGATCCAAAAGAAATAGATTGTCTTATTGTATCTCATGCACACATTGATCACACTGGCCGAATTCCCAAATTGATAAAAGATGGTTTTAGTGGTGACATTTTATGTACTCATGCTACTCGTAGTTTGTGTAGCATTATGCTGATGGATAGTGCCAAAATTCAGGAACGAGATGCTGAATACAACAACAAAAAAGGCTATTCAAAGAAAAAAAAGAAACCTTTATATGATAGCCGTGATGTAAAAAAATGCCTGAAATTAATGACGGGACTTAGTTACAATCGCTGGCATTATGTCTGTGATGGTATTAAGTTACAATTTAGAGATGCTGGTCACTTATTAGGAAGTGCCAACGTAACATTAATGATAGATGAACCGGACAAGGAGCGTATTTTAATAGGTTTCACTGGTGATATTGGCCGCCCAATGCGCCCGATTCTGAATGATCCAGTAACCATGCCTGAGGTAGATTATCTGATTTGCGAATCGACTTATGGCGATAAAGAACACAAAGCAGGACCAGATGAGTCAGAAGAATTTCTAAAAATTATAGAGGAAGTTTGTGTTAAGAATAAAGGTAAACTTCTGATTCCCGCCTTCAGCGTCGGACGAACTCAGGAAATTGTTTATATGTTGGATCAGTTGGAAACGGCTGAGCGCCTACCGCATATCCCTGTATATGTAGACAGCCCATTAGCGGTTAATGCAACTTTAATATATGGATCACACCCGGAGTGTTATGATAATGATATTAATGAATATATGCTTATAGACGACAATCCTTTTGGTTTTGGAACTTTATCTTATGTAAGAGACAGAGGTTTATCCAAGCGATTGAATAAATCTAAAGAAGGTTGTATTATCATTAGTGCATCAGGTATGATGAATGCTGGTCGTATTAAGCATCATTTATTCAACTCTATGGAAGATCCTAAAAATGGAGTGATGATGGTTGGGTATTGTGCGCCACATACGCCAGGCGGTTTGTTGAAAAGAGGTCATAAAGAACTCCGTTTATTTGGAGAAACACGTAAAGTGAAAATGAAAATCTATGAAATGCACTCTTTTTCAGCTCATGCAGATAGAGTTGAAATTGCAGGTTTCCTGAAAAATCAAAAAAAGTTAAAAAAATTATTTCTGGTACATGGAGAGTATGAAACACAAAAAGAATTTAAGACTTATCTGGGAAAATTAGGGCATGAAAATGTTGAAATACCGACATTAGGGCAAAAATATGAGCTAGTTCGGTAGTAGGCTTTTTATGTCATAAAGATGTCCAAATTTATACTTTATAACTGAACGGCACTTTTTTTGTTGTATTTTCGAGCTGTTTCACTGTTTTTGAAAGAAATTTTTATGAAGATAAAATATATGTTGCTATTTATTGCCGCAATACTATTCATTGTAGCTTGCAATAAAATAGAAAAACTCGGCAATATCGATGCTGATGGTTGGGAGCCTAATTTGGCTTTTGCCCTTGCCAATACGAATATAACCACACAAGATTTATTAGAGAACTATGGAGAAGATACAGAAATCATTGTTGAGCCTGATAATCAATTAACATTAGTTTATAAAAGCGAAGGTTATTCTCAGGAAGGAGAAGAATTGTTTCAATTGATCCCTGATGTCAACTTCCCTATGAACGATACAGTTTTCAAACTTCCTTATCCACTTCCAGTGGGTGTGCGTATTGATTATATTGTTGCAAAAAGCGGAGATATTAAAATAACAACAGCCAATACACATAATGTGTCTATTGGTGTGAATTTTAGCATCCCCGAATCTACTTTGAATGGAGACATCTTTAGTAAATATTGGGAAGTACCCGGAATTTTACTGCCTTTTGAAAATACTTTTCCGCTTGAGGGCTATGTATTACGTCCTGAAGACGACTCCATCACATTTATGTATGATGCACGTATTCTTTCCAATGATTCTACAGTACTTGCAGCCTTTATAGTTGATTTCATTGAGCCACAATTTACTTATGCAGAAGGTTTTCTTGGCAATGGTTATTTCGATATTCCACGCGATACCATAGAAGTGGATTTTTTCCGTTATTTTAATAATGACGGCTCTGTGTTTTTTGAAGAACCTCGTATGATTATTACTGTTCGAAACTCTTTCGGGTTTCCCGTTCGAGCGGAATTTAGTACGCTAAATGCAGTAACCAGAGATGGTGCAGAAATTCCATTCAATAGTACCCAACTTGATCAGGGAGCTGATTTTAACTATCCTGCTTTAAACGAAGTTGGACAGGAAAAAACAACAGTTTTTGTTATTGATAAAGATAATTCAAATATTGAAAATATTATTGGACAGCCTATCGTCATGTTTGATTATGAGGCTCGAATGAATATTAATCCTGATAATGATACTACAATTATTGGTTTTGTTACTGATTCCAGTGATTTCTATCTGGATGCCGAAGTTGAACTGCCTTTATATGGTAAAGTAAACGGTTTTACAGTCTACGATACCTTAGATTTAAACCTGGCAGATTATAAAAAAATTAAAGAAGTTGAGTTTAAATTAGTTACTGACAATGGCTTCCCTGCCGATGTAGAAGTTCAGGTCTATTTTACAGATGACAATTATAATGTGATCGACCAATTAATGGACCCTGTTGAAAATATATTATCTGCTGCACCAGTAGGACCAGATGGCCGTGTACTGGAAAAAAGAACTAAAGAAACTTTCATTCCTGTAAATAGGGATCGTTTCACAAATATTAAAGATAATGCCACCAAGATAATTATTGAGGCTGTTAGTTTCACATTGGATGGTGGACAAACCTCAGTAAGAATTTATGAGGACTATAATATGGATATTAAGCTAGGTCTTATTGCAGATGTAGATCCTGATGCGGAATAAAAAATCATTTAAAACCTGATTAGCTATCTAACTAATCAGGTTTCTTTTTTAAAAGAAATTTCCATTGAAAACGAGTATCAAATCAATATTACATAATCTAATCCTGATCCTTCTATTTCTATTAAATAGCTTTTGTATAAAAGCACAACAAGAAATGGGACTCCATTTTATGAACGATGTATATCAATCAAATGCTACTAATCCGGCATTAATGAGTAAACATCGTATTGTGGTCAGCTTACCAGGTTTTTATGGTAACTTGTATCACAGTGCTTTTTCTTTCAATGATGCTTTCACAGAAACATCAGATGGATATTCACTGAACCTGACCGATGTAATTGCTAATTTAGAAGATGAGAATTTCCTTCAAACCAATTTTCATACAGATATAATTGGCGGAGTTGTTCGCCTGAATGATTTTCAGGTAGGAGCAACTTTAGGACTCCGCACAAGTGGGTTTGCTAAATATACCAGAGAAACGATGGATATGTTTTGGAACGGAAATGCCGGATATGTTGGACAAACAGTCAATCTGGCGCCTGACTTTCAATTCTCAGCCTATAGTGAATTAGGGATTTCTGGTGCGTATAATTGGCAAGACAAAGTTTCGTTTGGGGCCAAAGTAAAATATCTTATCGGTATTTCTGACTTGTCAACAACCGACCGAGATAATCGACTGGATATTTATACCGACAACGAAATTTATCAAACTACATTCAATACAGATTATTCTATTAACTATAGTGGCTTTCCTGCATTGGATTCTTCGATTAGCGAATTAGCAGATGGAGGAATCGATGTATATAATTTAGAAAATATGTTTCCAGGCAACAGCGGTTTTGCAATTGATCTGGGCGTATCTGCTAATATTACCGATCGCCTTTCTGTAGCAGCTTCAGTAGTAGATTTGGGTTCTATAAAGTGGTCAAGCAATGTAGGGAGTTATGGTTCAAACGGTTCTTATACTTACAATGGTTTGGATTTGTTTGGATACGTAGATGGAGATACACTCAATACTGGCGAACTTAGAAATGATTTTGACGAAGTAATAGATACATTCACACAGATTATTGATGTACAATCTTTGAATACAGATAGCTACTCTACTAAATTACCACTAAAAATTTACTTGAGTGGTCAATATGATTTAGGGAAGCTAACCGCTGGTGTTTTGTTATATAATGAGTCTTTTAGAGGTAAAAATACGCTGGGAATGGCATTAAGTGCCAGAAAAGTTTTTGGCAGAAATTACTCTATTGGCGGAATTTATTCTATTAGAAATAATCGTTTTGACAATCTTGGGATAAATGCTGCCGCCAAATTCGGACCCATACAATTATACATGGCTTCAGATAATATTATACCTGTTTTTCAGCCACTTAATAGCCAAAATGTGAACTTTAGAGCTGGTATCAATGTCGCAATTTTTAGTAAAAAAGAAAAACAGGAAGGCATCATTGGCATTGACTAAAAAAGATAAAAGTTACTATATTGACTAATGATGCGTCATAATTTTATAAAAATGCATCATTATAATTGTCTATCACAATTTTGACAATTGTGTTTTATTCAGTTATTTTTGTAAGCTAGGTTACAAAAAAGACCTAGATTATTTGGTTGAAAACAATTAAACGCATCTACTTTTAAAACTTATACAAAGAGCTAAAATTCTCTGGTGAAGGTTTTTGCAAAAATCGAAAATTCACTACCATGAAAAAAATATTCATGCTATTGGTGTTCTGCTGGTCTATATTGTTTAATATACAGGCACAGGGACAACCATCCGAAAAAGAACTTAAGAAGAAAGCTAAAAAGGAGGCTAAAGAAGCGGCTAAAAAAGCAGCAGCAGCAGCTAAACTTGAGCAGGAAAAAATATTAGAACAAGTTCGCCGGGAAAAAGACGGGCTTGATCCTTATGCAGAAGATGAAGGAGAAAATACAGAAGGAGGTGGCGAAGGAGATGCAGAAGGAACTAGAGAAAAGACTGCAGACGAATTGGCAAAAGAAGCCGAGATGTCAGAAAAAGAGCGTAAAGAATTAGCCAAAGCCAAAGAAAAAGAGCGTAAAGAAGCTGTAAAACGTAGAAAAACTGCTGATAAATATCGTAAAACTACAGGAAGAGAAAGGGTTGTGTCTGATGAAGGCTTCGGTGATGATGTAGAAGATACCAAAGAGGATGAAGGCGAAGTCGTAGAATCGGCTATTATTCGTGCAGAAAGAGAAGCAGAGGAAAGACGTATAGCAGAGGCAAAAGCAGAAGAAGAAAGAAAAGAACGTGAAAAGCTTGCTATAGAACAGGCAAGAAAAGATAAAGAAGAAGAAAATGCTCGAAAGAAAGCAGAATATGAAGCTCGTCAAAAAGAAAAATTACGTCAGGAAAAAATAGCTGAAGCGAAGAGAAAACAGGACGAAAAAGATGCAATCAAAGCCAGAAAAGACGCTACAAAGCAAGCAAAACTTGCTAAAAAACAAGCTGAAAAAGATGCAGATGCAGTTCGTATAGCAACAGAGAAAGAAGCCAAAGCATTAGAAAAAGAAGCCAAACTAGCTGCTGAGAAAGCTAAAAAAGAAGCAGAGGCAGCCCGCATAGCAGCAGAGAAACAAGCTGAGGAAGAAGCAGCAGCAAGAATAGCCGCTGAAAAGAAAGCTGAAAAAGAAGAAGCGGAGCGTATAGCGACTAAAGAAAAAACTGAAAAAGAAGAAGCAGCAGCCCGCATAGCCGCCGAAAAGAAAGCTGCTAAAGAAGCGGAAGAAAATGCTCGGATTGCTGCTGAAACAACCGATAAAGAAGTTGTTTCCGATGCAGATAACGATGATCTGATAGCGCAGGTAAATGAAATAGAAGCCAAACTTCCTAAAGTAAAAGTTTTCGACGGTATTCCATCCGCAGAAGTGGAGCAGGCAGAGCGAGAAGCCATCCGCTGGAGAAAAGTAGCCGAAAATAAGATCAAGATTGCAAGAAAAGCTGCTCAAAAGGCCAAAAAATCTGGTAGCCAACAGAGCATTACTGCTGCATTAACAGCAATTACCAGTGCGGATAAGAGTGTTGCGAGAGTGGAAGAAATGGTAGCTGTACTAGATGAAGTTCGTAGCAGAGATGCTATTGTTTCAGGAGAAAATCAGGGAGATGAGACTATGTTACCTCCTACCACAGAACCTGGAATTGAGTCGGAAAAAGTAGAGGATGAAAACATTGATGTCGCAATTGACGATGAAGCAGTAGAAGCTATATTGGAAGAAGAATTCATACCTTCTTCAGAAGAGGGTTCAATTCCGGAAATGATAGAAGAAACCTTTGAAGATGAGGTAGAAATTGCAATGAAAGAAACGGAAGCAGAAACCGTAGAAACAACAATTCCTACTCCTGAGGTAGATGAAATAGAGGAAGAAATTGAAGATAGCATTGCTTTTGAAGGTGAATTGGAAGAAGAAGAGGAAATAATAGATCCAGTTAGCAGTATCCTAAAAGCAGAGCAATTGGCTCGAGCCAAAGCCGAAGCTACCCGTATGAGAACGGATGAGGTATTAGAGGAGGAAATTGCAATGGTTGATCCAATAGGAGCAAATGCAGAAGTCGAAAATACAAATGATACTTCAACAGAAGTTGAGGAAGTAGAAGAACTGACTCCAAGGCAACAACGACGTTTAGCACGTCAAGAGGCTAAAAAACAGGCAGAGCAAGAACGTCTGGCGGCTCTCGAAGCAGTAGCAATTGCTAAAGAAGAAGCACGAAGAGAAGCAGAACGCTTAGCTTCTTTGGAAACAGCCGAAGCAGAAAATATAGATTCTACCGAACCTACAGAGGATGTAGTGGTAGAAACACCAAGGCCTAAAGAGGAAACGTTAGAAGAAAGATTAGCTAGAGAATTGGCTGAACGTGAAGCCGCAGAAGCAGAAGAGTCAATGACAGAAGCAGGACGCGAAGCTGCCGAAGCATTGGCAGAAGCAGAACGAGAACATGTAGAACGTGAAGCCGCAGAAGCAGAAGCCCAAGCTCTGGCAGCTGCTCAGGCAGAACAGGAACGCATGGAACGTGAAGCTGCCCAAGCCGAACAAGAAAGAATGGAAAGACAAGCTGCCGATGAAGCTGCACAAGCTAAAGCATTGGTAGAAGCCCAAGCCGAACAAGAAAAAATAGCGAAAGAGGCAGCGGAAGCCACTCGTATAGCAGCAGCCGAACAAGCTAAACAAGATCAAATTGTAGCAGAAAAAGCCGCCAAAGCAACAGCAGCATTAGAAAGACAAAAGGAAAGAGAAGCTAAAAAGGCGGCACGTGCAGCCGAGCGTCTTGAAAAGGAACGTCTAGCTGAAGTCGAACGTTTGGCTAAATTAGAAGCAGAAGCCAAGGCAAGAGAAGACGAACGTATAGCGGCGGAGCAACAAGCTGAAGCCGAGCGTGTAGCTCAGGAAGAAGCTGCGCGTTTGGAGGCAGAACGTACAGCCATGGAGGAAAGCGAAGTAGACGGGGTAATTACTCCACCTTCAGATGAAGAAATGGTAGTCGAAACCTTACAAGAAAGACTCGCTAGAGAATTGGCAGAACGCGAAGCCGCTGAAGTCGAAGCAGCCATGAGTGATGAAGAACGTGAAGCTGCTGAAGCCGAAGCACTAGCAGCTGCTCAAGAGGAACAAGAAAGAATGGAAAGACAAGCTGCCAAGGAAGCTGCACAAGCTAAAGCATTGGCAGAAGCCCAGGCCGAACAGGAAAAAATAGCGAGAGAGGCAGCGGAAGCAGAAGCTCAAGCAGAAAAAGAACGTCTTGAACAAGAAGCAGAAGCCATCGCTGCTGAGACTAAACGTCAGGAAGAAGAAGCTGCTGCTGCTGAAAAAGCATTACAGGAACGCTTAGAGATTGAACGTCTTGAACAAGAAGCAGAAGCCAAACGCATAGCAAAAGAAAAAGAAGCTGAACGTATTGCTGCTATTGAAAAAGAAAAAGCCGATAAAAAAGCCGCTCGTCTGGCAGAAAAAGAAGCCAAAGAAAAAGAACGTTTAGCTAAGCTGAAAGCCGAAGCCGAAGAAAAAGAAAGACTACGTAAAGAAGAAGCTATCGCTGCTGCCGGTGAGGAAACTACAGAACCAACTGAAGAAATTGTAGAAAGCATAGATGTAGAGGAAGAAGTAATGACTCCAGTTGTACCTCCTGTGGAAGCAATTACACCAAGAGTCGTAGAAGAATCAGCTGAAGACAAAGCAACTCGCGAAGCAGCGGGGGCAAGATCTGCTCAGGAAATTCTTGCTGATATCCAGAAAGAAAAAGAGCGTTTAAGAAAAAATTACAAGAAACGTGTGAAAAAAGGCGAGAAGAAGGCAGAACGTGATAATCCAAATTACGAAGAGTCTGGAGATTGGTAATCATCAATTCATAGCTCACAAAATATAAAAGCGAGGCAATTTAATTGTCTCGCTTTTTTTGTAATTTGCAATGTGTGTATATTCACTGAGATACAACATATTTTTAAATGAAACACAATACCTATACAACAGCAGTCCTAATACTTATTTGTGGATTTATATTATCTCAAATATCTTGCTCAAAAGATGATGAAGTAGACCCCAATGCACCTATTGTAGAATTAGCAGCCCTACCCTATACCAACCTTTCTGATTATAATTTTTTTGCCGGTGATCTGGCAGATATGAATCCGAATGAAGGCGTGCTACCCTATGATTTGAGTAGTGCTTTGTTTTCTAATTATTCTTCAAAATCCCGTTTTATATGGATGCCAGAAGGTAAAACAACCAATTATACAGAAGACGGCGTACTGGATTTTCCAATAGGCACAGTCATTATTAAGACCTTTTATTATGATAATGATTTCAATGACGAAAGCCAGGGCAGACGCATATTAGAGACCCGTTTATTGATCCGTCAGGATACAGCCTGGCAACCAGCTTCCTATCTTTGGAATGACGAACAGACCGAAGCCGAATTTAGTGTAGTTGGCAAACAAGTCAATGTAGAATGGACACATTACGATGGAACTCAGCGTAGCACCTTATATATTATTCCCAATAAAAACGAATGTAAAGGTTGCCATAATGTAGATAATGTGATGCTCCCTATTGGGCCTAAAGTTCGCAATATCAATAAAACCTACCCCTATGCTGATGGTACTATGAACCAATTACAAAAATGGAAAGATATGGGCTATTTATCTGATTTTCCAGGTTCTGCTCCGTCTGTGGCGGTATGGAACGATGCAAGTACAGGAACGCTGGAAGAACGGGTACGGGCTTATATGGACATCAATTGTGGGCATTGCCATAATGCTAGAGGCCCAGCCAATAGTACTGGAATGTATCTGGATTACTACGAAACAGATGAAACCCGTCTTGGAATTTGCAAGCCTCCTATAGCAGCCGGTCAGGGAGCTGGGGGATTAGAATATGCCATTGTACCCGGACAGCCCGATCTATCTATTATGCCATTCCGCATGAATTCTGTAGAACTGGATGTGGCGATGCCCGAATTACTACGTTCTGTGGTTGATATAGAAGGTGTGGAATTATTAAGAGAATGGATAAGTAGTCTACCAGGAGATTGCGAGTAGAACAATTCATGAATTGTTCTACGATGATTTTTTTACATATTTGGTCAATATCACAATATGCTGATTATTGACCCTACCCTCTATATGTTCTGGATTATCAGCTACCAGAGAAATTCGGCGAACTGCTGTACCTCGTTTGGCTGTAAAATTAGCACCCTTGACATTCAAATCCTTTATTAAAACAACGGTATCTCCAGCTTGAAGTACATTACCATTACTGTCAACATGCTTAATAGCTTCCTCTGCATCCGGGCCTTCCCCTGTGGCTTTTGCCCATTCCAATGTTTCATCATCCATGTATAGCATATCCAAAAGGTCTATTGGCCAGGCCTCAGAACGTAAGCGATTCAACATCCTCCAGGCAATCACCTGAACGGCTGGTACCTGACTCCACATACTATCATTCAGGCATCGCCAATGATTAGGATCAGTTTTATCTTTATTTTCAATTTGCTCTATACAAGTTGGGCAACCTAAAAAATGGTCATCAGCATTAGCATTTCGGGCAGGCTGAACCTGATATATCTTAAGTTCACTTGTGGCACCACACAACTCACAGCTACTATTACTTCTACTTTGCAATTCTTTTTCCATGCTTTTGTTTAGATTTTAGACTGCAATATCCTCTAATACTTTGAAATTTTACCCTTATTCTTATAATTTTCTCTTAAAGAAGCATAGAAAGTCGGGAAAAAATACGATACCGCAAACTAGCGCATTAGTAAACAAAAATTCCACAAAAAACGCTTTATTCATTATACAATACTGTTATGCTGCCTGGCTCCATTTTTTATTAAATAAATAGGCTGAAAGCCTTGGTTTTACAGATCATTTAAAGTTGAAACCTGTTTGATAATTAGGCCTTATTCCACTATCTTTGCAGCGATTTTCAGTACCTATTGAAAATCGTGTTTTAAAAAGTTATTCACCAAGAAGTTTAAATACTAAGTCAATGGCAACAAATATTGGTAAAGTAAAACAGGTGATCGGACCTGTTGTAGACGTAAGTTTTGCCGGTGCAAAACTTCCTGAAATCCTTAGTGCTTTAGAAATCACCAAAGAAAATGGCGAAAAGATCGTACTAGAAACTCAACGCCACTTAGGCGAGGATAGCGTACGTACTATCGCAATGGATTCAACTGACGGACTTACTCGTGGTATGGATGTATTAGATTTAGGAGGTCCTATTTCTATGCCTATCGGAGAAGGCATTAAAGGTCGTCTGTTCAATGTAGTAGGTGAGCCTATCGACGGATTGAAAGCCGTAGATAAAAGTAAAGCTGCTTACTCTATCCACCGTAAACCACCAAAATATGAAGACTTATCTACTGAGTCAGAAGTACTGTTTACAGGTATCAAAGTAATCGACTTGCTGGAACCTTACCAAAAAGGTGGAAAAATTGGTTTGTTCGGTGGTGCCGGTGTAGGAAAAACAGTATTGATTCAGGAATTGATCAACAATATCGCAAAAGGATACGATGGTATCTCTGTGTTTGCCGGAGTAGGTGAACGTACTCGTGAAGGAAATGATTTGATGCGTGAGATGTTGGAAGCGGGTATTATAAACTACGGTGAAAAATTCCTTCATTCTATGGAAGAAGGAGGATGGGATTTATCTTCAGTAGATGAAGACAAACTAAAAGAATCTAAAGCGACTTTCGTTTTCGGTCAGATGAATGAGCCTCCTGGTGCTCGTGCTCGTGTAGCATTATCTGGTCTGACTATCGCTGAGTACTACCGGGATGGAGATAAATCAGATCCGGCTGGTGGTCGTGATATTCTTTTCTTTATTGATAACATTTTCCGTTTTACTCAAGCGGGTTCTGAGGTATCTGCCCTTCTAGGACGTATGCCTTCAGCGGTAGGTTACCAAC
>JAHDFX010000265.1 GCA_020627965.1 Saprospiraceae bacterium | reverse complement strand
CGTGAAGCACTAGATCCTAAGTCTAGCGTGTCTACCAATTTCACCACACCCGCATTTAAATTACCTTTTATTAAAAGGAACTCATTTGCCCCTTTTGCAAAAGCGACTGCAAAGGTATTTAATTTTCATTAAAATCAACAAATTTTTTAATTATTTTTTCGAGAATGCTGTCACATTCGTTTTTGCTTTTCTGTGTATAGGACGAAAAGCTAAACCCGAATAGCTTTTAAGCTATTTAGATACACGAAAATTCGCATGATATGTGCTATTTTATTACCTTTAGTAATGGCAAAAGAATATTGCAACTGATTTAGTTGGCCAAATGTTCTGATTTTCCGTTGAACAAAACCCAATGCGATAGCATTGTCAAAAAATATCTGCTTATAATTTAAATTTTTACACACAAACATGAGTACGACGTCAATGATTAAGCTTGAGGAGGAGAAAAAACTCATCCAGCAAGCTTACCGTAAGCTGCTGCGAACAGTTAAAATTAAGACTGAAGAAGACAAAAAACGTATCCGTAAAGCATACGAGATGGCCGTAGAGGGTCATAAAAAACAGCGGCGTAAATCTGGTGAGCCATACATACTTCATCCGATTGAAGTAGCTCGTATATGTTCTGCTGAGATGGGCTTGGGGGCTACGGCTGTTATCAGTGCTTTACTACATGATGTAGTAGAAGATACCCCGGTAACAACTGAGCAAATTCAAGATATATTTGGAGATAGAATAGCCATGATTGTTGAAGCGCTGACCAAGTTTGACGGGATATACGATGTAGAAAGTCCACAAGCAGAAACTTTCAAGAAGATACTAGTGACCTTAGCTAAGGATGTACGAGTGGTTATGGTGAAAATGGCTGATCGTCTTCACAATATGCGTACATTAGGAGCCATGCCTAGTCATAAGCAGATTAAGATAGCCTCCGAAACTGCCTATATTTATGCACCATTGGCACATCGCTTGGGTTTATATAAGATAAAAACGGAGTTTGAAGACCTTTGTATGCGTATTACCGAACCGGAACGCTATCAAAAAATTGAGCTAAAGCTGAAAGAAACCGAATTACAGCGTAGTCGATATGTTAGTGAGTTTATGAGGCCGGTCAGGAAAGCGCTGAATGAAATGGGCGTGAAGTTTCGAATTTCAGGTCGGGCAAAATCTATCTTCTCGATTTCCAACAAAATGAAAAAAAAGCAGGTTGAATTTGAGCAGATATACGACCTGTTTGCTATTCGTATTATTATTGATGTGCCACAAGCAACTGAAAAACTGACTTGCTGGCAAATTTATTCTATCATTACCGACAACTATAAACCTATCCCCGAACGCCTGAAAGATTGGGTATCTACCCCGAAGTCGAATGGTTATGAATCTTTACACACAACCGTGGTCGGCCCCAGAGGGCGATTTGTAGAAGTACAGGTACGCAGCGAACGAATGGATGAGATCGCAGAACGTGGTGTAGCAGCGCATTGGAAGTATAAAGGTGTGTCCAGTTCAGAAAGTGTTATTGACCGTTGGCTGAATCATGTCCGTGAAATGCTGGAATCACCAGAAGAAAATGCTGTTGATTTTCTCAATGATTTCAGAACAAATCTTTTTGCCGACGAAGTTTATGTATTTACACCAAAAGGAGATATGCGTATTATGCCAAAAGGCGCTACAGCATTGGATTTTGCTTTTGATATTCATACTGAGATCGGCTATCATTGTATGGGCGTAAGGGCTAACGAACGCCAGGTGCCGATCAGTTATAAATTGCAGCATGGAGACAGGCTTGAAGTCATTACTTCTAAGAACCAGAAGCCCAATGAAAATTGGTTGCAAATTGTTGTTACAGGAAAGGCGAAAGCTCGTATACGCCAAGCATTAAAAGAGGAGAAAAAGAAACAGGGAGAGATCGGAAAAGAGTATTTAATGCGAAAAATGAAAAACCTCAAAGCCGAGTTTGGTTCAGAAAATCTTGACCTGCTCTTGAAGTTTTATAATGTCAAATCGAATGTAGATTTATATTATGGCATTGCAACTGACCAACTGAGCCTGACTAAACTTAAAGAATTGCGTGTCGAACATGGCAAATTCTCTATCCTTAAAGAAGAAAAGACACCAATCAGTCGCCAACCCCGAACAGTAGTAAAGTCTAACGATGCAACCCCGAAACTGACCATTAATGGAGAGGATGCCAGTCAATTTGCTCACTCATTAGCCTCTTGTTGTAAGCCTGTACAAGGTGATAAAATATTTGCTTATACAACAACAATGGATGGTATTAAAATACATCGCAATAACTGTCCGAACGCCAAGAATATGTTGTCAAAATATGGTTATCGCATTATGCGGGCAGAATGGGTAACATCTTTCAATACCTCTTTTGTTGCTGATTTGAAACTAACAGGTATCGACGACATTGGCGTAGTACAAAGATTAACCAATGTATTAACTAATGTACTACGTGTTAATATGCGTGCCATTACGATGGATGGTAATGAAGGTTATTTTACTGGAAAAATTAGTGTGATTGTTAATAATACAGATCAACTCAATTTTATCATTAAAAACCTGAAAGAGCAAGATTTTATTTCCTCTGTAACCAGAATTGAGTAGGGATAATTCACGAATCATCCTAACAATGCACCAATACTGGTAACAAGGAATAATAAAGCAGCCAGGCTACCAATAACGATTCCGACAATAGCGAGTCCTCTGCCCTGTAAATTACTGTCATCCTGAATGTGCCTAAGCCCGATGACTCCTGTAATAATGGCAGCAATACTGGCAGAAGCACCAAGAATAATAGCCAATACAAGGCCAACATAAGATAAGGCAAAAGATGCTGCAATAGATGCAATCCAGCCAAGAATACCTAATCCGCCCAGAATAGGCGAGACGATGGCTAAGGTTTCTGTTTTATTCATAGCTTTTTGTTGTTTGCGTTCCAGTTTTTTTAGTTTTTTGACGATGATTCGTTCCAGAAAGGATGGTTTTCGGGCAACCTGTTCCTCGCAGGTCATCTTATCTTTTTGTTGGATGGGTAAGGCATGAACATGATTTGCAATAGCAAAAAGTAATACAAAAATACTCCATGTGCAGATAGAATGAAAAGAGGTGTTTTTTATCATAATTTTTCTTTTAAAGATAAAGTAAAATTTTAATATATTTGTGGGAAATAACAATAAAAAATGAACGTTCGTAAAAGCTCTCTCAAAGTTAACAATTCCGAATGGGATAAATTTATTGCAGCCTTTGATGGTGTGATAAGAAACGGGAAACTTGCCGAATTTGTCGGTTTTCATACCATGATGAGAAGAATACATGGTGAAGCAGTGCCAGGATTGTGGCGTTTCCTGCCCTGGCATAGGGCTTATGTTTTGGAATTTGAAAAGGAATTACAGCGTATTGATTCTAGTGTCACTATTCCTTATTGGGACTGGCCCCAGCAAAGCCTTATTCCTCCTAAATTAGCTAATTATCAAGGGCTTGCAGAGTCACGTGAACCAGGTGTGCATCCTCGGGGGAATTTTCCTGACCAAGGACTCATAGATGCTATTATGGGAGAAACTAATTTTCGGACTTTTGCCAATCGTCTGGAATCAGAGGCTCATAACTCTGTACACAGATGGGTAGGAGGGGATATGAATACTATGATGAATTCGCCACGTGATCCTTTATTTTGGATACATCACTCAGCAGTCGATCGGTATTGGTACTTATGGCAGGTAGATAATTATTCCAATATTCCCGGTGCACTGGGTGCAGATCGTATCATGGATCCCTGGACACATACCATTGATGACCTACTGGATATTCGGAAACTGGATTATGCTTATGACGCTGCACCCGCAAAGCCTATTGCGACAAGACCGACGGTCTCTGTTGCTGGACTCGTAGATGCTATGTTGCCTTACAAATTGCGTAAAGCTATCTACTTCAAAGGAAGTAATTGTATTGAATTTCATTTACACAAAGGCCGCCCTGAAGGCAGCCTAAAACCTATAAGTTCGGTATTCCCTGGTATGTCGTTCAGTAATGGAGTCGATGCCGCAGTAAAATGGGCAGGCGGCAAAGTATTCTTTTTTAAAGACGATCAATGCGTTCGTTACGATCTGCGAAAACGCCAACAAGATTCCGGCTTTCCACAACTCATTGATAATTACTTCCCAGAGATAGGCTTTACTACCATAGATGCCGCAGTAAAATGGGACAGACGTACTGTTTATTTCTTTAGTGGCAGTCAATTTACGAGGTATAACCTTAAAGCTGGAAGGGTAGATGGAAGTGGGTTTCCACGCCTTATCAGTCATAATTTCCCTGGCCTGACTTTTGAAGATGATATAGATGCAACTTTATGCCACAGAGGAAAGACCTATTTTGTAAAAGGAGCAGAATATAGTCGTTTCAATATCAGGCAATGGCAACAAGATTTTGGGTTTTCCCGTCCGATCACAGGTAATTGGCCAGTTTTAGATTTGAAAGATTAAGTTCAAATAGCTTCTCAGACAAATCTCATGGATTCCAACACATGAGGTTACGTGTTTTAAGTGCAACCGCTTAATCTACGAGTTTAGTCAAAGAACGATAAGACTTTGTGATGAAGTCGTGCAACTTTCTTACTGATTCTTCGTCTTATATGGTGTGTTTAATTGCAGTCTCTGAGATTATAAGATACTACTATACACCAAACTTCAGTATTCCCACTTTTATATTATCATTTTTTTTCAAGAAATAAAATTCTGGTTTCATCTCAATTTTTATTCTCGAAAGATTCATCTAAAACGTGCTTTCTGACAGTTGTCGGTACGATTTAGCGAACGTTTGATGAGTATGACCTAATCTACATCAATCGGAATCTTATCTGGAAATTCCTGCTTTGGATTTAATTGATAAAACTGAGATCAGCCTGAGTTTTTCTTTTTATGGAAGATACCTGGTCAATGGCGATTATTTTGTTGTTCAGAATCGACAGATAATGGCGACAGTTTTCAAACGGTCAAACAATATAATTATGGAGTTGAAATTCCGCAGAACTATGCTTACTTCGATGACAAGTTGTTTGTTGCCGAACCCTCAGTTGTGTCTATGTATTTCCTTTAGTTTGTCACAAACAAACTAAAATATGTAGTTATTTTCTCGTTATTCTTTAATGTTTTTGGTAAAAAAAAATATGAATTTTCACAAAAAAATACTTTTACTTGTACTCCTTTTTTTTACTGGAACGTTTGTGTATAGTCAATGCAATCCAGGCGACCCAGATACTGATAAAGAAGGTATTTACGATAGCGAAGCTTGCAGAACCGAAAATCAAACCGATTGTGAAAATGATGATGGCATTGGGTTGATTAAAGGAACTTATACTACATTAAATACAAATACACGAGGCAGTTATACCACTCTTACTCCTATTGAAAAAAAGCAGCTATCGTCAGATAATTTTCTTGTTGCAATAAGGCAAGAAAAAGAATGGAATAATGATATTCAAGTTAGGGAGAAACGATCTTTCAAAGATAAAAAAGGCAACACTCATAAGCGAATGAAGACTTATTATAAAGGAATAGAAGTCCTTGGAGCAGACTTTAATCTTCATGATAAAGACGGGCTCATATATTTCTTTAATGGGAACTTGCTTGAAAATTTCAATTTAAGTACCAATCCTTCAATTACAAAAGAGGAGGCAATTGATATAGCTAAAACGAATTGGATTACTTTAATGAAGGAAAAAGGTATAACAGAGTTGGATATTACAACTCCCCAAATGCCATCACTTTTTGTTGTACCAACTGACTTTGAAAAGGAATATACTATTGAAAATTTAAATTTGGCATATGAAGTAGACTTGTATGACCATAGTAAACATGAAGGGCAAAAATATTTCATTAATGCTGCAAACGGAAAAATAGTAAACCACCATGATAATATAGCAAAATGTTATCCTACCAATATCAGCACCTCTTGTTTTGGGGTTCAGTCAGTAGACTTGGATGTTCCCACTTCGCTGCAAGACAATTGTAGAAAAATTGTATCAGGTTCTACGACATCTAACACTAATGCAAATGAGATATTCTGGAAAACACAACAAACCTATGATTTCTGGTTAAATGAACACAATATAATTGGACCGGCAGATGATCCCAACTACGAACTGAATATAATTTTTAATAATATTGCGGAGTGTAATGCTACAGCTAATTTTGAGGCAAATTCACTGACTTTTTATGTTGCTGCAGGCTGCGGACAAAACATTAATAATTTAGATATAGTTGCTCATGAGTATGGTCATTTGATGTTGAATGCGTTAGGTGGTCTGGAATATTCGGGTACGTCAACGGCGATTCACGAGGGAGGAGCAGATATTATTGGTGTAATCCTTGAAAACCATTATTACAATGATCCTTTCTACGATTGGCAAATAGCTGAAAACTCTTGCTACTTTCCCAGTCTCAGATCGCTCTCTGACCCAAGTAACGCTTCAATTGCTAACACCCCAAATACAGATACCTATGGAACAGGAGATGTTCTTGGGCATTCAGGTGCCGGTGTTATTGGACATGCATTTTACCTTATTAGTCAAGGTAGTGGTGATACAGATGAAATAAATAATCTAAACTTTGAATTCTGTGTAGAAGGAATAGGAATAAACAAAGCTACAGACATTTATATACATGCTATAATGGGTTACTATTCTTCTTCAATGGACTTTGAATCAGCAAAAATAGCCTGGACTAATGCCGCTAAAGATTTGTATGGTGAAGATTCAAATGAAATCAAAACTGTTGCAGATGCTTGGCATGCAGTTGGTGTCGGGGGAGGATCGGTTAGTATGGCTTTAGTACAAAATAGTTTACCTTCTGGTAATTATGAGCCATCTGAAACGATTACATTAAGTCATAGTTCACCAATTTATTATACTTTAGATGGGACTAATGTTCGTGATGCTGCTGGAAATGTTTCTGCCTCGGCACAACTTTACTCCAGCCCAATCACCTTTCCCACATCGGGTCAGCAGTACACCCTTAAAACTCAATCTTTTGATGGCACGTATTGGTCTGGTGGATGTAACTACTATTATGTTATTTGTGACAATAATTCACCTGATACAGATAACGATGGGGTCTGTGATGCTGGAGATAAATGCCCGGGTTTTGACGATAACCTGATTGGTACACCATGTGACGATCAAGATATCTGTACAATAAACGACTCCTGGCAATCAAATTGTCAATGTGAAGGAGAATTTCAGGATACGGATGAAGACGGTATTTGTGACCTCAACGATATTTGCCCTAATACAGCTTCCAACTTAGATGCAGACAATGATGGCGTTTGTG
>JAHDFX010000264.1 GCA_020627965.1 Saprospiraceae bacterium | reverse complement strand
CAAGATTATTTACGTGAAATGGGCGTCGATCATCCTATTGATTATAGAACGACAGATTTTGATAAAGCCATCAAAGAAATTCGTGGCGATGCAGGGCTGGATGTCGTTTTTGATAGTATTGGCGGAGCATCGGTGAAAAAAGGATATAAACTTTTGGGTTCAGGAGGAAGGCTGGTCGCTTATGGCGCAGCTGATATGACAACTGGCGGACGAAAAAGTATTCTCAAAATGATCAAAGTAGCGACAGGTTTTGGTTTTTATTCTCCAATAAGCTATTTGCAGAATTCAAAAGCCATGATCGGTGTCAATATGCTACGCATTGCTGATAATCGTCCTGACACATTGAAACGTTGCCTGACTGGCGTAGTCGATTTTTATAAAAAAGGAATTTTAAAACCGAAAGTAGGCGGCGAATTTAGTGTAGACCAACTGGCAGAAGCCCATGATTTTCTGGAATCACGAAAGTCTATTGGAAAGATAGTGGTGAAGTGGTGAAAACATTTGTCTATAGACTTGATCTAGCGGTTTTGCTAGTGTTTTGGTGTATTAGTTGATTGGTTAAGTAGGCAGATTAATTTTAGATTTCATTGTATTCTTATGGAAGAAATAATAGAAGACCTTGGAAAAGCATATCACGAATATCGTAGAGTAGTGAACGAATGTTCACACTATTTATGGGAAATTCAGTTTGGACATATAGAAATAAGCGATAATCGCAAGCACTATTCAGAATATTGGACTCATGAATATCTTTTTAAAATGTACAATGTAATATGTGCATATCTTGAAATACTTAAACTAAATGACTATCTGAATGACTTCAAGAAAAAATTTCATCCAATTTTAAGTGACTCTGAAAAAGCCTTGCAATTCTCATTTTACCCAATAGAAGATGGAACATCTTCTGAGCAAGAACTTGAACTTTTGCTTGAATGGGATAAATATTTGTCGCCATTTGAGCTTTTCAATAGTAATAAAGACGAAAGGCAAATCAAAAGGGTTATCGACTATCTTGAATCCACAAATGAAATTTTAAAGATTACGGGAACAATAATAAGACAAGAGGAGGATATAAATAAGGTAGTCAGGGAAGTCGCTAAATTTTATTTTAATGGGGTGGTTGGATATTCACAAGGTTATTTCCGCCATCAATTTAAAAACTATAGACCTGACTTAATTATCAAGGAATGCGGTGTTGCTGTTGAGTACAAGTTGATACGAAATAACAAAGATGTTGGAACTAAATTAGATGAGCTAATTGTTGATGCAAAAAGATATTCTGGGAATAGCCTAAACGGATATTGTATCGCTGTATTTTGTTTATCTAAAAGCGTTATTAAAACAGAAAGAGAAATTAGCAATGAATGGAAAAAAATGAGATTTCCTAAAAACTGGAAACTAATCGTAATCAAAGATGTGGAAATTAAAACTAAATGATTGTATAACACTTTATATTATGTATAGGTAAAGCATCAACACATCAACACAAAGCGCACACCACCACACAAACGTATAAATACGCCCAGAACAATAACACCTTCACACAATAACACAATAACACAATAACACACAGTCATGAAAAAAACATCCTGGATACTCCTAATCATTTTCGCAGTGCTGGCAGCAGCTACATACTTTTATTTAAATAAAGAAGATCAAACTTCTAGCGGCGATGAATTTGCTATTAAAAACATCGGGCAAATTGCTAAAATAGTCATGTGGGACAAGATGAAACGCCGGATAACATTAACAAAAGAAGACAACATCTGGCAGGTCAATGGTAAATACAGAGCACGTCAGGACGCCGTTGACCTGGTACTCAATACCTTTCAAAAATTACATGTTCGTGCCATGGTTCCTAAGGCAGCAGAAGAAAATGTACGTCGGGATCTGAATACTAATGGTATCATAGTTGAAGCTTACAACAAAGCCGGAAAAGCATTAAAAATATACTATATCGGAACGGCGACTAAAGGTAGCATGGGCACTTACATGATGCAAAAAGGCGGTAAATATCCTTATGAAGTAGGTATTCCTAACTGGGAAGGTGTACTCGGCCCTCGCTTTATGTTGGAAGAAGTAGACTGGAAAGACAGAGGTGTTTTTCGTTATAAAACAAATGACATTAAAGGCCTGTCAGTGGAGTATTTTCAGCCGGAAAGAAAAGAAAATTCCTTCCGTATTGATAAGGATGGAAGTGAATTTAAAGTACAAAAACTTTACGGATTATCAGAAAAACGTACAGCGATCAAACAGAAAGTCCTTTATTATCTAAAAGGCTATGAAAGCCTTGTCGCAGAAGCTTTTGAGTCGGATAATCCAAAGCGGGAAACTTTTGTCAACGCCACTCCTTTTTGTGAGATTAAACTGGAAACCAATAAAGGCGAGCAAAAAAATGTCAAACTATATCCGCTTCCAGGACGACAAACCGGCGAACTCAACGATGGCACACCCATTCGAGCTAATGTAGAACGCTACTATGCCTCCATCAATAATAACGAAGAATTTATGTTGGTACAAGACAGAGTTTTTCAGCGAATCCTGGCACCTTCGGATTTCTTTTTTTCAAAAGAAGATTAAACAGGTTCAAAAGTCTATTGATCGATCTGTTCAAATGCAGACCAGACTTTTTTCTTACGTTTTATAAAAAATACCCCAAAAAACATCACAATGGCAGTGGCGATACCAACCATATTGTAAAATATTGTAGCGGGTACTCCGTCAATAATGACAACTTGGGGAAGCCTGACCAGTGTTTCTGCAGCAAAAGCAGCATAAAGTCCAATGACCGACCAGTACATAAAATTATAGTGCATGCTGATATAATTTTCCGGTTGCCGGGTGAGTATAGGTATCATACCTGACAGTAAAGTAAACAGACTTAAAATAGCCAGCCAGTGAAAAATGCCAAATTTTCCATATAAATGATAAATCATAAATGCGGTAATAATTAAGCCCAGCATAGATACAGCATAAACGTAGCCAATCCTTTTATGGGCAATTGTTCCTTTTGTTTTCAACAAAACAAGTGTACCGGTAATGAGTGCGATGATAGAAAAGATCAGATGTATTAAGCCTGTATAGTCATGTATAATCGTGTTAAATATGTCCATAATGTTAGTAATATTATTTTCAATTTATCTAAACACAATACTCCGTATTGATATTGAGAATGCTCTGCATTCGTTTAAGACCTAATGTCATTTGACGATCAATAAATTATAAAAAATCTGAAAAATGGATTTTATTTTTTGAGCATGTGGGTATTCTGCAAACGTTCAAAAAATATTACCTAATGAAAAACTAAAGCGAATGTATTGATTGTCAACATACTGGATGTGTGAGCTTTATGTCGGTTTACATTTGACTGATAAAAGCAAAAACCAATACGGAGTATTGTAAACATACAAAAGCAATATAAAGTATTGCCGATCCAATGACATTAAAATTTGACAGAAGTTGCATAGAATTTGGCAAACAATCCAGCAAATTTCACGTTTAGAATTAAAAGCAATGCATGCATTGTATTTTTTACGTAACTTTACAACAAGCAATCAATTACTAATAACTAATTACTCAATCTACAAATATGTCAGAGGTATTAATCGAAAAAGACGTCATCAAAGGTGGCGAATTTATCATCAGGCAAACACTCCCAGAAGAAGTATTCATTCCTGAAGAAATGGATGAAGAACAGCAAATGATTCGTGAAACTTGCGATGACTTTGTTTATAATGATATATTCAACAATATTGAAAAAATAGAAAAGCAAGCAGACAATATTGCGGTAACGCTATTACAAAAAGCTGGTGAACTTGGTCTGCTTAGCTCTCATATGCCGGAAGAATATGGAGGAATGAATCTGGATACCAATACCAATACACTTATTTGTGAGGCATTGGGTAAAACGGGTTCCTTCTCGGTTTCTTTTGCTGCGCATACGGGAATTGGTATGTTGCCTATCCTTTATTTTGGTACAGAAGAACAGAAGCAAAACTATCTGCCACGTCTTTGTACTGGTGAGTTACAGGCTTGTTACTGCCTTACTGAGCCTGGCTCTGGTTCAGATGCATTGGCAGCTAAAACAACCGCAGTTCTGACAGAAGATGGGAAGCATTATATCCTTAACGGACAAAAAATGTGGATATCGAATTCAGGTTTCGCTGATGTATTCATCGTTTTTGCAAAAATAGATGGAGATAAATTCACTGGCTTCGTAGTAGAAAGAGATACGGAAGGCTTAACGCTTGGTGCTGAGGAAGATAAATTGGGCATGAAAGGTTCTTCCACTCGTCAGGTTTTCTTTGAAAATGCTAAAGTACCTGCTGAAAACGTACTGGGACAGATTGGTAAGGGACACTTAATTGCTTTTAATGTATTGAATGTTGGGCGTTTTAAGTTGGGCGCTTTATCCCTAGGCGGAGCCAAAGAAAGCATCAAGTCGGCGGCTACTTATGCCAATGAGCGCCATCAGTTTGGTGTACCGATTGCCAGTTTTGGTGCTATTAAGTATAAATTAGCTGAACAGACAATTCGCAATTATGCGCTGGAATCTGCACAGTATCGTGTATCTCAAATGCTACAAAGCAAGATTAAAGCACTGATAGCAGGCGGCATGGAACGTGAAAAAGCTAAATTGGAAGCAGCCGAAGAATATGCTATTGAATGTGCTATTCTAAAAGTACAAGGCTCTGAAGTACTGGATTATACGGTAGATGAAACCGTACAGATTTTTGGCGGATTAGGTTTCTCAGAAGAATTTGGCGCAGCTCGTGCTTATCGTGACTCTCGTGTCAATCGTATCTATGAAGGTACCAATGAGATCAATCGCTTATTGTCTGTAAATCAGTTGTTAAAACGTGCGATGAAAGGGCACTTGAATCTGACTGATGCAGCTTTTGCAGTACAAAAAGAACTATTGTCTCCGCCAAAAGCTGAAAAGCGTGAAGGCTTGTATCCAGATGAACATATAGCATTAGAAAATGCTAAAAAAATGTTGTTAATCGTAGCCGGAGCAGGCGTTAAGTCGCAAATGGAAGGCAAGCTTAATCTTAAGCACGAACAGGAGATCATCATGAACATAGCTGATCTGATGATCGATATTTTTGCAGCAGAGTCTACCTTATTGCGTGTTGCCAAGCTCAATCGTATGGGACGTGAGGTGAAAACAGAAGAAGCTGCCATGAAAGTATTTTTCTCGGATGCTATGTACCGCATTGAAAAGAATTCAAAAGATGCTTTATGCTCTTTCTCGGAAGGAGATGAATTGAATCTGATGTTAAGTGGGGTAAAACGCCTTGCGAAATATGCACCCGTAAATGTAAAAGAAGCCCGTCGCACTGTAGCCGACAAAGTAATTGAAATGAGTAATTACTGCTTCTAATTTTCCCAACTGGAGTTTGTCTCAATTGTAAAATTGAGACAAATTTTAAATGCCCTCTTCTAATTCATACAGGGAGAGGGCTTTTTTATTGCCCCAAACTTACCGATCAGACTTCTCTACACATATTTTGGGTGCATTTCAAAACTTTGCATAAAGCCCGAATATAGTCGCAAGGCATTTTTAAAATGCCTTGCGACTCGGGGTCTTCCTAAATCTTCAACGAAAAAATGAAATGCACCCTATTTATTGGTTTTTTATCCATGAATATTGTAAATTTATATAATAGGTTATTGTTTCATTCTAAAATAAACGATTACATTATGAATGTATACCAACTACACCAACACCTCGCTTCAATCGCCTTATTCCTTTTACTTTCCAGTTATACTTTCGGACAGTTAGGCGTTCCTACAGTCATTTCTTTCGATGATCCTTCTATGATGCCTTCCAGCTGTTTTACGATTTTCACAGAAGAAGGCGTACCACAGCAACTCGTAGATAATACAGGCAGCTGCTTTTTTGATTATTCAACAGCCAATGGAGGGGAGTTGTGGCTATTCCCAGCCACCTTGTCTGTCGATCTTACTGGTTTTTCAGGTATTGAAAGAGTGGAAATTGACATCAATGACTTTTGTGGTATCGGCTGCTCTCAGGCATCTTTGAATTTTAATAGTATGCCTGTTATAAACACCGCCAACACTATGGTAGGCAGCCAGGAAATGCTGATTATGGATAACCCGGATATGGTACAAATAGATGAACTGACTATGTCGAGTTTTGAAGGATTATTTCTCGAGATCAGGATTTTTTCCTCGACCATCATTGATCCTTGTATGGGAACAGGCGATTCCGATAATGATAACATTTGCGATGCATTGGATACCTGCCCAGGCTTTGATGATAATATAGATAGAGACGGAAATGGTATTCCTGATTACTGTGATATTTGTGAAACTGATCGCAACATGATGGAGTCAAGCCAGTCGGGAGATATGCTGACCTATGAAGCTGTAAATCAGATTTCCTCTGCACAAATGATCAATTCGGGCGCCATGGTTACTTTCAATGCTGGTATAATGGTAGAACTGAGTTCAGGTTTTGAAGTGCATCCGGGAGCTACATTTAGCGGATTGACAGGTGAAGGTTGTTCTCAGTAAATTTCATGACCACCTTGCACAACGTGGTTAGCCACGTTCTATAGTGCGATGACCACGTCCGATAGTCCGGTTACCACGTCATCTAACGTGGTCATTGCGCTTTTTAAGGTGGCTAACCACGTCCTACAACCTGGTGATCGGGCTTTGGGGACGTGGTCATTGCGCTTTTTAAGGTGGCTAGCCACGTCCTACAACCTGGTAATCGGACTTTGGGACGTGGTCATTGTACTTTTTAAGGTGACTAATGGGGGGGAAACTACTCATTCGTAATTACACCATTCGTAATCCGTAATTAATCACGTAACTTCGCCCTATGAAAACCAAACCAAGTTTATCCTTCCTCTTTTTCACCTTTTTAAAAATCGGCTGTATGGCTTTTGGTGGCTTTATGGCGCTAGTAGCTGTAGTCGAAAAGATCGTCGTTGAAAAACACAAACTCATCAGTACAGACGATATTTTGGAAGGCATATCCTTAGCGAGTATTATGCCCGGTCCTACAGCGGTCAATGTCGTCAGTTTTGTAGGTTATCGCATGCGCAACTGGGCGGGGGCATTAGTATGTACAGTAGGTATATTGATTCCTACTTTTATCTTCATGATCGTCTTGTCTTATATCTACTTCACCTTTGGAGATACACCTGTTCTGGAAAAAATATTTATAGGAATTATTCCGGCTATAGTCGCTATTATTATTGCTGTTGCCATCAATCTGGCACGTAAAAAAATGACACTTCCGTTAGATTACATCATGGCTATAACAGCAGCAGGAATTCTTATTTTTTTTGGTAATTTTTATACAA
>JAHDFX010000263.1 GCA_020627965.1 Saprospiraceae bacterium | reverse complement strand
CGATTTTGAACCTGGGCTTTAAAAGATTTACCTATCAGGAATTAAAGAAACAACAGTTGGCGCTTGGTCTGGATTTGCAGGGCGGGATGAGTGTTGTGATGCAGGTAGATCTGGTAGAATTATTGAAGAATTTGTCAGGAGGAAGTGAAGACCCTAATTTCCTTGCAGCAATGAGTAAGGCTAAAAAGGACATGAATGTTACTTCCGGTGAAGATTATATCACCCTGTTTAGAAATGCTTATAATGAAATCGCTCCCGGACAAAACCTGGCAAACATTTTTGCCGTTAATCGTTCCTTAAGCGATGAAATTAATATCAGCTCTACAGACGATGAAGTCGTACAGGTATTGCGGAAAAAAGCAGATGAAACGGTAGATCGTACCTTCCAGTTGATGAAGAAACGTATCGACAAGATCGGGGTAATGCAGCCAAATGTTACGCTCGATAATCGTGTTGACCGTATCATGGTAGAGCTTCCAGGGGTTAGAAACCCTGAAGCAGCAAAGGCATATTTGGTAACAACAGCCAACCTACAGTTCTGGGAAGTCTATAATGCTGGAGATCAGGAAATAACTGGAGCACTACAAAGAGCTAATGCAGCACTGATTGCTTCACAACCCAAAGAAGAAACTACTTCTACAGAGATAAAAGAAGAAACTTCGAGTATTGTTGATGTAGATAGTTCGCAAATGAAATTTGATGATTCAGGAAACCGTATCGATTCTTTCTACCTGGCGAACAGCGATGAACTGGAAAAAGCAACAACACCTGATATCTTAACGAATAATAATGCAGGACCACTGTTTAGTTTACTAAACACACCTGATTATACAGTAAGTGGCCCGGCAGTACATGGTATAGCTAATTATAATGATACAGCAGCCATCAATGTTTTATTACAAAAACGTGAGGTGAAAACAAATGTTCCGGTTGATGTAAAATGGCTGTGGTCAGAAAAACCAGTTAAGAAAAATGGAGAGTTTACAAGTGACTATGAACTCTATGCCATGAAAACCAACCGCAAAAAACAGGCACCACTGGAAGGAGGGCATGTAACTAATGCACAGCCTAACCTTGATCCCTCTACCAATGAATATATTGTAAATGTAGCCATGGATCAGGAAGGTGCTAAAACATGGGGAAGATTAACAGAAAGAAATGTAGGTCGCCCTATCGCTATCGTACTTGATAATGAGGTGATCTCAGCGCCAAATGTAAATGAAGCGATTAAAGGAGGACGTTCTCAAATCTCTGGTCGATTCACACCGGATGAAGCTACAAACTTCGCTAATTTCCTAAATGTAGGTGCATTGCCTGCAAAACCTGAAATCATTGAAGCTTCAGTAGTAGGTCCTACCATGGGAGAAGATAATATCAAATCTGGTATGACATCCCTGGCAGTAGGTGTAGGACTGGTACTCATATTTATGATCTTATACTACGGCTCAGGAGGTGTTTTCTCTATTATAGCTCTATTGGCTAACCTGATCTTTATTATCGGTACTTTATCTTCATTAGGTACAGTACTGACAATGGCAGGTGTTGCAGGTATCGTACTTACTATCGGTATGGCAGTAGATGCCAACGTTATCATATACGAGCGTATACGGGAGGAACTTCGAGCTGGTAAGACCATGGGAACAGCCATAAAGGATGGTTTTGAAGCTTCTTATTCTGCCATCATTGATGCCAACGTTACTACTATTCTGACGGCAGGTGTACTCGCTTATTTTGGTACAGGCCCTATCAAAGGATTCGCAGTAGTTTTGATCGTGGGTGTATTGTCTTCATTATTTGCAGCAGTACTGCTAACACGCCTGATGATCGACTGGTGGACAAGCAAAGGCAGAACGGTTAATTTCTCGACTTCTATGTTCAGGAATGCTTTTTCTAATATGAATATCGACTTCGTTGGAAAAGGTAAATTTGCATTGATGGCTTCAGGATTATTCATTTTACTGGGTATTGGTTCTATGTTTATGAGAGGCTGGGAATTAGGTGTGGATTTCAAAGGAGGACGTTCATATACTGTCAAGTTAGCAGATGATATTGATACAGACAGAATGCGTACTACCATGACGGATGTATTTAATGGAGAAACTCCAATTGTAAAAACATTCGGTTCGCCTAATCAGGTAGAGATTACAACCTCTTATCTGATAGATGATAATGGTGCTGATTCAACTGTTCTTGATGCACTATATCGCGGTGTAAATACATACGCAGGTGGTTCATTGACCAAGGCACAATTTGATGGAGGAACGGAAGCAGATAACGTATTACAGCGTTCTGCGAAAACGAGTCCTACTATCGCTGATGATATTCGTGGAAGTTCTATTATCTCTACTATTATAGCACTCTTACTGATCTTTTCATACATCTGGATACGATTCCGTAAATGGCAATACAGTCTTGGTGCGGTAGCAGCCTTGTTCCATGATGTACTTGTTGTACTATCAATTTTCTCACTCTTACATGGACTGTTGCCCTTCTCGCTGGAGATCAATCAGGCATTTATAGCCGCCCTGCTTACAGTAGTAGGTTACTCGATAAACGATACGGTGGTTGTATTTGACCGTATTCGTGAGTTCTTCGATTCTTATACAGGAAAGAGCAAAGAAGATGTTATCAATCTGGGTGTAAATAATACGATCAGTCGTACGATCATCACCTCATTGACGACATTATTTGTAATCCTGATCTTGTTCTTATTTGGTGGAACAGTTATTCAGGGTTTCGCATTTGCATTGTTGATCGGTGTACTGGTAGGTACTTATTCTTCAGTTTTCATTGCAACACCAGTTGTAAACCTACTTACTAAAGAAGGCGACTTGAAGAAAGTAAAAACAAGCACTAGCAATAAGAGTAAAGGCTACCAAAGAAAAGTAGCAGCAGAGTAATGCTGCGTTTTTAAATAATTTGTATTAATATTTAATACAAAATACACGGTTTATGAGCCTCGCCTTCGGGCGGGGCTTTTTTGTGTACAGGACAAAACTCTATTTCCATAATATGCGTAGAAGACATGGCGTACTTAACAGCACGCAAATTAATTTTTAAAATATTTAGCTACCAATATGTCGTCCTTAACGGGACGGGGGAACAAACAGCCTCATCTCTTAGGGGTATGGTATACATGTATAGCTCCTTGATTAAACTGTAAATGTTTAATTGTCAACAATATGTAGTTTATTCGTTGCGCCGTTAGGTGCTAAATATTGGTAGCTAGAAGACATAGAACAAATTTTCATGTGCCATAGGTACATCATGTGCTAATCGTAAATTATGATTTTATGTAATTTGATATATACATTTCAATTTTACCCTGTACACAGAAGCTTTTTAAAATCCTTAAAAACCCCAAAAAAGAACGTCATTCTGAACTTGATTCTGCCGATAGCTATCGGCATTAGTCGGGGTTCAGCACGATTTTTAATCAGAAGGTTGCTCCTAAAATCGCTTTTCATCGCCTGCGAGTCCCGATAGCTATCGTGGAGGATCAAGTCCGGCATGACGGTTCCTTTTTAGATTTTTATTTTACTCCTCCACAGAAATAGGATCAGTAGCCTTCTCTTTTATAAGCCTGTTCAACCTTTTAATATCCACATCCATAATGTCCCGATATTGGCGAAGCAGCTCATCTACTTCCGCACTCAGCTCATTCTTAACCTCAAAAGCCTGCTGTGGTGGAGCAAAATTACTGTTTTGGTACAATGAGATCAAATGCGCCAGCTTATTCGTTACCCTTATCGGGAAATTCAAGGGATCTTGCCGACTCTGGTTCTTAGTCTGATATAAAGCCTCCTCTATTTTAGTCATTCTTTCTTCTACATCCTTTATATCATCCGTCAGTTCCTCGTACTCCTCCAGCTTTTTCTTGTAAGGTTTCAACTGTGTTTTTACAGAACGGATATTCTTAATAGCTTTATGAGCTTCTGTAACCTTATCTCGTATTTCCATAATAAAATCAAACTGAGCTTCAAGGTCTTGCAGGCTGGAAGCCCTGGGATCTATTTTAATCTCGAATGGCTGTGTCTGCTCTTCTCCATTCAGGCTTAAAGTAGCCTTATACTGTCCGGGTAAAGCTTTTGGCCCGTTCAGGCTGCCCCACCACAGAATCATGCCGTCAAACTTTTCGGCTGGCGGATAACTCATATTCCAGTTGAACATATTGGAACCCTTTTCTGGCTTTATTTTATAGGCTTTTTCTTCTGCAAAAGTGCTGTAAGTGGCTATAACTTCATTTTGACTATCATAAATAGTAAAAGCCAGACTGTCTTCTTTTTCCAACTCCTCTTTTAAATAATAATACATCATCACACCACCTGGACGATTCATGCCTGCGCCCTCAACTTTCTTATTTTGCCTGCCCCTCATTCTGTAACTGATATTCGGCTTAAATAAGTGAAATGATTTATTCTTAATCGTATTATCCATCTGATATAAAGGCGTCAGATCATCAATGATCCAAAGACTTCTGCCTTGCGTAGCAACGATTAGATTCTGATCTTTCCAGGCTAATTCAGTAACAGGAACAATAGGCAAATTCAACTGAAAAGGCTGCCAGCTATTACCATCATTGAAAGAAATATACATACCCGATTCAGTACCGGCATAGAGGATACCTTTTTTATCTGGATCAGCCCGTAAAGTCCGGGTAAAATGTTCATTATCAATACCTGAATCTATTTTTCGCCAAGTCTGTCCATAGTTTTCCGTTTTATATATATAAGGTTTAAAATCACCCATTTTATAGCGTGTTCCCACAATATAACAACCTGCTTCATTGAAAGGGTCAGGTTCCAGACCATTAATAGTCGTCCATTCCGGCAGGGTAGGGGGCGTCACATTCGTCCAATTGGCACCGCCATCTTTGGTAACATGTACCAGACCATCATCACTACCCACCCAAATGATGCCTTCTTTCAAGGGCGATTCATCAGCAGCAAAAATGGTACAATAGTACTCCACACTCGTATTATCTTTTGTAATGGGGCCGCCAGATGAACCCTGCTTAGTCGTATCATTCCGAGTGAGGTCAGGACTAATAGTCTTCCAGGATTGACCCTGATCTGTAGAGACGTGAAGATGATTAGAAGCCGTGTAGAGTTTCCTGCTGTCATGCCTGGAAAAGAATAAGGGGAAATTCCATTGGAAACGATATTTCATATCCTCCACACCATGCCCCATCGGATTATCGGGCCATACATTGACCGACTGACTCTGACGGGTTTTATGATGATAACGTTCAATAAAACCATCGTAGCAACCGCCAAAAACCAGATCATTATCATTCGGATCAATAGCGATATGTCCACATTCGCAACCGGCTGTAGCCTCCCAGTCATCGTCGCCAATAGCAGAGCTAGGAGTACGATGATAAATGCGTATGGTAGAATTATCCTGCTGTGCTGCATAAATTCTATAAGGGAAATTATTATCCGTTGTTACCCGATAAAACTGAGCGGTAGGCTGGTTGTGATAAGTAGACCAGGTCACCCCGCCATCATAAGTCACTTGCGCGCCCCCGTCATCACCAATAATCATACGCTTGGGATCTTCCGGTGCTATCCAGAGGTCGTGATGATCGCCATGTGGAGCGCTTTTAGCCTTGAAAGTCACCCCGCCATCCTTAGATTTATGATAACGAACATTCATGACATACACCACATCTTCATCCTTAGTATCGGCATAAATACGAGTATAATACCAGGCACGCTGTCGCAGGCTACGTTCGCTATTCAGCTTTTTCCAGGTCTTACCAGCATCATCAGAACGAAATAAGCCTCCTTCTTTATTTTCAATAATAGCCCAAACCCGATCAGAATTTAGCGGACTGACTGCTATGCCTGAAATCCCCCAAATACCTTCCGGTAATCCTTCATTCTTTGAAATATCTGTCCAGGTATCACCACTATCTGTACTTTTCCAAATGGCAGACCCCTCACCACCGCTTGACATACTATAGGGCGTTCTATTCACTTTCCATGTACTGGCATACATATGTCGGGCATTATTAGGATCGATCAATAAATCGACTGCTCCTACTTCATCATTGACATACAAAACCTTACGCCAGCTATTGCCACCATCGGTCGATTTAAAAACACCTCTTTCCTGATGTGGAGCAAATAAATTCCCCATTACAGCAGCATATACAATATCAGGATTCTTAGGATGCACACGTATTCTGGCAACATGGCGGGACTGTTTCAGACCCATCTGCGTCCAGGTTTTCCCGGCATCCTCCGATTTCCATATACCATAACCATAAGAAACATTGCCCCTCACGGTTTTTTCCCCACCACCAACATAAATAACATTAGGGTCGGAATCGGCAACAGCAATAGAGCCTATAGAACCTCCAAAGAAGCCATCGCTGATATTTTTCCAGCTACGTCCGCCATCTTCTGTCTTCCAGACACCTCCGCCGGTTGCACCAAAATAGAAAAGATTGGGCTTGCCCGGTACACCAGCAACAGCACAGGAACGACCGCCCCGAAAAGGCCCGATATGTCGATATTCTATAGCATCATAAATGCTTTCATCCATCTTTTGCGTGGAGATAATAGGCGTGTTTTTGGATTTTTTCCGTTGTGCATCTGCATAATTGAATGTGATGATGAGACATAGGCAGGCTAGGGCGAGTTGTTTTATCATAATGTGTTATTTTTTCTTTTGTGATCTTATAACTGAAGGGATTTCCCATATTCAAAGATAATAAATTCATCGTATCAGCGCCTTTAGTTGAGCTGTGCGATTAAAATAACGTTTATAATATTACGTACCTATGGCACGTGAAAATCAATGTTATGCTTTCAAAGCTACCGATATTTTGTCTCTACGAGACTGCTGTTGAACATTTTGAAGGATAAAATATAGATCAAGCAGCCCCATCGGGGCAAAATATGGGTAGAAAATCAAATTTCACACGTTTTTTTAGTGCCGTAGGTACGGCATGTGACGAATTCTATTTTTAATCGCACAGGTTGCCTTTAGTCGCCGCTCGTGTGTGTAACAAATTCCACAGCTTTGCTCAGTATTCCCCACCTTGGTCCCTCTCCGAAAGAGGATATTCGTCTGTTTAACAGTCCATTGTCTCCCTTTGGAGGCGATGCATTGAGCTTAGTCGAAATGGGGTGCAGGGGGTGGACGTCTGAAGAATTTAAGTAAAACTGACACAGAATCTTGAACACTCCCACATTTCTGATCGGGAGAACCAACTTGTACTTATGCATGTGCAATATTTCTGCTCAGAAGGACCAACTTGCTCTTATGTATGCGCAACATTTCTGATCGTAAGAACCAACTTGTACTTATGTATGCGCAATGTTCCTGATCGTAAGAACCAACTTGTACTTATGTATGCGCAATGTTTCTGATCGTAAGA
>JAHDFX010000262.1 GCA_020627965.1 Saprospiraceae bacterium | reverse complement strand
TAGATTTTGTGTGAATTAGAGTGACTATTCTAAATCATACATATTCTACCTATTTAGAAAAGGAAAGAGAAAATTTGGTATTTTGGGTAAGTGGGGTTGCTAAAATAGGCAAACTTAAAACCCGTAAGTGATTGATTTTCAATGCAATTTTCTTTAGAGTTTGTCCACAAGTTCTCCCTTGAGCGAAAGTATTATAATTTGTCACGAAATTGTAATGAGGGGAGATATGTTAAAATTGTGTCTAGAAAATAGAAAGCAACACATAATAGAAACAAAACATACCAATTTACGTTAAAAGATATGACAGTCATTTGGTATGCTTTTTGTCATATTAATGTCAACAACGTTGCTGGAATATATCCGGTGCGTTTAATTTAACAAAACTCGTTGCTTATTCTAAAGGTTAGTTAAAAGGGTTATAACACATTCAATTCAACGAGTATGACGGTTCAGAGTTTTCTCTGAACCGTTTTTTTTATTGTATTTATTGGTTTATTGATTGTCAAATGTTTACCTTGTGGGCGGCTAATTACTAGTTAAAGTTTAATCAATTACCCACAATAAATAAAGGAGCATATGTCATTTGAAGTTAACGGAAAATTGCATGTCAAATACGACGCAGTTCAGGTCAGTGAACGTTTTAAAAAGCGTGAATTTGTTCTGGAAATCGGAGATGGTATGTATCCTCAGCACGTTAAATTTCAACTAACACAAGACAAAACATCTGTACTGGATCCCTTTGAAGTCGGCGATTCTATCCAAGTCTCCTTTGATTTGCGTGGACGGGAATACACAAACCCTAAAGGGGAAGTCATGTATTTTACAAACTTAAATGCCTGGAGAGTTCAGAAAGCTGGTGCAAATACTCAGCAAGCCGCGCCACCTCCTTCTAGTGAAGGAGCGAGTTTTCCAAGTGCCAATGACGAACCAGCAGGTAGTCCCGATAATCAATTAGACGATTTACCATTTTGATCAAGCCCAACCTTGCCTAGAAGTCGTTTGTAACTCGAACACTTCTATTTTGTGACTTAACTCCCACACATTTACATGATGGTAAATAAAATTGTACTCATTTTTTACGATAATTAGAAGCTTTCCGCAGAGAAAAACTACTTTTTTATGGCAATGAGGTGTATCTAATCATACATCAAAACATCTTTGTACTTACACATTTTTAGGCTGCTTTATTTTGTCATGCAAACATGACAAAAGCCACCCATATGTGTAAGGCAAAAGAAAATCAAAGCATTACGCCCAGAAGTCATTGTTAAATAATTTATTACACATAAAACTATGTTTTAATAAGTTGGGATATTAAGAAAAACATCGTAATTTGCAAACATCAGATTAAAAGAATCTGTGACAGGCAAAAAACAATAACAAGCTTTTGACCAACTGAACAAACGGTCAAAACCCAACGAAGTTTCAAACTAAATTAATTTACTGAAGTCAACCTAATTATAAACCAAGTTACAACTGACTTCAGGTATTCACCTAACCATTTATCAAAACGCGACCATGAAACGTTTCGTTACTCTTGTAATTATTGTTCTGTGTTATGTTACCGTGTCTGCACAGAAATCCGTCAAAACTCAGTTATCCAACCAATGCCCGGTTGTATTGGATGAAATATTTAATGACTACACCATTTTCTCTATAGATATGGTGGAGCTCAACGAACTTACCCAACGTAATTCTTCAACATTCCAAACACAAATTAGCATAGGAAGTCGTCATTCATGGAATATGGTATTAGAAGCCAATGATCTTCGTGCCAGTTCTTACTATGCAGTAACTGTCAGGGATGAAAAAAATGAAGTCTCTGCGAATACTGATATTCATACCTATAAAGGTTATATCAATGGCAACATGGACAATATTGTTCGCCTGACGATCAAAGATGATTTCATCAGTGGGTATATTAAGGATGAGCAAGAAATGTGGTTTGTTGAGCCGCTCAGTAATTTTACAGAAACAAGAAGTAGTGAACTCGTTTTATATAATGCTGCCGACGTCATAAAAACAAATCAGGCTCATTCTTGTAGCGCTATACGCCTTGATGAAAACATGGGGCTTGTAGAAAACAGAGATCCCAATGACCAGCTTACTGGCTGCCTTGAACTTGAGATCGCAACAGAAGCAGATTATGAATACTATCAATTGCATGGAGAAAACTCCAATGATGTAATTCTAAGTATTCTTAATGAAGTGGAAGGCGTATATAATCAAACTTTTGAAGTTGTTTTTCAAGTTACTTTCCAGCGCGTTTTTAGCACGCCAAACGATCCTTATGTAGATTCGATTCCTTCGTATGTTTTATCAGGTTTCAGAACACATTGGGAAAACAACATGACCGACATTCCCCGCGACATGGCGCATTTGTTTACGGGCAAAGATATGGATGGATCAGCTATTGGTATTGCCTATGTTGGTGCTGTTTGTACTACGGCATCTTTTGCTTACGGAGTATCACAAAACATCTCCGATTTTGCTTATAGTCGTTTCGTACTGACTGCTCATGAGATCGGGCATAACCTGGGTGGTTCACACGTTCATGGAACAGGCTGCGGTGGTACTGGCTCGATTATGTGCCCAGGTGTACAGCCAGGCGCTTTTTACTTTTCAGAAGCTGCAATAGATGCTATATCAAATAAATTCACTACTTCATCAGAATGTTTTATTGGAGCGCCTAAAGATTTATTGGCTGAAATCAATTGTACTGATGTTAATCTGACCTGGTCAGGTAATTCTGACTCCGGTTATGATGTACGTGTAAGACCCGCAGGTTCTCTAAATGCCTGGATTAATTATACAACAACAAATAATAATCTTCAACTCGAACAACTTGATGGTGTTGAATATGAGTTTCAGGTCAAACAAACTTGCTCGGCTGGAGAATCTGCTTATTCTGCTTCCAACCTATTTACTCCACGTACAAGCATAGACATACAGCTAAAAGTCTACCTCGAAGGTGCTTTTGATTCTACTGAAGCAAAAATGTCTACCAGACTTAATGACCTGGGATTATTGCCCGGTCAAGGTCCTACACCTGCCGGACAACCTTATGCAACAGCTCCCTGGCATTACTATGGAACAGAAGGCTTTGGTTGGACATCTAGCGATTATACGGCTATAGAAGCAGCTAATGATGGTAAAAAAGTGGTAGACTGGGTGCTTACATCTTTCAGAACCAGCATTGTTCCTGAGGATGAAGTCAAACGTGCTGCGGCTCTCCTGCTCGAAGATGGCTCTATAGTATATCCCGACCCAAATGTTTTTCCATCCCAAAATGCAACATCTATGTATGCCATTATCGAACATAGAAATCATATGGGCATCATGACCCCCCAACTAATCAGCACCGATAACTGTGCATTAATTCATGATTTTTCTAGTCAAAATTCTTATCAGGAAGGCCCTGACATCGGCTTCGGACAATGCCAGGTCAACGCTGGTATGTGGACAATGCATGCAGGCGATGGAAGTCAGTCTACAGATGCTATCAGCTATGACATCAGCGGGCAAGATAAAAGTCTTTGGAAGCCAGAAAATGGTGCCTCTTACCTTTACATCAATGTAGATTTCAATATGGATGGCGATGTAAATGGCAATGATAAAACCTTCTGGTCAGGAAATAATGGCAAATCATCCAGAGTATTAAAATCGTATTAGAACAAAATTTAGTATATAAAGAAGCCCCCATTATCAAAACCACTATTTCTTAGGTTCGTACCTAAAACTAAAACAAACCAAACCAAGTATCGAATCCCGGCAACTCTACGTTGTCGGGGTTTTTTATTACAATCACTTTATTCAAACCAACTCAACACCCTTTCTTTATCAGATTGGTCGGCTTTGTGATGTATAAATTCATTGCTATTGCAATCATAAGCATAGTCTTTTGCCCATGTTTTATGGTTGTGCTCTAATTCTTTGATAGCATAAATAATTGCATTAATATCTTCATCAGACATCGTGGGATGGAGTGATAATCTGATCCAGCCAGGTTTTTCCGTGAGATCCCCCTGATCGATTTTACAGGTAATGTTATTAGAATAATGCTGAGATACATTCAGTAGATAATGTCCGTAAGTACCCGCGCATGAGCAACCGCCACGAACTTGTATGCCAAAACGGTCGTTGAGTAATTTTACTCCTAAATTGTAGTGCAAACCATCAATGTAGAAAGAAATAGCTCCCAACCTATTCTCTATATTATCTGCCAGAATATGCAAAGAAGGCATTTGCCGAAAGGCAGTAAAAATACACTGAATTAATTCATGTTCTCTCTTCAGCATGTTTTCCACGCCCATTTCTTCCTTCAATCGAATACTAAGTGCTGCCCGGATCGTTTGAAGAAATCCCGGTGTGCCACCATCTTCTCTCGCTTCTATATCATCCAAAAAACTATGTTCGCCCCAGGGGTTTGTCCAGTTAACGGTTCCGCCGCCAGGATTATCGGGCACTTTATTAGAATACAAAGAAGAACAAAAAACCAATACACCCGGTGTACCTGGTCCTCCCAGGAATTTATGAGGAGAAAAATAAATAGCATCTAGTTTTTCCATCGGGTCTTCAGGATGCATATTGACATTAACATAAGGAGCAGAACAGGCAAAATCAACAAAACAATAGCCTCCTTCTTCATGTATCCGACGCGCAATATCATGATAAGGCGTAAAAACTCCTGTTACATTAGAACAAGATGTTACTGCCGCTATTTTCGTTTTTCTATTTTTATATTGTTTTAACAGAACTTCAAAATGCTCCATACAAAACAGCCCTTCTTCATTGGGTTCTATACATTCTACATCTGCAATAGTTTCCAGCCATGAAGTATGGTTGGAGTGATGTTCCATATGGGTAACAAATACAATAGGACGCTCTTCTTTGGATATGTTTAGATTGTTTTCCAGTTTTTCACTAATCTTCAAACCAAGAATACGCTGGAATTTATTCACTACTCCTGTCATCCCCGAGCCTGTTGCAATCAAAATATCATGCTCACTGGCATTGACATGCCTTTTTATGATCTCACGAGCTTCGTGGTAAGCCAGTGTCATTGATGTCCCTGTTATCGTTGTTTCTGTATGCGTATTTCCTACCAGGGGTGAAATTTTATTCCGCATAATATCTTCTATTGGACCGTACATCCGTCCACTCGCTATCCAGTCAGCATACAGTATTTTTTGTTTACCATAGGGGGAATAAAATTCTGCTTCCTGCCCAATAATGTTTTTTCTAAAACGCTCAAAATGGGCTTTAAGGTCAATTTTAGTACTCACTGTATACATGCTTGTAGGCTTTTATTAGTAAAGTAGATCATCCTGCTACTTTCACAGCAAAGGATATTGATCTGAAAACTATGTCGTCTGGCATACAAATTTACGTTTTTTCGAGTGGATTTGCTGGCTTTACCGTGCATGAAAACATGAAACTACGTAAATGTTTTAACCTAACATATTAAAAAACAAATCCATACAATACATTTTTATTCTTTTTATTGACAACCATTCACTAACTTTAGTACGTCTTTTATTGTATATTCAAACAACAAATTTCAAATACGTGTTTTTAAAATAAAAATTGCACCCATGAAATTACCGATCATTCTTGCCTCTACGATGCTGTTTTCCTTCGGATTAATTGCTCAATCCAATGATGCCCGAATCGCATATAATAAAGCTTTAAATCAATATAATTCCAAGAATTATGATTTTGCCATTCCTTATCTACAAGACGCTATTCTGGAATCTCCCGATTTCGCTGACGCACTTCATATGCTAGCAGTCTGTTATGATGAACGTGGAGATTATAAGCAATCTGTTATTTACTATGAAAAGGTAACCACTTATAAACCCAATGATGAAAAAATATGGTATAATCTAGGGCAACTTTATATAGCTACTGAACAAAAAGAAAAAGCTTTGATCGCGTTCAAAAAAGCCAATGAGCTAAATCCTAATTATGAAAAAGCTCAGCGAGAAATTGCCTTATTAGAAGGGCAAAAGAGTAAGCAAGAAACAAGCATACAAGTTATTAACCAGCCTGATGGTTCCGTAAAAGAGACGACAGTCAAGAAAACGATTATACAATCGCCAGAAGGACAAAGCCAGGAGATCAGCATTTACGCTGCGGTCAATTTATTCAAAGAACAAAAATATCAGGAAGCTCTTGGCATGTTATATCATATTCCAGAAGAGGAAGCCAGTGCAAAAACCTGGTATATGCGTGGTCTGTGCTATGAACAACTAGGTGATATAGAAGATGCTATTGATGCCTACGAAAAAGCAGTTATTAAAGACGACACTTACCACAAGGCTTATACTCGACTCGGTGTTTTAAACTTCAACAACTCAAACTATAACGCTGCTTATCAATCTTTTATAGCATCTTCTCAACTTAAAGAAGATATAGAAATAACTTTCCTTGCCGGACAAGCAGCTTTTCATTCAGAAAATTATGGCATCGCTACTCCCCTACTCAGCAAAGTCACGCAAGCAAACCCAAAAAATGCAGAAGCTTTCTTTTATTTGGCTCATGCCAATAGAAAAACAGGTAATGATGATTTATATCAACGATATATCAATACTGCTGCTAATTTAGGACATCCTAAAGCAATCACACAGATAGCAAGAGCTACCATAAAAAAATCTTCTTCGAGTAGTGAAACTATCATTATTGAAGAAAAAACTACGATTACAAGATCAAAAGGAATGGGGGTTAAGAGTGTAGAGGATATGCATCGTGAGAGCGTAGAAAGAAATGTTCGTCAGCCCAAAAAGAAAAAAGCTGCTAAAAAAACTAAGAAGAAAGCTAAAAAAACTGCAGAAAAAAATATAGAGGGATAGACTACTCATCACATCATTCTTTATTTTTGGTATCCAATAAAATAGTGACTGGACCATCATTGAGCAAAGATACTTTCATGTCTGCTCCAAAACGCCCGGTTTGAATAATTCTCCCTGAAATTGCACTCAAGTCTTTTACAAAGCGTTCGTATAAAGGAATAGCTATATCAGGCTTAGCAGCACGGATGTAAGAGGGTCTGTTCCCCTTTTTAGTACTGGCATGTAGTGTAAATTGACTAATCACCAAATAGTCTTTCGCCATTTCCAAAGCAGATTTATTCATCACTCCATTCTCATCATCAAAGATCCGCATATTGGTGATCTTACGGCACAACCAGTCTATATCTTCCTGTGTATCTTCAGGCTCTATACCTAACAAAATCATCAATCCACAGTCGATCTGACCGATAATTTCACCATCTACTTTTACAGAAGCCTGACTAACTCTTTGTATAACTGCACGCATTTGATTATTGAGTATTGGTTATTGAGTTATTGTATCTCAATAACTCAATAACCTAGTTTACCTAATTACAAACAGTAGTGTTGCGTTAAGAAAAAAGTATTTGTTATAAGTCATTTAATATCATTGA
>JAHDFX010000026.1:16052-39663 GCA_020627965.1 Saprospiraceae bacterium | reverse complement strand
TCTGTCTATTATTGTTATGTTGACCATGCTTTTTGTGTTTTTGTGTTTTTGTGTTATTGTGTTATTGTGTTATTGTGTTATTGTTGTGAATGCACATTAACACGATAACACTCTAGCACGATAACACATTTTACTCCGAAAATCCGCTGACGCCGGTTACCGTTGTATATTTAAATGACAGTTTTTTATCCGGGTAAATGTACTTAAATGCTGACTGAACCATCATCGTGCCTTCATGAAAACCGCATAAAATCAGTTTCAATTTGCCTGGATAGGTATTGATGTCGCCTATGGCGTAAATACCTGGCACATTAGTACTGTAATCAAAAGTATCTACTTCTATAGCGTTTTTTGTTACGTTCAAGCCCCAGTCGGCTATGGGACCTAATTTGGGCGAAAGCCCGAAAAGCGGCACAAAATGATCGGTTGGCTTATTCATCATGCCTTCCGTTTTATGCCTGATAACTACTTCTTCCAGATGCCCATTGCCATTTAGACCTGTAACTTGTGAATCGGTCAGCAATTTTATCTTGCCTTCTTTATGTAAGTCCATTACTTTTTCGACGGAATCCAATGCTCCTCTAAAACCTTGTCGACGATGCACCAGGGTGACTTCGCTGGCTACGTCTGCCAGAAATATGGTCCAGTCTAATGCCGAATCTCCTCCTCCTGCTATAACCACCCGCTTATTTCGATAAAATTCGGGTTCTTTAATGATGTACTCTACTCCTTTATCTTCGAAGTTGGCAATATTGGAAATGGGTGGTTTTCGAGGCTCAAAGGAACCCAGCCCACCGGCAATAGCAATGACCGGTGCCACAATCTCCGAACCCCGGCTTGAGGTGACTTTGAAACGACCGTCTTCTAGCTTTTCAATGGTTTCTGCTCTTTCTCCTAGGGTAAATTCTGGTTTAAACGGCGCAATCTGTTCCATTAGATTGTCTACCAGTTCCTGCGCCAGTACGGTTGGATAGCCCGGAATATCATAGATAGGTTTCTTAGGATAAATTTCGCTTAATTGTCCGCCTGGCTGTGGCAATGAATCCAGCAAATGGCATTTTAGTTTGAGCAAGCCCGCTTCAAAAACGGTGAATAAGCCACATGGTCCTGCTCCTATTATCAGTATATCTGTTTCTTTCATTTATTTGTGTTATTGTGTTATTGTGTTATCGTGTTATTGAGAGGTGTTCGACTAATGTAGGGTGTAGTCGCAAGGCGAATATTTTTTCATATAACACAGGTGTTTAATATCCAAAATCTACCCTTTGAAAGGAGAAATTCGCCTTGCGACTTCGCGTTTACATGTGCCCTACATTAGTCGAACACTACTTGTTATTGTGTTACCGTTTTTTCTCATTTTATAATAACACTTTAACACTTTCGTACGATAACACGAATTGGCACAAAAATAAGGTATTTTATAATAGACTTGTTAACAACTCTAATGATAACGTAGGCGATGAAAGATGGTTTAAATCAATTGGAAAAGCTTTTTTTATAAGTTTTCACATTGCTACAAAAATCTTCTACGGACAGTACAAATTCGTGCTTTCCTTTTGGTATACGCCCATCAAATTTGTGAACAAGGAGTTTATTTTTTTCGTCGTATTCCATCAATATCCATCGTCCGTCTACTTCGCCACGATAGCTTTTTATGCCAGAAAAATCATCTTCAATGACAAACCTCATTCTATAACCTTTCCCCATTGTAGAACTGATCTTAGCTACTTTGATCGTTGGTGCTAATGTGTCTAGCATGATGGTATAATTGCCAAATTCACGGGCTTTTGCCATGAGCATATCCCCTTCCCAGCGATGATTGCTGAGGCATTGATTTTTCATGCCTTCCGGGCAGGCTGCTATAACGGCTTTGCTTTTTAAATGTGGGGGCAAATTGGTCGGGACAATGCCTATATCAAAATATTTGTGTATTGGCGTCATGCGGTCGCCCAGATGATAGGTTGGAGAATAACTGCCTTCCGACTGCTCAACACTGACCATATAATTCAAATATTGAGTCTCGTAAAAACTGCCACTTGGAAAATCTGCCTGAAAATCACCAGTATATAGGATATTTTGCTCATTATAAGGAAGTATATAATTATAAACAGCCTGCTGATCTGGTACATCTACTTTTTTCCGACGAATAAAAAATTGTAAACTGGATGTATTATTATAAGTATCCTTTACTATGAATTTGATTTTCTTAGCTCTGCTTTTTTCTAATGTGATGACACCATTATTAGCCATATGTTCGTAAATAGACAATTGGTTGCCTGGCATTTTATAACAGCGATTAAAATAACTCCGTCTTTCCAGTCTTTCCTTATAATCACAATGTGCATTGATATAGCGGGTTTCTTCAAAGGAAATTTCATCCATTTTAAAGCTGTAGGTCAGTGAATCATCGACCAGCATGTCCATTGAATAAATGCCGTTCCAATTGGAGACATTATTCATAAAATCGAAAGCTTTGAGTGCCAGCCCTACCCGCCACGCACCGACCTTTAGTGTATCACCGCCAACATAATAACCAAACTTACCTTTTTTAACATCAAACCTTTCCTCATCAAGTGTTTGTAGTTCAGGGTTAAGCGAATAAACTTTGAGTTGGGTAATTCGTGGTTTTACGTTATCATTGATTTTTAATCCAAATAATAAAGGGTTTATTGCTACTTCCGTTTTAGTATTCCGTATTTCAAAATGTAAATGTGTACCAAAAGACCGACCAGAAGTCCCCATATAACCAATCAAATCACCCTTTTTAAAAGCAAGTTCTCCTGCTTCCGGATATAAATCTACCCTAAATTGCTGTTGCTCGTATTGCTTTTTTTTGACGTAGCGCGCTATCGTGTCATTATAACGGAAAAGGTGTGCATAAACAGAAGTATAGCCATTAGGATGATTGATGTAAACCACATTACCATAGCTATTCGGCAAGGCTTTAACTCTAGATACGTAGCCATCTGCTATTGCATAAATATTATCGCCTACACCTTTTAGTGGCTTTATATCAATCCCTGCATGAAAATGATTAGGACGCAGTTCCCCAAAAGTACCAGATAGCTTCATGTCGTAGCCAACCGGTGAACGGAAATAGCCTTGCGGATAAGGATTCTGCTCTGCTTTGAATGACCATACGATTATTATGGTAAGCAATAACATTATATACTGATATATTTTTTCCTTTTTCATTTCGGTAAAGATAAGTTTTTTGCCTTTATTTAAAATTGAGACGTAGTAAGCTTTAAAACTATTGATATTTTCTCCTCATTTCTTACGAGTTCAACATGACTTTTATCTTTGGATAAATTATACACATAAAGTATCTTAGCATTTAACTTCAATGGCTACTTTTCTTTAGATTACAAAATCAATTATAAGGAATATTCTCGGGAAGAGGATTTGGTTAATTTCGTAACCTAGAATATTTAACCTTAAACCGAAGCAATAAATGAAAATTTTAAAAACTCATTATCATCCTGAAATAAAAACTTTAGAAAACAAATCTGTTTTCACAAGACTAGCCACTAGAAGTATAGCCGTTCAAGGCAATGCTATTTTATTGCTTTATACTGAAAGATACGAAGATTACAGTCTTCCTGGCGGCGGCTTACATTTGGACGAAGATAAAATCGAAGGGATGATGCGAGAACTCAGTGAAGAAACTGGAGCTCAAGGCATTAAAAACATAAATCCTTTTGGTGTTTATGAAGAATACCGCCCATGGTATAAGCCAGACTATGACATTCAGCATATGATTTCTTATTGCTACACATGCGATATTAACAAAGAGCTTGGCGCCTCAAAAATGGAAGCTTATGAAACCAAAAATGGTATGAAGGCTGTATGGGTTAATATTTATGAAGCCATCGAACATAATAAAAAAACAATGGCGACAAGCGATAAAAAAGGCATGTCTATTGAACGGGAAACTTTTTTATTAAAGCTTATCGCTGAAAGTATAGTTTAGTAATGGTGGAGTAAAATTTAGCTATGAAACCCAAATATTTCAAGGAGTTAATGCCTTTTTAGTTTAAGTTCTTTTGTCAGCCAAGGCTTTGTTAAATTAAATTCTTTATTAGAATTAACTTGATAGTGCCTTCTAACATAAGCGACCTCTCTTTTATACGACAAACCAGCAATTTGGGTGTTTTGGGCACTTTGAAAAGAAACACCCAAGAAAGATCTTCGCCATGGTATTTTTCCTTCATTCAACTCATACTCTTTATGTGGAATTTCCAAATAGTTCATGTCTCCAGTAATCTCATAGTATGATTTAAACTTATTAAGCAAACGAAACAAGTCTTTTCTATTCTCTCTTAAATAGTTGTTAATTTTTATATCATCATAATCATCATCATACTCTTTTAAATCATTTTTCCTATACCTATTATTTATAACCCATTTCAAAAGTTCATGCTCAAAGGGAGCACTAGCCTCTATACTTTTTATCATTTTTTTCAACTCTTCATCAGGTTCCAATTTTAATCCTTTACTTTGCTCATTAGCAATTATTACTTTGTCCTCAAATGTTAACCATGCGGCAATTTTCTCACATATTAACTCTTCAAAAAACATCTCTTTGTAAAGATCAAGTTCCTGATTTTTTCTATAGAGCCTGGAAACATTAACAATTAACCTATAAATATCAGCTCTATATTTTTCTACGTCTCGTGGAAATTTTTTAAGATAATTGCTAAGTCTCACATACTCTTTTCTTATAGACTTCTTGAAAAGATTTTTTCCTATAATATTATAGGCATTTTTATGATTAACATCTCCATACTTTTGAATAAGTTCTTCAAGTCTTTGTATCGCATTAAAATTTAAACTTTGAACTATTGGGGTAGTTTCCAATCCAGCTTCTCCTATAATAAACCAAAGTAATTTTTGGTTTCCCATTAATTCATCTAGTCCATATTTAAGAAACCTCTTCTCTTTATACAAATCATAACAAATACTCCATTTCTCAATACACCAAATAATTTCATGTATAGTGTTGATATCTTTTTTCTGTAGCATACGTTCTACTGGCTTCGTCTTATCATATACTTCTTGTACTAGCTTATTAAGCTTACTATATGCTGTTTCTTTAAGGTTTTTTTCTACTTCATCCCAAATACATTTGCCATCTCTAATTGTTATAAAATATTTGAGGGTTACTACAGTATCAAAATTTTTTATTTTTTGACTCTCTTCATTTTTTATCAATTCTCCACCATAATGTAGGTCAAACCAATCTAACATGCTATCCTCTCCTGCCAGCTCTGCAATAGGAACATCACAAAATATTTTCTTATTATCAAAAATAATGGCACCAACCCTATAAGCTGTTATACACTCTGCCAGACGTTCTCTCTTATTTATTTGTTTACATTTAGCAATGCTTTTAAATTTCTTATTTAGGCTGTTTAATAAATTATTAGCAGATTTACTTTCTGCCTTTTCTTTATCTTGTTCATAGTACGTAATCAGCTTTTGTGCATTTCGGAGAACAGAATAAGCATCGAAATTAACTATACAACTAACAGGTTCTCCATTATCATTAATTTCCAACCACTTATACTTCCCTCCTCCTGCAAGTTCATTAACAACAATTTCTGCAAAAATCACATTCGTCTGTATATACTGAGTAATCTGAGTTGCAATCTTGATACATGTCTTAACCTTTTCTCGTTCTTGTTTTTCATAATCAGAAGTATCTATGATATAATCGTACTCTACCTTAGAATACTCACTTTTTACTGCAAGCATCAATCCAGATACAATTTGTCTCATATTGTATTCTCCTGTTCTAAATACCGATCTTTTCTGGTTTATTTCTTTATTTTTTAAGAGAGCAGCAAGTCTACTTGCATAAACCAAAAGATACCGAAAATCTTGCCACTTCCCCTCTTCTTCATTCTGATTATTGATTACTTTTCTTACAATTTCCGTTTCTTTGTGCAGCTTAAAAAAACTAAGCAAAAGATATTCATAGAGTTGAGCAGATTCAGGTTCAATTTCTTCACGAACCTTCAGACAATAATCATAAGCCGACTTATAATTCTTAGCTTGATAAGCGTCTTGATATAAAAACAATAATCTTTTAAAGCGTCGTTTTTTTTCTTTATCATCCTTATCAAGTTCAAACTCAACAGGAATATTGATTTTATCCGCCCTTGAAAATAAAGCAAAAAGAGGAGTCACATTACTCACAGTAAATCCTGAGTCTAAATTATTAAATTTCTGTTTCCATTGCCCAATTAAATCCGTTTCTTTGATAGAGGTTATTATAATACTAATTCGGTATATCAAGTCACCTTCTTCTTTCTCCCATTCTTCTAATAATTTATATTGCCCGTTGTTCAATTTCCATACCTTTTCATTATGCTCTTCCTCTAGCTGAGTTACACTTTTTCTTAATTCCCCAGAACAAGTTAATTTTTTCAATAAGTCATAAACAGGTTTAATGCCATTTGTTTCCAGTATTGCACGAAGTTTCCCCTTTAATTCGTCTAAGTCTATTGGAATATTTGCTGTTCCAAGTCTTACATCTTTTTCTTCAAGACTATCAACAAACAACAATAAATCACGTGTTATAAGGTTTTTTCTAATATTGTATTCACGGTTATTTATTAGGTTTCCTAGACTTTGATTTTTAAAGTCACTCCACCTTGAGTTTAGCTGAATATATTGATTATGCCTTGTTGTGTTAGGCAAAAGATAATCACTTAACTCTTTGAATACCAATTCTATTTTGGATTTTTGTATGAATTTTTTAAGCTTTAATTTTAGCGAAGATAGATCAAGTGGAGTTTCCATATAATTTGCTTTTTTGATTAAAATGCTTCCCAAATATAAAAATAATAGTATAAAATTCCCCACACATAAATGAACTAACTCGAGACAGAGCAGTCGGGGAACCACTCTCCAAAATGGAGAATAAAAATTAGAATTGATTTTTGTAGTATTTTTATGGTCAATAAACAATACTGCGCAGGAATGTGTTTAAGGTTAATACCAATACGCAGGAATGCTGAATAAAACTCAAAATGGGAGCACTATGAATAACATTGTAGTCATGGCACATAATAAGAAAAAGCCTGAACTGACTTCATTTCTAAAAGAAAGGGAAGAATGGCTTTGGGGCAGATCATTGATTGCTACTGGTCGCTCTGCCGAGATGTTGGAAAAAGCAAATTTAAAAGTTCCCTTGCAGCATTTAAGCCCAGGTAAATCGGGTGGGTACGAGCAAATCACTCAACTGATTGAAGACGGGAAAGTAGACATGGTTATATTTTTTCAAGATCATGAGATCAAAGAGCAATATCACATGGATATTTTGAATCTTCTGGATGCCTGTAATCTATCTAATATTCCTTTAGCCACTAATTCTGCCAGTGCAGAGCTATTGATTATAGGACTCATTCGCAAGCAGTATGCAGAAAGTCGTAAAATGAGTTAGTCTTGTAGTTTTTCACCAAAAGCCAGATCGCCAGCATCGCCCAAGCCTGGTACAATATAAGAACGGGCAGTCAATTCCTCGTCTATAGCTCCTGTCCATATTTCGATATCGGACAAGCTTCTTTTAACGTGGTTTATGCCGTAAGGTGTAGCAATTGCTGTGGCTATGATAATACGTTTAGGCGTTCCATGTTCTTTTAATTCCTGAATTGCTACTGCCATAGATGCTCCAGTTGCCAACATTGGGTCGCTGATAATTAACACTCTATCGTTCAAATCTGGACAAGACACATATTCCATACTGATCTCAAAAGTCCCGTCTTTATGATGTTTGCGGTAAGCAGATACAAAAGCATTGCCTGCATCATCAAAATAATTCAGAAAGCCCTGATGCATAGGCAATCCTGCCCTAAGGATAGTGGCCAGAACTATATCATTCTGCGGCATATTGATCTCCGCAATACCCAGTGGTGTCTCTACTTCTTTTATGCTATAATTCAGCGTCTTGCTGATCTCATAAGCCAATACTTCACCAAGACGTTCCATATTACGCCGAAAACGCATTCGATCCGCTTGAATACTCGTATCTCTTAGCTCGGCTACAAAACGATTGGCTATAGAATTGGTCTTACTCAGATCGTGAATCATAATGCTGTTTTGACTGGTCCGGAAATGTCTGCTCCAACAAATATAAGCATTTTACAAATACCAGGAAGCTCTTTAGAACGTTCTTAAATATCATCTCGATACAATGGCATACTCATACAATGAGAACCACCTCTGGCTCTGGATAGTTCCGCAGAAGACAATAATATCAATGTATTTTCAATTTCATCTACGGTTTGTTCTCCAGTTTTGAGTGCCTTCAACAGATCACCAGCACGAACGACCTGATAACCAATATCTTTAAAAGCTTCAATCGTTTTATCATTGCGATCATAACCAACAACAACTCCATCCTTCAAAGCCAGTAAGTTACAACTATCCGTCCATTGCTCACGCTCACTATATGGAAATCGTTTATTACCGCTATATACAATCCGAACTTCATCCTCGGGAACATTAAAATCATGAATACTAATATCCCTGAGTAGCTGCTCCAGTCGACCAATCGACCGAACTTCCGGGCTGGCATTGACTTTATTTATGAATTGTACAATTTGAAATCCATTCGACTTGTTTTCTTTTTCAAACCTTTTTGAATACGCCCCTTTATCGGTTTCCTGGTTTTCTAGTTCGTCATAGCCCCCAAACATCACCCAATGCTTACGGCTAATCTGCGTAAATGTAGTATCTATATGCATCTGGGCACGCTCAGAAGGAATCTGAACGATAGAGATTTTATGTATCTCCAGGTCCTTCGTATTAAATATACGATCAATAATAGCATCAACAGCACTGGCAGAGGTTCGCTCACTGCAACCAACAATCAGGTGCCCTGGCGCAATCATCATAATATCTCCGCCCTCTATCGTAATTCGTTTTTCTTTTTGTTTTTCTGGTGGTTCAAGAAAAAAACTATTTTCTTCGCTAATCTCAACCACCTTATCTCTAGCGTTTAAAAACAATGCGGGATGAAACAGGAAAATATATTTAGCAATGATACTTTCCCGTTTTCTCGCTTGTTTTGCACTTTTACTTAATAGAATGTGATCTTTGATCGTAATGCCAATATCTCTGGTAAATACTAAATTTGGAACTGGCGGAAATATAAAAATTTCTTCTCCATTCGCTTCCAAAATTCCCGTAATTAAAACTTTGGCGAGCTGACTTGACGATAGGTCTTCCAGCTTATTATGCAGTAACCTATTGCAGTTTTCAATGGCACAAATAGCTGATACCAGTCGAATTTTTGTCGTTTCCTTTTCAAGAATAAGACTTAGCGCTTTTTGTACATCAATAACCTTGTCTGAGTCGAAATACTCAGGTTTATCTGGTTTAAAAATTCCCCTGCTTCCGGGACTTTCATCCAAATAACGGCTCACTTCTTTAGCCTTTTCAGGATCCAGGAAATACAATAATAACATGATGTACTCATCATACTCTTTTCGCATAGTATTCAGATGCACGGTATCGTCATATAACCAATCTTTAAATTTAGATGGGATGATTTTCCCTATTCCTCCATCAGGGCTATGTATAAGAATTTTTCTTAGGGTTCCAATTTCGCTGGATACAAAATTTTTCATCGCTTCTTCACGTTTTAGAGTATTTAGTAATGAATTTTATATTTTCAAAATCGCTAATCGTTCTTTAATAGCTTGATTACCCGAATAGTTTCGATCTTTCTCTCACTGACCGATTCCAAAATAAATTGATAACCATTTAGTTCTATTACTTGTCCTTGTTCAGGAATAGTTTCTGTTGTTATTACAATATAGCCAGATAAAGTATGATATTCACCTTCAGGAAAGTCAAGATCATATTTTTCATTGAGATAGTCTATTTCCAAACGCCCAGAAAACAGATATTGGTCATCGCCGTAGTGAATTTCAATATATTCTTCTTTGTCGTGTTCGTCCTCTATTTCTCCAAAAATTTCTTCCAGAATATCTTCTAAAGTTATAATACCGGCTGTGCCACCAAATTCATCAACTACACATGCAATACTTACCCGTTCACGAATAAAAATATTCATCAGATCACGGGCAGGCATGGCTTCAGGTACAAATGAAATGTCCAGAATATCCTTACGGGAAATGTCTTCTTGCTTAGTTAGCATTTGATGATGATGAAAATAGCCAAGTACTTCATCCAGCGTTTCATCATATACAATGATCTTGGATAGTTTCGATTCTATAAAAGCTTCTTTTACACGGGCTACTCCTTCATTCATATCAATTCCCACGATTTCTGTCCGGGGAATCATACATTCACGCACTTTTACATCATTAAGATATAAAGCATTTTCAAAAAGCTCCTTATCTATTTCTTCTTCACTTTCGGGCTGACTATTCCTGATAAAATCTTCCAGATCAGTACGTGTGAAAGCTTGTTCATCATTTTTAATTTCTACTTTAAATATCAATGCCAGCAACTGATGTGAAGCCTTTACCATAATCCAGACCAAGGGTTTTAGTAGCCAGCGAATCCAATTCAGCGGATAGGTAAAAAAATGCATTAAGCCTACCGGACTCAGCCTAAAAAGTAATTTAGGAATAAACTCTCCAAAGATCAGGACAATGATGGTCGTCACAATGGTCAGCACGAATAAAGAACCAAAAGTTCCCTGTAATACCTCCGGTAACAAATGTAGGTAATGTGCTTCAAATACTTTCGCAGTTAATGAACTGAAAATAACCAGTGCTATATTATTCCCCACCAGCATCGTTCCCAGAAAAGAAGATGGGCTTTCAAAAAATTTAGCCAATAACAATCCTCGTTTTGTACCTTGCTGTCGCTTAAGCTCGATCTTTAAACGACTAGCTGAAACATAGGCAATCTCAGTTCCGGAAAAGAAACCGGAAAGTAGTAGAAAGATCAATATGAGTATGTAATAGCTTATCATTTTTAATATGAATTATATCAAACCCAAACAGTGCAGCCTTCCGTGCAATTGGTACAAATATCAATCTGATCTCTACCTTTGAGCAGTTGGCGACGAAAACGGTCATATTCCCCTCCCTGCCAGACGGCCTTGAAGGTTGTTTGTTTCAAATCTCCCAAGCGATGAGTAGCATCTTTATCAAAACAACAAGGTACTACCAGCCCATCCCAGGTGATAACACAGGAATGCCAAAGCTTCCAGCAATGATTCAGCAATTCATTCTTAACCTCCCACTTTCCATTGGCTGATTGCCGATAACGAGCGTATTTTTCAATGGTTGGGATAAGCGGATTACCGTTTTCATAGTCGTATACCTGAGCTGTTTTTAACTTAACCTCGTCGATGCCTATTTCTTTTGCCAGCCGATATACTTCTGGTATCTGATGCTCATTGGGCTTAACGACAAGGAACTGAAATATCAAATGTGGTGTCTTAGAACCTAGTTTTTTCTTCCATTTGACTATATTTTTTGCCCCCTGCAAAACGTTTTCCAAATTACCTTCTTTCCGATAATTCTCATAAACATCCTGTGTCGTTCCATCGACTGAAATAATCATTCTGTCCAGTCCTGATTCAATAGTTTTCCGGGCATTATCATCATTTAAAAAATGTCCATTCGTAGATGTAATCGTGTAAATGCCTTTATCATTGGCGTATTTCACCATATCCAGAAACTTGGGATTGATATAAGGTTCGCCTTGAAAATAAAAAATCAGATAAAGTAATTCCTTATGAAGTTCATCTATCGTATCTTTGAAAAAATCTTCTTTTAGATTACCTGTCGGGCGGGTAAAAGCACGAAGTCCGCTAGGACATTCAGGACAACGAAGATTACATGCAGTAGTAGGTTCAAACGAAACGGTGAAAGGCATCCCCCATTGTATGGGTTTCTTAGTCCATTTTGTCACATAAAAAGACGAAACAACTTTTATCCCGTTCCACACCCTTTTGGGTGTAAGTTTTGAGATAAAATTCAGTGAATCGTTAAGGTATAAAGGCATGGTCACAACTATTATTGTCGATAGTCAATGATCCAAGGTCGATAGTTATTTTATTTACAACACTATTTATTTTGCTTTGCAAAATGATTAAGCGTGGTCTATATGAATACTATTGACTATGAACTATGGACCTCGGACTGTCTACAAATATCTTTCCTTCAATACACCAACATGATGCAGTTCATGCCCCAGGATAATATAAGCCAGCGCACGAACAGAAGTTTTGTTACCATTGGCAATCCCTACATGAGCAAACATTGCTGCGTCAAAATTTTTGAACATAACGTGAGACATATCTCTCGTTATAGCAAACTCTTCCGCCAGGCTCCGAACCGTTCTTTTTGATACGTCAACTGCTTCTGCATAAGCATTTTGGTCAAACCCCGGCAATTCTGTTTGATCGCCACGCGAGATACATAAAGCTCGATAAGCCATGACCTGCTCTGTATCAATTAGGTGCATCAGGACTTCTTTTATTGTCCATTTACCATCGGCATAACGATAGTTACCTTGCGACTCATCCAGACTCCACAGTAATTCCTGTGTATCATGATGGATTTGGCGCAAATTAAGCAGCAGATCATTTTCGGGTACTTTATCTACATAAGTACTGTAATAAGCTGCGTATTCTTCTGAATTTGGTTTGTGTGTTATCATTGTACGTCTAATAAGTCTACAAGAAAAATAAGAACAGCGTCTGAAGGAATACCAACGTTGCCACTAGTTCCGTAAGCCAAACGAGAAGGAACATATAATTCAGCCCGTCCCCCTTCTTTCATTAATGGAATACCTAATTGCCAACCTAAGATAACGCCATTGAGTGCAAATTCTCTGGGATTTCCTCCATAAGATTCATCGAATATTGTGCCATCCAGTAACATTCCCCTATAATGTACCGAAACGGTACTTTCTATCGTAGGATTGATGCCATTTCCTTCCAGTATTTCCCGATAATAAATACCATCTTCTGAGACTTCTGCTGTCAGGTTATTTTCAGTCAGATAATCTAGAATAATTTGTTCGTCAATGGCCATTTGCTCATCAAAAGACACCGTTTCGGTTTTGATGCAGCCAGCAAGACAAAAGATACATAATACGCTTATCGCAAATTGTTTCATATGTTGAGTGTATTGAGTAAAAGTATCGTGTTGAAGTATTGATGTTACAAAAATTTCAACACATCAACACTTTTTATTTCCCAGTAAAATTAGCTTTTCGTTTTTCTACAAATGCATTTACTCCTTCCTTAAAGTCATCCGTTTCTATCAATGCACCAAATAGTTCGTGTTCAGTTTTGTACGCTTGTTTGCCTTCATTAAAATGAGCATTAATCGCTTTAATCGCTTTTGCTATAGCCACAGGTGCTTTTCCTGCTGTTTTTTCTATGATCTCTTTTGCTTTAGCAATTTCTTCTCCTTTCGGAACCACATAGTTGACCAATCCTAGTCTATAAGCATCTTCAGCATTCAGCATATCGCCAGTCAGGTGTAGTTCCATCGATTTGGCTTTGCCTATCAATTGAGTGAGGCGTTGTGTACCTCCATAACCAGCTATCAGACCAAGATTAACTTCCGGTTGTCCGAAACGCGCTTTTTCTCCGGCTACCCGCATATGGCAGGCCATTGCCAGTTCACATCCGCCCCCTAGTGCATATCCATTGACTGCTGCAACAACAGGTTTTGCAAAATTCTCAATCAGAAAGAAAATATCCTGTCCGTTTTTTGCCAAGGCCTGCGCAGCCTTCCTGTCGAGTCCTTCAAACTCTTTAATATCTGCACCTGCTACAAAAGCTTTTTCTCCTGCACCAGTCACAATGACCCCTTTGAGTCCATCTAGATCGGGTGCATGTGCTTCAAAAAGATAACGAATCTCCAGCATTGTTTGTTTGTTCAATGCATTAAGAGCTTTCTCCCTGTTTATCTTAACGACCAATATGCCGTCTTCAAATTCTGTTTGTAAATTCTCGTAATCCATAGAGGCTGATTTTGTGTTCTTCTTATTGAATTTCTTTTAAACTTTGAGTTCGTAAAAACTTAAAAGAGTTCTCTGTGTGTCTACAATAATTAACAAAGAAATAGATTTTCCTGATATTTTCCTAAATAAGTTCTATTTCAAAATTACTGGTCTGAGTTAAATTTTTAATGATGTGCGTAAATGTTTCACCAGATATAGCATACATATCAACATCGTATATGCTCGAATTCTGAACAAGCAAAACCTCCACTTGCTCATCAATTTTGCGAAAAGGAATTATTGCGGACTTCTTTTTCATGTTCAGTTAATTTCTGATTTCTTTGTACTTTTGAACAAAAAAAATAGGAATTGTTTTAAATTTATTACGCTTTTGTAAAACATTTGTAATGAAAAAAATATTAGCCTTATTGCTTGGTTTTATGTTTTATAATGTGTTGGCGGCACAGCAAGATATAATTTTTTCGTTAAAAATAGATGCCGATACACTACTTATAGGAGAACGTTTTAAATGTGAATTTGTATTGGAAGGCGCCCAGACGCGCCACTTCAGTGCCCCCGAATTTGATGGGTTTGAAATGGCGATGGGTTCATCACAGTCTATGCAAACACAAATCATTAATGGTAAAATGTCGCAACAATCTTCCTATATTTATTGGTTGCGCCCAGTCAAAAGTGGTCAATTGGTAATTCCCTCAAACAGCATAGAGGTAAATGGGGAAATTTTGACTTCTGAGCCTGCAACAATAGTTGTATTAAATGAGAAAGTTCATCCTGATTATGTACCTAAACAGCCTAAGCAACAATTGCAAGAGGAGGAGAAGGTCAAGAAAAAAAGAAGGATTTACAAAATATAGTAATGAGTTATTCACTCCAAATCATTGAGTCATTGAAAAAGACTTTTTTACTTTTATTTTTAAATATAGTGTTCCCTTTATTGCTAATGGCACAGGTCAAATTTGAAGCCTCTGCCGATCTGCAACAAGTACCTCAGTCCGATTACGTAAAAATCTCTTTCACGGTCTATAATGGAACACCTACCAGTATAGACCCGCCAAATCTGAAACCATTTAAAGTACTCGGAAAAGAAGGTGGACGCAGCTATGATTATAATAATGGTAGATTGGCTTACAATTATACCCAGACCTACGTATTACAAACAGATAAAGTCGGAAAGCATACAATAGGAGCTGCAACAGCAGTTGTAAAAGGGAAAAAATACCGAAGCAAACCGATTACCATAGAGATACTTCCTCCTGGTAAAAAGGGAACTAGAGAGAAAACCATTGATAGAATAAAAGAAGGCACTGCTATTATGTTAAAAGCTGAGATAGATACAAGCAAGGTCTATCTTGGACAAGAAGTAATTGTCAATTTCAAACTCTACACCAGCGTAAATCTTAATTATTTTGAATTTATTAGCGATCCAGAATATGACGGTTTTTATGCGCAGGAAATTGGCAAGTTTAAATCTAGTTGGAAAGAAGCAAAGATCAACAAAGTATTGTACAAAGTAAAAACTATAAAAAGAGTAGCCCTATTTCCTCAAAAATCAGGCTTACTAGAGGTACCTGCACATGCTATACAGGCTAAGATCAATGTAAGAGGTTTACGCAGATCCTTTTTTGAAACGATTTCAAGTGAAGTATTAAAAATTGATGTAAATTCCTTACCTACACAAAATCGCCCCCCTTCTTTCAGTGGAGCTGTTGGCAAATACGAAATGCAGTTGATGGGCAGTAATCGTAGTGTTATTTCTACTCAGGATGCCTATACATTGCGGATGAGTGTTTTTGGTAAAGGCGATATAAAACAAATACAAGCCCCCGATCTTAGACTCGATCCAGATGAATTTGAATTATATGAGCCTAAAAGTTCACAGAAAAGCTATTTGACGGAGGGGGCATTGGGTGGAACAAAAACCTTTGAATATGTTTTCCTCGCTAAAAAAGCAGGAGTATATGCGATTAGCCCTGCTTTCTCCTATTTTGATACAGATTCAATGAAATACGTGACTTTACAACCAGATACCATTCAGTTTGAAGTTACTGGAGACAAAGTTGCTTCAACAGATCGGAGAGAGGATGCTATAGATAAAGAAAAACGCCTTAAAAATCAGGATGTACTCCCTATAAGAACAAGTACTCGACTTCAAGCTAAAGGGAAAGGTTTGTTTGGCACGACGATCTATTGGCTTCTACTCACTCTTCCCTGTTTGCTATTTCTTGGTGTTATTGCCTACCGACAGGTACAAATAAAACGAGGTCATATAGATATTTCTTTATTGAAGACACAAAAAGCTGGTCAAGTCGCACAAAAAAGACTTTCTACTGCCCAAACACACTTAGATGAACAAAACAGCCGATCGTTTTATGAAGAAGTCTCACAGGCGCTTTGGGGCTATGTTGGCGACAAATTGGGCATTCCGCTTTCTGAGCTAAATAAGGAAAATGTAGCAGACAAATTATTGGTCAAAAATGTATCCGAATCTCATACGCAAGGATTTATTGGGTTATTAAACACCTGCGACATGGCATTATTTGCCGGCATGGATAATCCTGCCGATATGAACAAAGTCTATCAGCAGGCAACAGATATCATTGTAGGTATTGAAGAGGAAATTGGATAAGCAAGTGCTAAGGAATGTCCGGTTTCTAAATGTAAACACGTTTGACGGCTTGTGGTCGGTAGTTCTTTTCACGTAGCTCCTTCTCTAAACAATATAGTTCTGCTGATAAGTTATCACTGAAATTAGCGATACTTTGTCTATCTGTGCCAGATACTCCGTTGTTCTGCTTCACTTTATAGAAGCTGCGAACAAGGTTAGTCTTGTCATAGACTTTATCGTACAAACTATACCATTTGTGCATAAAAAAAAACGATTGTTTTGCAGTACAATTCAGTAAAACATTGACATCAGACAGGCTCTCCATTCGTGTAGCTTTCAGAGCGTTTCTAGCCAGTGGCAATCTACATTTGCCCATGCTGGGCAAACAAAAAGCCGGATTCAGTTGTCTGAATCCGGCTTATAATTTTCGTAGCTCGAAGCTACGCTTTACTATCTAATTTCCTTACGGAGAAACTTTAATAAACGGCTTAACTTTCGTCTCACCATCCGCAGAGATTGTTCTGAGGAAGTAAGTACCGGCAGCTAGTGTCGTTACATCAAGTTCATATCTATTCAAGCCTTCCAATGCATTGTCGTCACGAGCGATCATCACTCTTCCGTCTGCATTAAAAATCTCAATACGTAAGTTCTCAGTCATTTCAGCAGTGTATTCAAGATTTAACCTGGTCATTGTAGGAACAGGGAAAAGCTTGATATCATTGGTAGGTGCTTCTTCTATAGTTGCAGCTACACCTTCTATATTATCAGATTCGAAGAATACCGGACCTCCACAAGTATTGAAACTTGCAGTATAATTCAGTACCCCTGCTCTGAATGTGTATTCAAAATCACCAACATTAGAATCAAGACCAGCATCAAATTGAACCGTCCAGAAATCAACCTGACCAGTTGTAGCTGCTCCAGGAATACTTACTGTTACCTGATGTAGCGTATTTGGATTCGCTATACATGTCTGGAATAAAGAACCAGCAGGGAAAACAGCTACTATATTACCTACAGGATCAGTTACCTGAATCGCAATATCACTTTCGCAAGCAGCGCCCACTGTTTTAAAGAACAAGGTCAGTTCGATATCCGTCAATGATGCCCCGACTACTGTGCCCGGATCAGTAAATGTCATGACCGGATTAGCAGCAAAACCACCAACATCAACAAAATCATCCTGGTCAGAAACCATTTCTACATCTGCACTTGTTATTGGTGCAGTTACAGTAATTAGTTGCTGACAAGTTGTTTCATTGCCATCATTATCTGTTACTGTCCAGGTTACTAATGTTGTTCCAACTGGATATGTACCCGTCGCATCATCAGTACCGGTAAAATCATTGGCTACAGTAAATGTACCACAATCGGTTGCTGTTAGTAATGACACATCAATGTCTGCCTCACAAGTTCCATTATCAGGAGCTTCTACTGTAATATCAGCAGGGCAACTAACAATCGTTGGTCCGGCACCGTCAGTAACTGTAACATCAGTCGAGCAAGTCGCTGTATTACCATCATTATCCGTTACTGTCCAGGTTACTGTTGTTGTTCCAACTGGATACGTATCAGAAGCATCCGCTGTATTGTTATAATCATTTGTTACTGTGAAAGTACCGCAATCAGTTGCTTGTAAAGGATCAACGCTAACCGCAGCTTCACAAGTTCCAGGGTCAGCCATTGCCATAACGTCAGCTGGACAATCTGTAATTGTTGGCGCACCGCCTACCACCATTGTTGTTGTTGCAACGTAAGTCAAGATACCTGCTCTGATAGAATATTCATCACCAGTATTCTGTCCATCACTATCATCAAATTCAACGATCCAGTTGGCTGGTGAACCAGTTACTGAGCCACTTGGAATATCCACCGTTGTTATAAACAATGCATTTCCACCCTGGCAAGCTCCTGCACCAAAGATAGCTGGGAATACCATGCTATTGCCAGCAGGATCAGTTACTCTGATGTCTATATCTCCTTCACAAGAACCCGAGACTAATCTGAAGTACAACAATAATTCTATATCAGAAAGAACTGCATTTGCATCTGTACCTGGATCCTGATATGATGTAGATAAGTTATTAGCAAATCCAACATCATCAATAAATCCATCTACATCAGATATGATCGAGATCGTATCCATAACAGTTATTACAGATGTTCCTTCAGTTACAGTGACTTCAGTTGAGCACGTTGCTACATTACCATCATTATCCGTTACTGTCCAGGCTACTGTTGTTATACCCAGCGGATAAATATCGCTAGCATTAGCCGTGTTGTTGTAATCATTTGTAATCACTACTGTACCACAATCATCTACAAGTAGTGGCGAAATACTAACCATTGCTTCACAGGTTCCAGGGTCAACTTCAGCAGTAGCAGTAGGTTGACAACCAATGATAGCTGGTCCGTCATCAGAAACAGTAACATCAGTAGAACAAGTTGCTGTATTACCATCATTATCTGTTACTGTCCATACTACTGTTGTTGTTCCAACAGGATATGTACCTGAAGCATCCGCAGTTCCGTTTTGATCATTCGTGATCGTTACTATTCCACAATCTTCAGCTACTAATGCTGGCACTGTTACTTGTCCATTACAAGTATTTGGAGTAACAACACCAGTTGCTGCTACAGGACAATCAGTAATGCTTGGTCCGTCATCTACAATAGTGATATCAGTAGAACAAGTCGCGGTATTTCCGTCATTATCCGTTACTGTCCAAACAACTGTTGTTGTTCCGACTGGATAGACATCAGAAGCATCTGATGTGCCATTGAAATCGTTCACAACCGTTACAGTTCCACAGTCATTAGCAACTAGTGCTGGTACTGTTACTGCTGCACTACAATCAGGTGCATCAACTCCCTGTGTGATAGCTGCAGGGCAAGATACGATCGTAGGACCTACATCTGTAACAGTCACATCAGTGGAACAAGTCACTGTATTACCGTCATTATCTGTTATCGTCCAAACAACTGTTGTTGTTCCGACTGAATAAGTATCAGAAGCATCGGCTGTACCGTTGAAATCATTTGTAATCGTTACAGTACCACAATCATCTGCTATCGGTGCAGGTACAGAGACTATTGCATCGCATGTAGCAGGATCAACCTGAGCTGAAGCTGTACCCTGACAGAATACCAGTGTTGGTCCATCATCAGAGATTGTTACATCAGTAGAACAAGTTGCTGTATTACCATCATTATCCGTTACTGTCCATACAACTGTTGTTGTTCCGACTGGATACATACCAGAAGCATCTGCTGTACCGTTGAAATCATTTGTGATCGTTACAGTACCACAATCTTCTGCTACTAATGCTGGTATGCTTACCATACCTACACATTGCCCTGGAATGACACTACCTGTTGTTGCTGCCGGACAATCAACGATAGTTGGTCCGTCATCTATAACTGTAATGTCAGTTGAACAAGTTGCTGAATTACCGTCGGCATCTGTCACTGTCCAGATAACTACTGTTGTACCAATTGGATAAGTTCCAGAAGCATCTGATGTGCCATTGAAATCGTTCACAACCGTTACAGTTCCACAGTCATTAGCAACTAGTGCTGGTACTGTTACCGCTGCACTACAATCAGGCGCATCAACTCCTTGTGTCATATTAGCAGGACAACTAGCAATTACTGGTCCTCCATCTACTACTGTTACGTTCATTGAACAAGTTGCTGTATTACCATCATTGTCGGTTACAGTCCAGACAACTTCTGTTGTTCCGATCGGATAAGTACCGGAAGCATCTGCTGTATTATTGAAATCATTTGTAACTGTAACTGTACCACAATCATCTGCCATAGGAGCAGGTACGCTAACCACTGCATCACAATTTGCAGTATTCACGTTCTCTGTAATATCTGCCGGACAAACGATCATTGGTCCACCATCTGTTACTGTTACATCAGTCGAGCATGTGACTGAATTACCATCGTTATCTGTTACTGTCCAAGTTACTACTGTTGTACCAATTGGATAAGTTCCAGAAGCATTGTCAGTATTTGTATAATCGTTTGTGATTGTTACTGTACCGCAATCTTCCGCACTTAGCATTTCCACTGCAACAACAGCATCACAAGACTGCGGATCAGCCATAGCTGACACAGCTGCCGGGCAATTGACAATAGTCGGTCCGTCATCCACAACTGTAATGTTCGTTGAACAAGTTACCGAATTACCATCGTTATCTGTTACTGTCCAGGTTACTACTGTTGTACCAATTGGATAAGTTCCAGAAGCATCTGCTGTATTAGTATAATCATTTATAACTGTAACCGTACCACAGTCCTCAGCTATAAGCACAGGCACTGTTATCGCTGCATCACAACCAGGAGCATCTACACCTTGTACCATATTAAATGGACAACTAACGATAGTTGGTCCATCATCTACAACGGTTACATCCATTGAGCACGTTGCTGTATTACCATCATTATCTGTTACTGTCCAGATTACCACTGTTGTACCAATTGGATAAGTATCAGAAGCATCTGCTGTACCGTTGTAATCATTTGTGATTGTTATAGTACCACAGTCTTCCGCAGTTAATCCTCCCATTGCACCTGGTGCAGAAATAGTAACCGTTGCATCACAACTTGCTGCATCTACACTTTGCATAACATTAGCAGGACAACTTACGATAGTTGGTCCATCATCTGTAACAGTAACGGTAGTCGAGCAAGTTGCTGTATTACCATCATTATCTGTTACTGTCCAGGTTACCACAGTTGTACCAATTGGATAAGTACCAGAGGCATCATTTGTATTTGTATAGTCATTAGTAATTGTGATCGTACCACAATCCACTGCTGAAACTTGTGGAATTGTTAGTGTTGCATCACAAGATGTAGGATCAGCTGTTGCCGAAACTGTACTTTGACACAATACTATAGTTGGCTCATCATCACCTGTTACGGTTACTGTAGTTTCACAAGTGGCTACATTACCAGCAAGGTCAGTTACAGTCCATGTTACGACGGTTGTACCAACGGGATAGACACCTGATGCATCATCGGTACCAGTGTAATCATTCACAACTATTCCTGGTATACAGGCATCGTACTCAAGTGGATCAACCATTACCATTGCTTCGCAAGTTGCAGCTGGTGCTGCTACTGTAACGTCAGCAGGGCAAGATGTAATCATTAGAGGCGATACAGTTGTAACCGTTGTTGTTGTTGCTATGTAGCAAATTCTACCGAATCTGAGTGAATACTCATCTCCTGCATTTTGTCCATTAGCATCATTAAACTCAGCTATCCAATCATCCGCTGCACCTGTTACAGTTGCAGAAGGAATAGATACCGTAGTATTATATAATGTATTACCACCATTACAAGTAGAGAATAAACTACCTGCCGGGAAGGAAGCTACTAATGCTCCTGTTGGATCATAGATCATAGCTTCTACATCACTTTCACAAGACCCTCCTTCAAGGCGTAGGAAGATTTCTAATGTAATATCAGTAATCACAGCACTTGTTGAAGTACCCGGATCAGTGAATGTATAATCACCATTTGGCCCAAAGCCAATATCATCAATAAACAGATCCTGATCAGAGATCATACAGATTGTATCTACTGTAGTCGTTGTCACTGTACCACCTGAAGGCGAGGTTACTGTAACTGTCATATCACAGGTTACGGCATTTCCACCTCCATCACTTACAGTCCATACTACTGTTGTAGTACCGAACGGATAGACATCTGAAGCATCCGCAGTACCATTGTAATCGTTGGTTACTGTTGCACCTTCACAAGCATCAAACACAAGCGCTGGTACTGTCACCATAGCTTCACAGCCTGTTTCTGGTGTCACTGTAATATCAGCAGGACATGCAATGATCTGGATAGACTCTACAATAACAGTAACATCAACTGCATAACTACAGCCTTTATCATCTGTGACTGTTGCCCATAGATCATCGACCTTATCAAGAGATACGCAACTAACCGGGAATACCTGGATACCTGAACCATCAGGATCACCATCATACCAGTCTACTGTACCATCTGTACTGACTACTCCGCCTAGTCCACCTAAGTTGACACACATAGTATCACTTGGACAGAATTCAAGAATTGGTGTAGGTAGTACAATTGGAGGGCTGACCATCACCACTACAGTAGATGTATCAGAACAACCTGCCTCATTTGTAGCAATAACAGTAAAGCTATCGCCATCCAATGCGCCAGATGCTGTTGTTGTCTGAGCTGCTGGATCTGCAATTGTTGCATTACCATTAGTAGTCCAGCTCCACATCAGTCCACCTGTTCCGTTATCCGTCAAGGTAATATCCTCATTTTCACACATGCCTGTTGCGGCAGCGATCGCAGTAGGATTATCATTCAGAATGATCGTTACCTCTACCTCACCGGAACAACCTTTATCATCTGTTACTTGAACCCAAAGTCCGTCATCTATCTTATTGATACTAACGCAACTAGTTGGGAAGATTTGTATACCTCCTGTAGCTGGGTCTCCATTATACCAATCCACTGTTCCTGTAGTGCTTACTGTACCACTTAGCTGACCTAAGTTGACACACATAGTGTCACTGACACATAGTTCAAGAACAGGATCTACAACAACGACTGGTGAGCTCAACATAACTGTAATTTGATCAGTTGCTGAACAACCATTGTCATTTGTCACTACCACTGTGAACGTTTCACCATCTACAGCACCTGTAGCAACTGGATTCTGTGTGTTTGCATCATCGAATGTTGCGCCACCATCAGTTGTCCAGCTCCAGGTGATACCACCTGTACCTGTTTCTGACAATTGAATTGATTCATCTTCGCACATACCCATTGCACCAGCAATAGCTGTCGGAGCAGGATTGGTAACAACTGGTATCATAACAGAAACAGAACAACCATTCGCATCTGTCAAGATTACCCAGACATCATCCATTTGTAATTTATCAATACTTACACATGTGAGCGGGAAGATAGGCAGACCTGTTGAACTAGGATCACCTAAGTACCATTCAACATCGAATGGATCGAAGTCAA
>JAHDFX010000026.1:0-15952 GCA_020627965.1 Saprospiraceae bacterium | reverse complement strand
ACACCACCTGTACCTGTTTCACTCAGTTGTACATCAGAGCCGTCGCAAGCAGTTGTTATTTCTGCGATAGCTACTGGTAGTGGATTAATGTTGATCGTTATGTTAACTACATTTGAACAATTCGACGTTGGATCATTAACTAATGCCCAAACATTGTTCAAGCCAATAAACGGCAAGTCAGCTACCTCGGCAGGACTAATCGGGCTGCCTCCGGCAAACGGATCGCCATCATACCAAGTGACTAATGAACCGTCAGGATTAACCGTCAGATCCCACTGAGTCAGGTCATAGCTAGTCAGATCATCATCTGCGCAGAACTCCAGCATCGGATCGTTAGCAGTAGGTGATTCATCAAATGTTACTGTGATTGCATCAGTTGCTGTACAACCATTTACATCAGTAATAGTAACGGTGATCGTTTCACTACCTGTCGCACCTAATGCGATTGGATTCTGTAATGTAGCATCATTAAAGACGGCTGTTCCGTCTGTTTCCCACATCCATAATACTGCATCACCACCATTTTCATTCAATACTAAGTCACCACGTTCACAAACGCTACCTAGTATCTCTATACTAGCTGTTGGTTGAGCCAGTGAGCTAAATGTAACTTGAATAGCTGCAGAACAACCATTTGCATCTGTTACCTGAGCCCAGACATTACTCATCCCAATTACAGCTATATCAGCTGCTGTCGCAGGATTGATGACATTACCTCCTGTCGCAGGATTACCATCATACCATTCAACTGTACCTGTAGCACTTACGTCTGCATTGTGCTGTGTTAAGTCGTAGCTCTCAAGGTCTTCGCCTATACAAACTTCGATCATTGGGTCATTAATTTCAGGAGCATCACCAACTGTCAAGACAGCTGCTGCTCTATCACTTGGACAACCCTCACAACCAACTTGTGCATAATAAGTATATGTTCCAGTTGTTGTACTATTTGCTACTGTACCTTCTTCTCCTGTAATTCCGTCAGGATTGAATGTTTCACCCATTCCCAGATTATTACCACCTGTTGGTGCATCCCACCAGGTAATCATTGGTTGTACAGGACAAGCAAATGTATAAGTAAACTCTCCATCAAAATCGGCTGGTATAGGCGTACCTGTAACCGGATCAGCATCAAAAGATACTGGTACGATAATATCACCAGGACCAACATCTGTTAATGTCAGCGTGACTGGTGCCGGGCCAGGTATATTGGTGCTGTTACCAGAAGTTGTATTTACTAATACGAATGTAGAACCACCTGTATTGAACGTTACCGAAGCACTTGCGAAAGAGCATCCGATAGGTGTATTTGGTGCGAAAGCAATATCAAATGATACGACTACGCCTGGTGCAAGTTCTAATTCGTTTCCATTACTGAATGTTGGTGCAGTTACTGATTCTAAAACATCTGGGCAAGAAGCTCCAAGCGTTTCAAAGTCAGGAATAGCTTCACCAAGGCAGATCGCTACAGGTTCAACTGTAGGAGCAGCAGGATTCGGTTCGATATTTATGGTCACCATAATTACGCTAGAACAACCATTGGTTGCTGTAGCTGAAGCCCATACTCCATTGGAAGTGATGATAGGATCTGTCAGATCGACTGTAGTTGGTGGATTGATAGGTGAACCTCCGTTATTCGGATCACCAGCATACCATTCAACAGTACTGCCTCCGAAGATATCTACATCGCCATCATGTTGCGTCAGGTCGTAGCTGGTCAAATCATCATTTGTACAGAATTCCAGCATTGGATCTACCACTACTGGTCCAGGCAAGAAGCTGACTGTTGTAGAAGCCGTAGCCGTACAACCGTTTACATCTGTTACCTCTACTGTAAAGGTTTCACCTGCTGTAGCATCTGACGCTACTGGATTTTGCGTATTAGCATCATCGAAAGTAGCATTACCATCTGATGTCCATGTCCACATAGCTCCTGCTGTACTACCTGTTTCTGATAGCTGTACAGGGTCTCCTTCGCATCCAGCTGTTGATTCAGCTATAGCTACCGGAGGTGCCAATGTTGTAATCATTATCTGTACTGCACCTGAACAACCAGCTCCATTTGAAACTGCTGCCCAAATACCGCCTGCTACGACAGCAGGATCAGTCAAGTCTACCGTTGTTGCAGGATTAATAACTGTACCGCCTGTATTCGGATCACCTATGTACCATGTAACAGGATCCCCTCCACCTATTGCAGCATCATGCTGAGTCAGGTCGTAGCTCATATCGTCCACATCAGGACATATCGCTATCATTGGATCAGTAACAACAACACCCTGATCTACGGTTACAGTAACATCATCTGTACAGACAACACCACCGCAAGTTAATACAGCTGTGTAAGTAGTCGTTGCAGTAGGCATTACTGTTGTATTCAGATTTGTATCGAATATTGTAGCTCCACCATCTTCAGACCAACCTGTGAAGACACAAGTCTGTGCAAGATTCGGAGTGTAAGAGACACAAGTCGTACCGGAAAGCAATGTAGCATCATTGAAAGAAGATTCAATGAAATTATTGCCATCTGCTGCATCCAGCCCGACAGTTGCTGCGGCACCAAAGTTTTCCGTAGCATCTAATGCATTATCCAGATCATCATATACAAATGTAATTGCACCTGAAGCACTATCCCAGATCACTTGGAAGGTCACGCCGTCTCCGGATGCTGCTCCCGTACCACTAAAGTGTGGTCGGTCATCCCATTGTACAATCAGCATTGTACCCATTTCCTGCCAGTAGACATCTCCTATATCGCTATCCCAGTCATCCCATAATGGGGCGACTACCGGATTACCGCTTGCTCCTCCGCCAGTTAGATTTGCATTACTTGCAAAGAGCTGCTCACCTCCTGTTGCACCCGGAATTATTCCACCATTATTACCAATACCAAAGTTGGTATAAGCTGTGCCATATAAGGAATAAACATTCGTCGTTGTAATATATGCTTCTCCGTCGTCACTTAGACCAAGAGCTGTACCTGTACCAGATATATCCATAAAGCCTGTTGTACAAGCCAGGTCAATAGTATAGCTCTGGAAGATACCAGCAGTACCTGCACTAAGAATTGTTGCATCTAGTGTAGCAGACTCTCCTTCACAGACAGCTACATCGTCTCCTGCATCAACTCCACCTACTTCGATGGTGACTGATGCTGTAGAAGTACAAGCTGCTGCGTTAGTCACTGTAACTGTAATCGTTTCACCATCGGAAACATTACTAGCTACTGGATTCGCTATTGTATTATCATCAAATGTGGCTGTTCCGTCTGTTGTCCAATTCCATGAACTAACAGCACCGCCGCCGATTTCTGCTAATGCTACATCGTCTCCTGCGCATATTGGCGAATCGAAGGCGATCTGTGCACTTGGCATATCTTCTACGGTGACTTCTGTCTCGCTGGTTGCAGTACAACCACTAGCATCAGTTACCGTTAGCGTAAGCATATAAGTACCGCCAGCCATCATATTATATGTAGGATCTTCAAGTGTAGCATCGTCGAAGCTACCACCTGTTGCTGTCCATGCATAAGTGTATGGAGCTGTTCCGCCTGCTGCTGTACCATCTAGTAACAGAGCGTCAGCAGGACACTTAGCATAAGGTCCGCCAGCATCTGCTGTTGGTGCAGCTAAGACTTCAACGGTGATCGGAACTCTTGCTCCGACACAACCATTACCCATATCGCACTCAGCATAGTAAGTATATATGCCCGGTACTGTAGCGTCAAAAGCTCCCTCTTCTGCCGTTGTACCTGTTGGGTCAAATGGTGACCCCATACCTTGTTGTGTACCACCTATAGCGGCATCCCACCAGGTTGCATCAACAAGACTTGGTTCTGCAGCCGTTATTGTCAGGCTAGCTGCTGTAAATTCTCCGTCGTCTCCCCCAGCATCATCTGAGAAAGTAATCGTCCATGTACCATTTGGATCTTCGCCTACAAAGGCGCTAAATGGACTGGTAGGTTGGTAAGTACCTTCCTCATCACCAGTATTTGCACCCAATATAGCTGCTCCTGTATCTGTAAAACTATAGCTTCCAGAACCACTTGCTCCTGAACCATCAGCTGGTGAGCCAGGTCCGAGGTCATCACCACCTCCGTTTGTACCATCCATAATGGCTACTGTTGTTCCAGCTGGTGAAGTGATACTGATATTAGCATCAGACATCCAAGAATGCCACATATCTACATCTATGCTTACATCTGTAACCATAGCCCCAGCAGGGAAGGTTGCTGTAGTCGTAGAACTTCCTCCATCTCCATCATTGACAACAACAACAGGGAAGGCAGAAGCATCAAAATCAAATGAACTTGTAGTTTCTCCACCGCTACCACAGTTAGCAGTGACACCAGTAGCAGCTAAGTCTCCGGCAGGGTCGCCTGCACAAACAGTCAAACCAGCTACTGTTGGTGAAGCTCCAGTCATATTTGTAATAATTGTTACTGCTGTACTAGCCGAACAACCGTTGGCATCCACTACTGTAGCAGAAATTGGACCTAATGCCAATAAGACATCAAGGTCGGCTGCTGTAGCCGGATTGATTTCATCTCCATTGGCGTCAAGCCAAGTGACTGTATTGACTGCACCGCCATCTACTATCGCATCAAATGCTGTCAGGTCGAAACTTGTCAGGTCATCTGTATCACAAGCCATAATCATTGGATCATTGGCTGCTGGTAGTGGGTTGAAGACTGCTGTTATGCTAGCTGTAGCTGTGCAACCATTGTCATCACTTACCATTACTGTAAAGATATCTCCATCTACGGCACCTGTTACTGTTGTACTTTGGGCTGTAGCATCGGCTATTGCTCCTGCTCCATCCGTTGTCCAAGTCCACATCGTGCCACCTGTTCCTGTTTCGCTGATGCTCAGTACATCACCTGCACAAGGCAGATCAGCTTCTGCAAATGCCACAGGAGGTGCGTTAAGTGTTATTGTAATATTAACCGTAGAAGAACAACCTGTGGCTGCATCATCTACCTGTGCACTTATATTCGTTAAACCAATAGCCGGAAGGTCAGCTACTGTAGCAGGATTAATCACTGCTCCATTACCATCCAACCAAGTGACCGGTAAGCCAGAAGGACTTACTGTTGCATCATGCTGCGTCAAGTCGTAGCTAGTCAAGTCTTCCGTATCACAGAACATCAAGTCAGGATCAACTGCTACTGGTGCAGCATCTATTATTAGTATAACAGGTACTCTTGCACTTGGACAACCTGTGTCATTACATTGTGCATAGAATGTATAAGTACCTGCTGTATTTGCATCTACTACCGTTCCTTCTTCACTGGTCAAACCAGTTGGATCAAGAACATCGCCTGCTCCTACTTGTGTACCGTCTGTTGGTGCATCCCACCAGCTTACGAAAGAGCCCGTGAATGTTAATGTGGCAGCACCTTCTCCGAAAAGTCCATCATCTGTCCTTAATTGCAGACAAAGAACATCACCTGCACCAAGAGTTATTGCAGTATTACCTGCATCTCCACTTGCACTTGCTAAAACTGTCGCTGTTCCTCCATTAATGGAATATTCAAAAAAGTCATAACCAGGGGCATCGGCTGAAACATAAGCATAATCGAAGGTTACAGTTTCTCCTGCTGCTGAGGTATAACAATAGCTTGTTATTGAACCAGCACCATCGTTTCCTCCTGTTATCACTACTGTTCCTGGTGTTGTTGTATCATCTATAGAACCATCTCCGCCTGGAGTAGCTGTCCAATCTGCAGCATCAAAACCACCTGCACTTGAGCTACATGCTGCTGTTAAGCCTGTCGCTGCTAATTCTCCATCAGGATCACCTGCACAAACTGTCAGATCTGTTGTCGCTGGTGGAGTAGAGTCAGGTGTCGTAGTGATCGTTATCTGTCCACTTGCTGTACAGCCTGTTCCTCCAATGACATCATCAGTAACTAAGACCCATAGTCCATTAGCGGCAATTGCAGGATCGGTCAGGTCTACTGTTGTTACAGGATTGACTGCTCCACCGCCTACAAGCGGATCCCCTATGTACCATTCTACTGTATTACCGCCACCGACTACTGCATTATTTTGTGTCAGGTCGTAACTCATATCTGTTTCACCTGGACAGAATGCAATACCCGGATCATTAATTGCCGGAGGTGCATCCACCACAACAGTAACTGAAGTCAATGTACTTTCACAAGGATCGGCACAACTTACATAATAAGTGTAGGTACCTGGTGTATTCGGATCGAATGCCCCTTCTTCCGCATTTGTTCCTGTTGGATCAAATGGGCTGCCTGAACCTTGTGCTGTTCCCCCCGGAGTATCGTACCATGTAATCGTGGCTGTACTAGTACCGCCGGAAGATGTAGCTGCTGTGATCGTAATAGATGCTGAAGTAAATTCTCCATCATCACCACCCGCATCATCTGAAAAGTCAATCATCCACATACCATTCGGATCTTCACCCGCTAAAGTAGCAAACGGAGTAGTCGGTTGATAAGTACCTTCGATATCTCCTGCATTTGCGCCTAATATAGCTGCTCCTAAGTCCGAGAAAGTATAACTACCAGAGCCACTTGCTCCTGTACCATCAGCAGCACCGGCTACTGTAGGTCCGAGATCATCTGAACCTCCATTTGTACCATCCATAATACCGACGGTTGTTCCCGCTGGTGAAGTAATGCTGATATTTACATCAGACATCCAGGAATGCCACATATCTACATCTACACTTACATCTGTTATCGTAGAACCCGCAGGGAATGTTGCCGTTGTTATTGGACTTCCACCATCACCAGCATCTATTACAACAACAGGGAAAGCTGCTGCATCAAAATCAAAAGTAGTCGTTGTTACTGTTGGTGGTGCACAGTCTGCCATTAAGCCTACTGCTGCTAAATCGCCATTCGGATCACCAGGACAGATCGTAAGACCTGCTGTTAATGGTGGATCGGAATCCGGTTGAATCGTAATTGTTATGTTTACTGAAGCTGAACAACCAGTGGCTGCATCATCTACTACTGCTACTATATTGGTCAATCCAATTAATGGAAGGTCTGCACCACTTGGTGAGTTGATCGGTACACCTGCTAAATCTACCCATGCAACCGGAAGTCCGGCAGGGTTTACAATTCCGTCAAGCGTAGTAAGATCAAAACTGGTCAGATCATCTGTACTACAGAATTCCAGCATTGGGTCGATCGCCTCAGGCTCTGCATTCACTGTCACCGTTACTGGTGTTCTTGCGCCTTCACACGGATCGGCACAACTTACATAATAAGTATAAGTACCTGCTGTGTTGGCATCAAATGCACCTTCTTCCGCATTTGTTCCTGTTGGATCAAATGTATTACCTGTACCTTGTGCTGTACCTGCGGTTGGGTCATCATACCAGGTAATGGTTGCTGTAGCTGAAACACCAGTGACCGTCATTGCTGTGATCGTGATAGCTGCTGAAGTAAATTCTCCATCATCTCCACCTGCATCATCTAAGAAATTAATCGTCCATGCACCATTCGGGTCTTCACCTGCTAAGGTAGCGAACGGAGTTGTCGGCTGATAAGTACCTGCTTCATCACCAGCATTTGCACCTAATATAGCTGCTCCTGCATCTGTGAAAGTATAGCTACCAGAGCCAGTTGCTCCCGAACCATCAGCTGGTGAGCCAGGTCCAAGGTCATCTGAACCTCCATTTAAACCATCCATAATATCGACAGTTGTTCCCGCCGGTGAAGTAATGCTGATATTTACATCAGACATCCAGGAATGCCACATATCTACATCTACGCTTACATCTGTTATCGTAGAACCCGCTGGGAAAGTTGCTGTTGATGTTGAACTTCCTCCATCTCCATTATCTATTACAATAACAGGGAAAGCTGCTGCGTCAAAATCAAAAGTTGTTGTTGTTTCAGTTGTTGTTGAACAATCCGCTGTTAAGCCCGTTGCTGCTAAATCGCCGTTCGGATCACCGGCACATATTTCCAGCCCAGTGACTGTAGGCGCAGTTGAGCCAGCTTCTATATCAACTGTTATTTGTCCGCTTACTGAGCAGGTTCCGTCATCTACTACAACCCAAAGGTCAGTACCTACTACATTTAGATCAACTGGGCCTATTAGTGGAGATATTAAAATACCACCTGCATCTGGATCTCCGAAGTACCAGTCAACTGGTACTCCTTCTCCAACATCTGCATCAAAATCTTGTAAAGTAATATTTGTAATATCCAGATCAGGACTATCACAGAATGAAAGGGTATTCTGCCCAATTGTTGGTGCAGGCAGAATGTCTATGGTAATTTGTTGTGTTATAACACAACCAGGACTACAGTTCTGACAAGGTGCCAAATCTGGTGTCTGGTCGTAACTAACATCAATAGTATAAGAACCTGGCACATCCGTAAACGGACTTGTTACCGGATTTCCTGCTGCATCCGCATAAGTAAAAGTTCCTGTTGCTGCCGCCCCAGTCTGTCCGTCAAGTGCTGTGAAAAGTGCATCTAAATCTACACTTTCACCTTCGCATGCCTGAACAGTTGCGCCTGGTCCTGTAACATCAGGATAGAAACAAGTATTTGAGATAGTCAGATCATCTGAGCCATCGCAAACGTTACAAACAGTGATTGTATAACCAGCTGCATCATCGTGTACTCCAGGAAGGCTGAAAGTACCTGCTGGGCCTTGCGCCAGGAAAGTACCTAAAGGAATTGGCGTTACGCCATCTGTCGGATCAAATAAGCCTGTATTGGCAGATACCTGCCAGGCGGCCAATGATACGCTATTTACTGTGACTACTTCGCTGAATTGATTATTCAAGCCATTGGGCGAAGCATTATCTAAACAAGTACATGGATCGGCTATGGAGACTACACTAATCTGCGTTCCTGGTAAACAATCGCAGAAACTGCCATCGCAATCCAGCGTAATTAATGTATCATCTATAGTTGATAGGTCTCCATCACATTCTGTTGTTGTTGAAGTGGTAGGTCCTGTTGCACAATCTTCATCCAGACCTGATGCTGTACAAGCTGCTGTACAAGGGCCGTTTACGGTTACCGTTACTGGTACTGCTGCGCTCTCACAACCATTTTCCGTACAGGTTACATAATAGGTATACGTGCCAACTGTACTGGCATCAAAAGCACCTTCTTCAGCGGTCGTACCCGTTGGGTCAAATGGACTCATTGTACCTTGTGTAGTAGCCGTTCCACCTGCGGGATCTTGATCGTACCAAGTAAGAGTTCCCTGATTTTCCATAAAGTTGGCAGTAGCTGTACCACTTGGTGTTGTGATGGATATAGAAGCAGAAGAGATTATACCATCGTCACCACCTGCATCATCCATGATCCGTAAGCTCCACATACCATTTACCGGTTCACCTACAAATGCGGTAGCATCCCACAAGATTGGTGTACTACCATCAATTAATCCAGATCCGGCAGGTGATGGTTCATAATTGCCGGCGGGTGCCGGGTCTCCTGCAATATTAAAATCATTTCCGGCGTAAGCAGAGCTAAAACAATACTGAGTAGTTGCTGGAGCCGTTGCTTCGTCACCGTCTCCCATGTCATCGGAACCATTTTCGTCTGCGAGTACTATAGCTTCAATGCCACTTGGGCTGGTTAAAACAACTTCTACATCACTGGACCAGGAATGATCCATCGTAAAACATACTTCAACATCATCTCCACTTTGTACGGTTTCTACGCTTGCAGGGTCAGGGTTGACCATTACGGTTCCCAATACTCCACTAGCTGCACCAAAAGGAATATCGAATACAGGATCTCCACAAGTTGCGATCAGGCCTGTTGCGGCGAGGTCGCCATTCGGGTCTCCTTCGCATATTGCTAAAGGTGTAGCAGTGGGTGCTGCAGGAGCAGCATTCACAGTTACGGAGACCGGAGTTGCTGAACTCAGACAGCCGCCATCATCACAAACCACATAATAAGTATAAGTACCTGCTATACTGGCATCAAAAACACCTTCTTCGGCAGTTGTACCAGTTGGGTCGAATGGACTGCCTGTACCTTGTACAGTAGCTGTTCCACCTGCAGGATCCTGGTCGTACCAGGTAACTGTTCCTGCGCCATCATTAAAGCTGGCAGTAGTTGTACCACCTGGCGTGGTGATGGATATAGAAGCAGAAGAGATGATACCATCGTCACCGCCTGCGTCATCCATGATCCGTAAGCTCCACATACCATTTACCGGTTCACCTACAAATGCGGTAGCATCCCACAAGATTGGTGTACTACCATCAATTAATCCAGATCCGGCAGGTGATGGTTCATAATTGCCGGCGGGCGCCAGGTTACCTGCAACATCAAAATCGTTTCCTGCATAAGCAGAGCTAAAGCAATATTGGGTAGTAGCCGGGGCTGTTGATTCGTCACCATCTCCCATATCATTAGAACCATTTTCATCTGCAAGTACAACTACTTCAATACCATTTGGACTGGTTAAAACAATTTCTACATCAGCAGACCAAGAGTGATCCATAGTAAAACACACTTCTACATCATCACCGCTTTGTACAGTTTCTGCACTTGCAGGGTCAGGATTGACCATGACCGTTCCAAATACTCCACTAGCTGCACCAAAAGGAATATCGAATACAGGAGTACCGCAGTCGGCGGTAAGGCCTGTTGCGGCGAGGTCGCCGGCAGGATCTCCTGCACAGATCGTCAGTCCTACTGAAGACCCTGGGGCTGCTGTGACTAACGTAGCACAAGCAGAGTTTCCTGTAGCCAGCGGGTCAAATTCTATAAAACAAGGGTCGTTACAATCTACGATAGGTATAGTTATAGATACATTGACTTCAAAAGTCACATCCCATACTGCACCACTTTCATCTCCATCTGTAGATGTACACGAGATTATCTGTGTTAATGATCCCCCTGTACCCGTAGTGATGCTGGTAATATCCAGCGGTACTACCCCAGAATTGATACAATGATGATCATCCCCATCATTACCAAAGCCAGTATAATCGGCATCACAGTCGGAGCCAATGGCATTATCATCTTCATGGGCAGTATAGTTTAGATTTACTTCATCAGGCAGACATATTACCCCTGCATAAGCCTGATTACCCAAAGGAATGACTGTTGTGTAAGGCAAGGTTGCATTGTCAGCACTTGTAGTACAGGGATTTGAAAGCGCAAAACTTCCATCAGAAGCATTGGCAAAGCCTTCCACTCTAATATCTGGTCCACCAAGACCAAAGCCGTCATCTACATTACCACCTACGCTAATAATATTAACCGTTATTGTTGCGCTACCACCAGCTGGCAAGCAATTGGTTTGCGCCATGACCTGTGTAGTAAACACACAACAGGACAGTACCATAGTAAGTACCATCCAGCTTATTTTTTTTGTAAAATTTCTCATAATGAAAAATAATTTTTTGTTTCGAGGTCAAGTATTATTTTTCAATAATACTAGAACGACAAATGACAACACCTTAAAAGGTGCTGTCGCTTCATGTTAAGTTATATCGAACGGAAATGCTTAGTATCCCATTTGTTTGAGCTTTCCGGTCATTCCTTTGATAATATTATTTACATAATTTTTCTCCTCCTGAGTAAGAGCAGACTGGTCTACTTTTCCCCAAAACTCCAAAGATTCTTTGCTAGTAGTATTCAAAGCTCCCCAGTCCAGTTTTTTCTCAGCATCCAGTTTGTTCATTAGGTTCTGACGTACTAAGCGTCTTGCTTCAGCTTTTGCTTTGGCCTGCTCATACTTCATCGCTTGTCTTACTTCAGCTTTAGAAGGTGTTTGCTGACGTTCTGCCTGTGCAAATAGGCTCATTGCACATACTGCGAAAAAAGCTGTCAATAGTGTAGTTAGGAAATTTTTCTTTGTCATGATCTGATAATTTATAGTTTGTTTTAAAGTAGATATTATTTAATAATATAGAAATGCTAAAACACAAAAGTGTCTAAAGCTCACTATCCTTTGATAAGTTCACAAAGCTCCGCCATACATCAAAGCAAAAAGCTCTGTGTTATTTGTTTGGTAAAATATGTAGGTTCGTTACCTTAACTGTCGCACATTAAATAGGGAGAAATTTGCCTTTACAGCAAATATTAAGAATGGCCAAATATGGGTGTAAAATTGGATTTAGGTTTCAGCCTTTCATAGTGTTTTAGAAATATGGTATTTCCTAAATTCTCCTGGGATATTGTTCTTTTCAAACAGATAACGAAAAATTGTACATTTAGTCTTAGTATGTTTTTCTACTTATAGCAAATGTAGGGTTTATATCCGATTTTACAATATTTTTAAATGTTAAAATAGATTATACTGTGTTTTTGCTTTTCCAAAGTTTGCACAAAAAAACATCACATACAAAAACAATAACATTCATTTAAACCCTAAAAATCAATAAATTAAATCCATTTTAAATAATTTTTATTTTTAAAAATGACATTATTATCTATGTCACTTTTTCGCACCCAAAAACTTTAAAAATATTCACCATACTTAATGAGGTCGGAAAAACAATAGGCACTTAAGGTTTAAACACCTGAATAAAAGTAAAACATATTCTTACTTTAATAATTCAAATGAAAACAAATTTTATTTTTTAATTATATAGAAAGTTACTTAAATTTACAATGCTCTGCATTATCATTATGTAATACACGAGAACCATTGTGTCATGAAGAAACATATACTATTCTCTCTGTTTATTTTTTGTTATTTTGCTTGTCAAAATGATCACGAACCAAGTGCTACTACTAACTTTTCTGGTTTTAAAAAAGTATCGGAAAATACTTCTGGCATTAACATCATTAATACCATAAAAGAAACGCCAGAATATAATTATTACACTTTTGAATACATGTATAATGGGGCAGGCGTAAGTGTGGGTGACATCAATAACGATGGACTGGAAGATCTATATTTTTCTGCCAACCAACAAGCAGACAAATTGTACTTAAACAAAGGTAATTTGCAGTTTGAAGACATTACTCAAAAAGCAGGTATAGATGGACTTAATGGTTGGCATACTGGTGTCACTATGGTTGATCTGAATGCTGATGGTTGGTTAGATATTTACATTTGCCGAAGCGGGAAAACTACCAAATCTACAGAATTGGCCAATCTTTTTTATGAAAACAATGGTAATGGAACGTTTACGGAAAAAGCGAAAGATTATGGTATTGCCGGGGGAGATCATAGTGTGCATAGTGTATTTTTTGATATAGAAAATGATGGTGATCTAGATCTTTTCATAGCCAATCATCCTTTAGGGCAGCAGAAAATGACTAGTACAAAAATCAAGGAATTATTACAAAGTGGCACATCTCCAAGTGACAGGTTATATCGAAATGATAATGGAAAATTTACAGATATTACTCAGAATTCTGGTATTTATAATTTTACTTATACGCTTGGTGTTAGTGTAGCAGATTATAATAAAGACGGTTTTCAGGATATCTTTATCAGTGCAGATTATGATGAGTCGGACAAGCTTTATATTAACCAAAGGAATGGTACTTTCGCTGCCCGTGAGCAATTGTCTTTCCAGCATATTGCGAATTTTGGCATGGGTAGTGATGCAGCAGATTTCAATAACGATGGCTGGGTAGACCTGTTCAATCTCGATATGGCTTTTAATGATCCTGTTCGCTCCAAAACTAATATGCCTTCTATGCAACCTGAAAAGTTTTATAGTCGTGTAAAGGCAGGTTTTCATCATCAATACATGCACAACTGCCTGCACCTCAATCATGGCAATGCTATGTTTAGCGATGTTGCCTATTTGTCTGGCGTTGCCAAGACAGACTGGAGCTGGGCTACTTTTTTTCTAGACGTTGACAATGATGGTTGGAAAGATATTTTTATCACTAATGGTTATCGTTTTGACATGGCTAATAACGACTATGTCAACTATGTCAAAAAACTCGGTAATGAGACTGACATGAACAGTCTGTACAAAGATGTACCCTCTAGTCCACAATCTAATTTTATATTTAGTAATAAAGGAAATTTGACCTTTGACGACAAAAGTAAAGCCTGGGGGTTTGGAGAAGGTGTCAATTCAAATGGTGCAGCTTATAGTGATCTGGATAATGATGGTGACCTTGATATTATTGTCAACCACATGGAAGCTAAGTCTGCTATCTATGAAAATACTGGAGGAGGAGGGAATTACTTGAAAATCCGCTTAAAAGGCAAACAGAAAAACAGCCATGCCATTGGTGCTTTAGTGGAAATTACTGCTGATGGTAAGTTTCAGCAATATCACCAACAACCCGTACGTGGATACCAGTCTTCTTCTACGCCGATTCTGCACATTGGTTTGGGGACAGCTAGTCAGGCAGATAGCGTAGTGATTTACTGGCCAGGTAAAACCATCTCTGTTTTAACTAATATAAAAGCTAATCAAACGATTGAGATTGATGCCAATAAAGTCTCGCAAATAGCTGGTCTTCCTCCACAGCCTTCTACCAACACCCTGTTTAAAAAAATCTCTCAAATTGCTCAAACACCTATTCAGCATAAAGAACAGCAGCATAATGACTTTGCAAAAGAAATCTTACTTCCGCATAAGCAGTCGCAACTTGGCCCTGCCCTTGCCTTAGGTGATGCTAATGGAGACGGATTAGACGACTTTTATATAGGGGGAGCAGCCGGACAAGCAGGGCAATTATTTTTACAAATTCCCGGTAAATTATTTGCGTTATCTGGCAGTCAACCCTGGGCAGTCGACCAGAATAGTGAGGATATAGGTGCACACTTCTTTGATGCTGACAAAGATGGAGATATGGATCTATATGTGGCAAGTGGCAGCAATGAATTCCCTCAAAATGACGTTCGCTATCAAGACCGTTTATACCTTAATAATAAAGGAACATTTACGAAAAGTAATGCCCTTCCTAATTTTCGAGTTAGTACAAAGACCATCACTTCTTCAGATATAGACGGCGATGGCGACCAAGACCTCTTTGTGGGCGGCAGGCTCACACCAGGTCAATACCCAAATCCGGCAGATAGTTATTTATTATTGAATGAGAATGGCCAATTCAAAGATGTTACTCAACAATTTGCGCCTGATTTTAAACAACTGGGTATGGTTACTGATGCAGAATTTACGGATATAGATAAAGATGGTGACGCCGACCTCCTAATTACAGGAGAATGGATGCCAATTACTATTTTTGAAAACGATAAAGGTAAGTTTAAAAACATTACCACCTCCAAAGGATTGGACAAAAGCAATGGCTGGTGGTGGTCAGTCACTGCTGCCGATCTGGATAGTGATGGCGACGAAGATTATGTACTAGGCAATTTGGGTACAAATGCTAAATTCAGCGCATCAGCAGATAAGCCTTTCCTCGTTTACGCTAATGATTTTGATGATAATGGTAATTTGGATATTGTACTGACTTTTGAAGATAAAAAAGGAACCATGCGTCCGGTGCGTGGTCGTGAATGTTCCTCTGAGCAAATGCCTTTTATTCAGGAAAAATTCCCCACCTTTCAGGCTTTTGCGGAAGCTTCCATTACAGATATTCATGAACCGGAAAAACTTAAATCCGCTATTCAATATCCAGCTTATACTTTTGAGAGTGCAATATTATGGAATGAAGGGGGCAAGTTGCGTCTTGAAGCCTTACCCATTGCTGCACAAACTGCTCCAATTCAGGATGCATTGATCGATGATTTTGACAAAGACGGACACTTGGACATACTGGCTGCCGGCAATATGTTTCATACCGAAGTGGAGACTTCCCGTTATGATGCGGGTGTGGGCTACTTTCTAAAAGGAAAAGGAAAAGGAAATTTTCAGGTATTGCCCAATATTGAGCATGGCTTTTTTCTGCGTAATAATACTAAGAGTCTTAGCTTGCTGCATGTTGGCCCAACAAAGGTTGTGATCGTAGGGAATAATGATGCTCCGCTGGAAAGTTTTATGATACAGGGTGAGTGGTGAGTGGTTAAAATAATAGGAGCTGCAGAATATTGAAGTGGGGAAT
>JAHDFX010000025.1 GCA_020627965.1 Saprospiraceae bacterium | reverse complement strand
CTGTCAGGCTATGTAAGGCTTTTTGCGCCTTGAAAAAGAAAAAAATAGCTTCGCCCAAGAAAGTAAATTTATTTTCTCCTCATTCCTTACCTAATAAAGGCATTAACAAAGCTTCAATATTCTCCTTGAGAATTTTATCATATTTATTGCCCTCCTTTTTTGGTGTTTTATTTGACATAGAATGTAAAAATAAACAAAATATTTTAAATTAAAAACTATTTGTTTTATCGAAATGAGTTTTACCAAATTATTTCCACCCTAAATTTGTATCTTTGCTTTCCGCATGAGCAGCTCAACGTACAATATTAAACTTCCTCAGTTTGAGGGACCTTTCGATCTTCTTCTTTTCTTCATAGAAAGGGATGAATTGGATATTTATAATATTCCTATTGCAAAGCTGACTGACGACTTTCTAGGGTATATTCGTAAGATGGAAGCTTTGAATATTGACTTAGCCAGCGAATTTATTCTGGTGGCAGCTACTCTTATGCGTATCAAAGCCAAACTATTGTTACCACGCAAAGAACTGGACGAAGAAGGTAATGAAATAGATCCTAGAGAAGAACTGGTACGCCGATTATTAGAGTATAAGCGTTATAAAGCTGTACTTGATGAAATGCGTGAGCTGGAGGAAAGCCGAGCTAAGAAAAAGGATAGAGGTAATGTTAGTAGAGAGCTGCGTTCTATTGCTACAAAAGCCCTTGTAGATGCAGAACTCGAATCATTGACCATGTTCAAGCTGCTGAAAACTTTTGAACGAATTTTACAACGCTTTGAAGATGAAAACCGGGTGGTTATACACACCGTTGTTAAATATGATTATACCATAGGCGACGAAAGGGAAAGAATCCTGAAGATGGTCAAAAAACGGGAAAAATCAGACTTCAATTATATCTTTACCCGATGCGAAAACCGTATGCATGCTATTTTTGTCTTTTTGGCGATATTAGAATTACTGCAAATGCAAGAAATTGGCATCGTTGCCGGTATCGGCATCAATAACTTTTGGCTAACCGGCTCACCTGTAGAATGAATCCTGAACCATTATTACAAGAGGAACAACTGACTTCGGAAGAAGCAGAAGTGCTGAATTCTGTCCGATTTAGCCGTGTTATCATTCCTATTATTATCGGTATTGGAGTAGTCGGCTATATCATGTGGCGGGCTTTTCAAAAAGAAGACCTGCCTGAACTCAACTGGACTGCTTTTACAGTTGGCTGGTTGGCTTTTACTGTTTTCTTGTTGGGGCTTCGCCATTTGGCTTATGCTACACGACTTCGGGTATTGACCGATGGAGCATTTACCTGGCGTAAATGTATTGAACTCATATTTATCTGGGAGTTTAGCTCTGCCATTACGCCGACAAGTGTTGGTGGCTCGGGGGTCGCCTTATTTGTATTATCTCAGGAAAAATTACCTGCCGGAAAAATTGCGGCTATCGTTTTATATACCATTATTCTAGACACGACTTTCTTCGTGCTCAGCATGCCTATACTCTTTGCTTTCCTTGGTTATCCGATGATCTATCCTGGAGGAGAGTCGGGAGGATTATTGACCAATTCCGTTTTCGTCGCCTACGGCGCAATGTTGACCTATGGACTCATATTTTTCTATGGTGTTTTTATCAGCCCGGCAACAATTCGACGTTTTTTACATTGGATGACTTCATGGGGCTTCCTCAAAAGATTCAGGCAAAAAGCTATGGAAGTGGCTAATGATATTGTCCTGACTTCTGAAGAAATAAGACAAAAACCATTTTCTTATCATGCATTAGGCTTCGGAACTACAGCTACTGCCTGGATCATTCGCTTTGTTTTAGTTATGGTGTTGATGTATGCCTTTGTTCCGGCTATCAGGGAGTCTTTTAGTTTTGCACAACAAACACTGATATATGGACGTGTGCAGACTATGTATGTTGTGTTGGCTTTGAGTCCCACACCGGGTGGTACAGGTATTGCAGAAGCTGCTTTTGGCCCGTTTTTACAGGACTTCATTGTTAATTTGAAAGGCGAATATATCACCGGACTAGCCATTCTTATCGCTTTCTTTTGGCGAATATTAACTTATTACTTTTATTTGTTAGCGGGTACTATCGTCTTACCTAATTGGATTCGAGGAGTTGTTAATAGGAGAAAAAAACATAAAAAAGGAACTGTTTAGGACGTCAACTCTCAGACCACGGTCGTCAGTTTAAATAATGGATATTCTTTGATCTAGTTATGACTGTCGTCCGATGTCCGAGGACTGTGGTCACAAAAAATCACTATTACTGATAAAAGCAAAACCCAATACGAAGTATTGTAAACAAACAGAACATGAACGCACAAACATCTCCCGAAGATTTTTTACAACATTTGTCTCAAAATAATATTGGAGAAGGGTATTTTATTACTCAAAATGGTCAACTCAAAGCTTCGCATACTTCCTTACAGGCATTAGCCAATAATATCAGGAAATGGCCGGATTTTCAGCAGCATGAAGGTGTTTTCTTTGGAACCGATCAGCGAAATAATTGTCTGTTTACTGCTTGTGTATACAGTACTGTTCGGGGGCAGTCTGCTGGTGGTGTACGTTTTAATTCTTACCCTACATTAGGCGATTTATTTCGGGATGGCTTACGTTTATCTAAAGGCATGGCAGATAAAAATGCCATTGCGAGACTTTGGTGGGGGGGAGGAAAAGGTATAATCTACAGGAAGAATATTCACGACCTTTCGGCAGAAGAAAGAAAGGATATGTACCAGAACTATGGAAAGTTTGTTTCCCGATTAAATGGCGTATATGTTACCGCAGAAGATATGAATACCAAGCCAGAGGATATGGCTGACATCTTCACGACTACCCGTCATACTACCTGCATCCCTGTAGAATTTGGAGGGAGTTCCAATCCGAGCATATACACAGCGAAAGGTGTTTTTAGCGGAATAAAAGCAGCAGCAGAATTCAAATATGGAAAAGATCAGCCTCTAAAAGGAAAAACAGCTTTGCTGCATGGAGCTGGCAATGTCGGCTATCATGTCATGGAGCAATTAATAGAAGCTGGAGCTAAAGTATTGGTTTTTGATATTAATGAAAAAACGCTTCAACGAATTCGTGAAAATTTTAGTAACGATCAGGCAGAAATTATCCAGGATGAAAAAGCTTTTTTCAGCACCAAAGCCCATCTGCTCTCACCAAATGCCATCGGGGCTATTCTGAATGATGATTCAATCAATAATTTACAAGTAGAAATGGTTGTTGGTGGGGCGAATAATCAGCTATTAATTGCTGAAAAACATGCCCGGCAATTACAGGACAAAGGCATCATTTACCTGCCAGACTTCTTTGTCAACCGACTCGGAATTATCAATTGTGCCAATGAGCAATACGGTTATGTCAAAGCGGATATAGATCGTGAAGTGGAATTAGTCTATACAGACTCTCTCGACTTGTTAGAAAAGGCAAAATCAAAGAATCAATCTCCTTTTATTATTGCTAATCAAATTGCAGAAGAAAGATTACAACAACCACATCCAATATGGGGACATCGTGGACCCAAACTAGTAAAAGAAATGATTGGTAATGGTTTTGGAAAATAGAGAAGAAGTACTACGAATTTTAGGTAAAAAAGACATTTATAAGAGTTTGATGACTGCTTATTAGCCTTTTTTATTATTTTTAAATTCGTCAACTCATGTCTATAGAGCTTCGCTTATGATACCAGAAAATTATTCTGTATACAAGAAAATCGGACTCATACTAGGTCCTGTCCTTTTCATTATCCTATATAATTTGCCAACGACTATTATCATAAACATTATTTCAATCCTGTTACTTATCCTTTTTGCACTTTACGTCATACCAATGGCATTTTAATCAGATTTTGGACAGTAATCTGGTGATGAAGTAGTCGATTAAGAATAAAATTAATTTTTCAACAACTCAATTACTGTCCAAAGCCCTGATTGTATCTCTCAGTGCCAAAGGCACGATCTCTCAGTGAGCCAGCGAACGCTCTCTTCTCTCTCAGCATTGCTTGCAATGCGGTCTCTCCTCTCTCAGCCCGAAGGGCGGTCTCCCTACTGACAATCCTCTATTTCAGCAGAAAAATCGGCTTGTACATTAGACTGAAAACCAGCATCTAACTTAATAAGCTGACCAGCTTTAAAATTTACATTCGCTCCAGACTGGATATTCGTATCTGATAGGATAGTATTATCGGCTTTACAAACACTTCCTCCGATAGAGGTATCGGTAACTACTCTATAATCAACACATATTGCACCATCAATATATTGTTTAGCTAAAACAAAAGCATCCACTCCAATCTCTATTCCCATCAGGCGACCAGGAATATCGTCAGCAGGCGGATGTATACCGCCCCATATCCTGGATAAACTACACTGGTCGGATGCATCTCTATAGGTTGCCCATTGCAAAGTAATATCTTCACTGGGCCCTTCCTCAAATACTAAAAACTGGTTTTGCGTAGCACTGAACTCACCCATTCCGCCTGGAAAAAATGCATTACCCGTAAGGGCAGTCATGACCTCTGCTGCAGCTCTGGAAAACGTAGAGTGACCGGATACATAACCAGCAAAGTTAGGCGTAACAAAAGTCGGACGCTGATAAGGCCACCAGTCCTCAGCCCGTATCCAGCCCACGCCAGCCTCGTCGATAAGCGGATTACTAATGTAATTTGGCCCGCGCCAGGCATAGACTTTTACTTTTCCGACATGTTGATTGGAAGCGCCGGAAAGTACATCACCAGCTTCTATAAGTTCTATAAAATCAGGTATCAAGGGTAAGCCTCCCGGATGATAAGAAGCCTGTGCAGGATCAGAACATTGTCCATATTCAGCCATTGCCCGAATAGCGGATACCGGACGAATATAATCATACCAGCCTTTATTGCCCCAGGCTGTAATAGCGGCATCATGCATGGCACCGCCTAATGTAAAATAGGATTTTATATCCCATTCCAGATCATCCAGAATATTACTTGCCCCTTCAAAGCGTTTTTCAAACATAGGGTGGTCACTGACATAATTGAGAATAGTATACCAGTGCCCCGGAGGTGTTTCAGATTCAGGTCCGTCTGCCCAAAATTCAGCCAATACTCTGGCATAATCTGCCCGACGTACCATTTGTGGAGTATAAGACATTCCTGTAATAGGATTAAGTGCATGACCAGTTCCCGGATCACCACCATTTACATCATCATAGAAGGCCTGCATACCAGCAAAATCTGTCGGGTAAGACTGGATATTACCGATAGAAGCGGGCGAAATATCCCACATCACCTGATCTGCGGTATCGAGGTGAGAGGACCACATAGATACCAAAGAAAAATTCCATTTGTATTCTTCGGAAGCAGCAACTGAAGTAATATCAATGGAAGGAGGGGCGCCCTGATCATGGTAAACTTCATAGTTATAGCCGTCTCTGGTATTAATAGTCTTATCCGTAGCACTCAGTGCAAAGGGACTGACTTCACCCCATTCAGGACTCAGGAAAGGCGGAGTGTTGGTTGGGAATACATTTCCACTTTGGTCAATAAAAAAATCAAGTGTGAGGGGTTGCCAGCGATTTAGATCGGTAATGTCAGGATTGCCAGATAACTCTACAACCAAGTCAGGATTTATAGGACTATAGAATTGATTTACGTAAGCATTTTGTTCATTACTACCATCCAATAAACCAAAGGCGATTAGTTCCTGAGCAATATAATTGCCCAATGCAGCCGGATCTCCTGTACTATAATCAATGGAAGTATTATTGATGTCATAACCATTAGTAGCCATTAGGTTGTCGTATTGTGGAAATACATTTGCAACAACAGATGAAGTACTCTGGAAACGATGGCGGAGCAACCTGTATACTGCAAAACTTATTGCCTCTTCCCGGGCGGTCTCTGTATTATCAGGAATCGGGATGCCACTAAATGAACAAGTATAGCCATCCACAGTCTGTCCGAGAAAGTAGGGAGAAGATACATCGTCATAAGCTGCCCATACATCATACATAGCGATAGAGGTATGAAACAGGTTTCTGGCATGAACAGTGGGGCGTGCCAAGTCATTTCTTATAGACTCTAGCGTCAGTTCATTCCATTCTCTGGCAATGGAATGTTGTGCCTCGATCTGCACAATAAAAAGCATAGGCAGCATAGCTGCAAATAGTAGTCTCAACATTTGCTTGGTTATAATTGAAAAGTTTGAGTAAGAATAACTCTGAATATATACGTTTGTTTAGACGTATAGTTCAGATTATAGGGGCAGGAAATAAAAAAACCCATCAAATGATGGGCTTTTACTTATTTGTTTAGAATGTCTATTACAAATTATCCTTTTAATGCTTTAGCCATAGTTTCTCCGATAGTTGCCGGAGATTTTACAACATGGATACCACAAGCTGCCATGATCTCCATTTTGGCTTCGGCTGTATCTTCATGCCCACCTACAATAGCACCTGCGTGGCCCATAGTTCTGCCTTTAGGGGCAGTTTGTCCGGCAATAAAACCAACAACAGGCTTGGTGCCATGTTCTTTGATCCAGTGAGCTGCATCGGCTTCCATACTTCCTCCAATTTCACCGATCATGATAATGCCATCTGTTTCAGGGTCATTCATCAGTAGTTCTACAGCTTCTTTTGTTGTAGTACCTACAATAGGGTCACCACCAATTCCGATACAAGTCGATTGTCCCATACCTGCTTTGGTCACTTGATCTACAGCTTCATAGGTCAATGTACCAGAACGGGAAACAATACCTATGCGACCTGCATTATGAATGAAGCCTGGCATGATACCAACCTTTGCTTCACCTGGTGTCATGACGCCAGGACAATTCGGGCCAACTAACCGACAGTCTTTATCTTCGATGTAGGCTTTTACTTTCACCATATCCTGTACTGGAATTCCTTCCGTGATACAGATAATTACTTGAATACCAGCATCTGCAGCTTCCATGATGGCATCTGCTGCAAAACGAGGAGGTACGAAAATGATAGATGTATCGGCGCCTGCCTTTTCTACTGCTTCTACTACAGTGTTAAAAACGGGTTTGTCAAGGTGAGTTTGCCCACCTTTTCCTGGTGTTACTCCACCAACTACATTGGTGCCGTAATCGATCATTTGCCCAGCATGGAAAGTACCTTCTTTACCAGTAAAACCCTGCACGATAATCTTTGAATCTTTGTTGACTAGAACTGACATTTAATTTAACGATGATCCCGATAATTATCGGGAGAATGATAAAAAGTTATTTCTCTTCTTCTACGATGACAAAAATGTCTTCGTTGTCTTTTTTCATTAGGTAATGCTCTCTGGCAAATTTTTCTAAAGCATCATCATTGGTGAATAGGTCTTCTTTTTGTTTTCTGACCTGCTCAATCTGCTCTTCGTAATATGCTTTTTTTGCCCGCATATCATCAATAGTATTTTGTAAATGGCGTTGTGAGATCAAATCATTTTTATCAAAGAATATAATCCAGACTACAAAAATGACAGAAGTAATCAAGAAGACATTCCTGAGTGGTGCAGGTATTTTATTGAAATATACGTTGAATGCACTTTGAGCCATATTACAAATTACAGTTAATGCGCCGCAAAGATAGAGAAAATTCTAAGAAATCAACTCATTTATACAAGTCCATACCAAAGCAGACTCAAAGCCGCGCCTAATAGCATACTGCGCTAGTTTGTTTTTTAATTCGTAAGTATTTTTTGATTTAGTCGTAGTTAATTTTTTACGAATAACCTTCTCTAAGGTTTTTAGATAATCATCTTCTTCAATTTCTGATAAACCTTTTTTTGTACAATAGGCAGATATATTGCGTTTTTTTAATTCCTGTTTGATCTTTATTCGTCCCCATTGTTTGATGTTGAATTTGCCACGTACATAAGATCGGGCGAAGCGTTCTTCATCGAGAAATTTATCTTGAATGAGTTCGACAATAATTAATTCCAATTCATGACCACGCATACCTATTTCCAGCAACTTATTGCGTACTTCCTGATGACAACGATCCTGATAAGCGCAGTATTGTTGCATCTTAGAAAGGGCTGCATCATGAGTAGGAGTAGGGGAGAGCTTTTTATCTTTTTTATTCAAATGCCTGGAACATTGTTTTGTACACGTTCTTAGAATAAAGTTTAAAGTACGCTGTCATCCACGCTGTCCAACCAGGCTTTTATTTCTTTTGCAACAGAAGCAATACATTCTTCCTCGAAAGGAGAACGGAGCCCTGCCAATTCTACCAAATCAAGGAAAGCCATACTGCCACCGGCGTTACACAGGCGGGTATAATCTGCCCAGGCATTTTCATGATTTTGGCGGTCTTTCGTCCAGAACTGGAAAGCACATATCTGAGCCAGCACATAGTCTATATAATAGAAAGGCATAGAAAAAATATGTCCTTGCCTTTGCCAGAACCCTCCACTTTCGAGGAAACTATGTCCATCATAATCACGATGTGGCATGTATTTTTGCTCTATTTCTCGCCATGCGGCATTACGTTCTGCTGGAGTAGCTTCAGGGTTTTCATATACAAAATGCTGGAATTCATCTACAGATACGCCATAGGGCAAAAATAAGAGAGAACCAGCAAGATGTGTAAATTTGTATTTATCGGTATCGTTTTTGAAAAATAATTCCATCCACGGCCAAGTGAAGAACTCCATACTCATGGAGTGTATTTCACAAGCTTCAAAGGTTGGCCATGCATACTCGTGTACACCTTGATTTCGACTGGAATAAACCTGAAAAGCATGTCCGGCTTCGTGCGTCAGTACATCTATATCGCCACTCGTGCCATTGAAATTAGAGAAGATAAAAGGAGCTTTATACTTATTAATAAATGAGCAATAACCCCCTGGAGCTTTATTTTCTTTGGCAACAAGATCTAAAAGCTCATTATCTAGCATGAAGTTAAAAAACTCATCGGTTTCTCCTGAGAGTTCCTTGTACATAGTTTGGGCGTTATTAACGATCCAGTCCGGGCTGCCCTGTGGTTTTGGATTACCAGTTTTGAACTGGAAACCTTCGTCATAAAATTTTAGCTTATCTACACCAATCCGTCTTTGCTGGCGTTTGCGAAGCTCAGTGGCGATAGGAACAATATGCTTTTGTATGTGGCTGCGGAAGGTGGCTATTTCTTCTGGCGTATAATCCGAGCGAAGCATGCGTGCATAGCCCATTTTAATGAAATTCTTATACCCCAGTCTGACAGCCATGTCATGACGCATTTTTACCATACGGTCATAGATGTCATCTATTTTTTCATGATTGTCATTGTAAAACTTCCATTTGGCTTCACCTGCTGCTTTACGTATTGTGCGGTCTGGTGATAATTCCAGCGGCATGATAGAGGATAGGTTGTATTCCGCCCCCTGAAATTGTATTCTGGCGGAAGCCCTTAGCTTGGTATACTCGCTTTTTAGCTTGTTCTCTGCTTTCAGGTCTTCCAGAATATTCGGTTTAAATGTTTTTAAACACAGTTCTGCAATGACAAACAATTGGTCACCCCATTGTTCTTCTAGTTCTGTTCTAAACTTTGCACCGACAAGAGCTTTGTAGAAACGAGTATTTAATGACTCATAAACAGGATAATTCATATCGAAGAAAGTATTTTCCTCTTCATAGAATTTATCGGAAGTATCAATTGAGTGACGAATGCGGCACAAATGATTCATGGATTCAAACTCCATGCGAAGATTTGAGATTTTCTCAAAAGCTTCGTGTTGTTCTTTGTAAGTTTGCGCAGCAATGAATTTATCCAACCATTGGTTGAATTTTGTTTCATATTGTTCTATAATGGGGCGTGTATAAGGCAATTCACCAAATTTCATGATGATTAATTTATGTCGTTTATTAAGTTAAATTCTAAATGTCAATGATTTGAAATAAAGCATATCGCAGTATTTAACTATTGAAAGTAATATTCATAATTTTTTAGTACACAAGTATACATAGTAGTGTGATAACTATCAAAATGCAAAGGTGGATATATACTAAGAAAAGCACGTTGATGATACAAAAGTACAATAATATGAGCGCTTTTGAAACCCTCACAAGTGTTAACTTGTTTTGTTTGTGATAAAATTAAACATTTAATGTAAGTGTTAATAGTGATGTGGGCTTAATAAAGTGTTATTTAAATACGTTCTAAACTTTTATTTCAAAATAATGTCTAATAAGGACTTATATTAATTAATGGAAGGTCAGACAAACTCTAAGCACGTTCTAAAACAAGTTCCAAAGTATAAAATATGGATTCAATTACGCAGATAGCATTAGGTGCCGCAGTAGGTGAGGTAGTGTTGGGTAAAAAAGTAGGCAACCGGGCTATGATTTGGGGGGCAGTAGCTGGAACTATACCCGATCTTGATATTATCTCCAATCTTTTTACAGATGATATACATAGCCTGGCAATACACAGGGGATTTAGTCATTCAATTACTTTTGCCATTATCACTGCACCACTTTTTGGATGGCTGGTGTGGCAATTATACAAAAATAAAATAGACCGGCATCCAGCCTACAAAAGTGTAGTTGGCTCGTTGTGGGCAATAGCATTATCTGGCATGTTGTGGTTCGGGATAATAAGCCCCATTATTAAGGGGAATATGTCGCCTGGATTATTGATGGTCGCAGGAATATTAGCTTTTGGAAGCTATCTTTTAGCACGTTACTGGAGAAGACAATGGAGTGATACAGGTCAGCAGGCTAGTTGGCGCGACTGGTCATGGTTGTTTTTCTGGGGGGTATTTACTCATCCTTTATTGGATTCTTTTACTGCTTACGGGACACAACTTTTTCTACCCTTTTCTGATTATCGAGTAGCGTTCAATGTTATATCTGTAGCTGACCCATTGTACACGATACCTTTTGTTACTTGTTTGATTATTGTTTATGTATTGCGCCGCAGCAGTAAAAGAAGAACCTTTTTCAATTGGCTGGGCATAGGACTAAGCAGTGCCTATATGCTTTTTTGTGTTTATAATAAATTCCGGGTAGATCAAGTGTTTGAAGATTCTCTGAAAGCAGCCAATATCAATTATTCTCGCTATATGGCAGCGCCACTTATTTTTAATAATGTACTCTGGCAAGGTGTTGCGGAAGCTCCGGATGGTTTTTATTCAGGCGTATATTCTATCAATGATACACGTCCTTATATTGAGTTTAAAAAAATAGAAAAGAACCATGAAGCTTTACAGGCTTATGAAGATACCTACGAAATAAAAACGCTACGCTGGTTCTCCAATGGTTATTTTAATGTAAAAGTAAAAGAAGACGGGAATTTTGAATTCAATGACCTTCGTTATGGCTCCATGAATGCTATAGCTGCACCAGATGATGAACCAGAATATGTGTTTAAATTTAATTTGGAAAAGAAAGGAGATCGTTTAATTATGAAAGAAGACCGGGCGGCAAGAGAAGAAGCAAGAGAAGGAGGAATAGGTGAAGCACTCCAGCAAATGTGGGAACGGGGGAAAGGGATTTGATGTGATTTTTGGGCATAGGTGCGGGAGTTTATAGCACCACTACTTTAGAAATTCTTTTAGCTATACCATTCGTAATTACAATATTCATAATTCGTAATTAATCCCTTACCTTAGCCCAATAAAACAACACACCATGAATTTAAATCTAAAAGGAAAAAATGCACTCGTCTGTGGAAGTAGCCAGGGGATAGGGGAAGCAGTAGCACATGAATTAGCTGCATTAGGAGCAAATATCATTCTTACTGCCCGAAATGAAGCTAAACTTCAGAACGTCCGTGCTGAGTTACCAAGCCCAAACGGACAGGTACATCGCTATTTTGTATCTGATTTTAGCGATAGCGAAAATTTGAAAAAACAAGCAGAAGCCTGGGCAAAAAAAATGCCTATACATATACTCATCAATAATACTGGCGGACCAGCAGGCGGACCTGCACTCAATGCCGATATTAGTGAATTTATACAGGCATTTCATAATCACCTTATTTGTAATCATATTTTAGTACAAGCACTCGTGGAAGGTATGAAAGCCGAAAAATATGGGCGTGTCATTAATATCATTTCTACTTCGGTCAAACAACCAATTCCCAATCTTGGTGTTTCTAATACGACAAGAGGTGCAGTAGCCAACTGGTCTAAAACACTAGCGACTGAATTGGCACCTTTTGGCATTACAGTTAATAATGTGCTTCCAGGATCCACCAAGACAGGTCGTCTGGATTATATTATTCGTTCGCAGGCAGAGAAAAAAGGCATTAGTTTAGAAGATAATGTCAAAACATGGGAAGGAAAGGTTCCAATGAAGCGTTTTGCAGAACCAAAAGAAATAGCTGCCGCTGCTGCATTTTTGGCTTCTCCTGCCGCTTCTTACATCTCAGGAGTCAATCTCCCGGTAGATGGAGGAAGAACAATGTCTTTGTAAAGAGACTGCTGCGCTGTGAGAGGCGAGAAGAGAGACCGCATCGCAAGCGATACTGAGGGAAGAGAGAGGAACGAAATAAATCTCAATTGATACGAGCGTATTGCATACGCCCCAACATTAGTACGGTCAACAGGTCAAAAACATGGAAAACATCTGGGCATACATCAAAAGAATGTTTCGGGAAACAGAAGAAAGTTCTCCGGTACGTCCTTATGTTCATGAAGAACTGGTAAGAACAGAGCCAGAACAAATTGTATATGAACAATGGAAAAATAGCCTGGACAGACGGCGTATGCTAAATAATTTGAGTGATGAATATGCAACTCATCAAATTGATGCAGTTCAGGTTGACCATGCTATGGATTTTCTGGATACGCCTTCTATGAAAGGTTTCGTCATACATACCAAAACAGGCAAGTACGAACAACAAGACCTGGTTTTTTTATTTGATTATTTAAAAGAGAAAGTATTACAAAACGGTTATACAAATTATATGTCTGACCGCCGGATATATCAGCGTGGAAAAGGGATGGAAATGGTGGAACGACATTATCTGAAACCCCGTACTCTTTTACAGGAAAATAAAAAGATCAATCAGCGTTTTGGTAATGTTCGTATAGAGCTTTTATATCGTAATGATGCACTAATTAATTTACAATTCAGTGCAACAGGTTATAGCGATCATCTTTTTAAAGATGCCTCTGATTTTAAAGACTTAATGAGTTTATTAACGACGGAATAAAAAATCATTGGGTATTTCAGTCGGGTTTTTATGATATTAACGTATTTTTACCATGAACTACTTTAAACTTTTACTGAAGTTTAAAGTAGTTCCATTTAATAAGAATAAAAAAAGCATCATGGCAGAAATTATCAGAATGCCTTTATTGAGTGACACCATGACGGAAGGAACTGTGGTGGCTTGGCATAAAAAAGTTGGAGATAAGGTAGAAACAGGTGAAACTCTCTTTGAGGTAGAGACCGATAAGGCAGTTATGGAACAGGATAGTTATTATTCTGGAACCTTACTGTATATCGGCGTGCAGGAAGGAGAATCTGTACCCATTGATGCAGTTATGGCAGTAATAGGGGAGGAAGGAGAAGATTTTAAGGCACAATTAGAAGCAGCCCTGGCAGAAACACCAGAAAATGCTGCAAAAGATGAAGCACCTGCTGCCCCGGCACCAGTTGCAAGCCCGGCTTCAGCTCCCGCAGAAAGTCCTGCTCCAATACCTGTAGCAGCTCCGGCAGGAGGAAGAATCAAAGCTTCTCCATTAGCAAAAAGTATGGCAGAAAAAGAAGGCATTGATCTGGCACATGTAACTGGCACAGGCGATGATAGGCGTATTGTGAAAAGAGATATAGAGGCTTATATGGCTTCAGGAACAATAGCTCCTACTGTGGCACCAGCCGCAATTAACTTTGCTCCGGCAGGTGCAGGCGATCAGGATATTCCGGTTTCTCAAATGCGCAAAACAATTGCTCGTCGTTTATCTGAAAGTAAATTTGGTGCACCACATTTCTACCTGACAGTAAGTATTGATATGGAAAAAGCGGTAGAAACCCGCAAACGCATTAATGAAATAGCACCACAAAAAATATCATTCAACGATCTTGTCATCAAAGCTGCTGCAGTAGCATTAAGACAGCACCCCGCTATCAATTCTTCCTGGTTAGGTGATAAGATACGTGTCAATGGTGATGTCAATATCGGTGTAGCTGTAGCTGTAGATGAGGGCTTGTTGGTGCCAGTAGTACGCCATGCAGATATGAAATCATTATCTCAAATCAATGGAGAAGTCCGCGAATTAGCCGGAAAAGCTAAAGAACGAAAACTCTCTGGTGAAGAAATGCAAGGCAATACCTTTACTATTTCCAATCTGGGAATGTTCGGTATTGAAGAATTTACTGCCATCATCAATCCACCGGATGCCTGTATCATGGCAGTAGGCGGCATTGCTGATGTACCAGTAGTAAAAGATGGTGAATTAGCGGTCGGCAAACGTATGAAAGTCACTTTATCATGCGATCATCGTGTGGTCGATGGTGCAAGCGGTGCACAGTTCCTGCAAACCTTCAGAACAATACTGGAAGACCCGATTCGCATGATTGTATAATCTTGAATTTGATCTAGGCTTATTGAAAATGCCTTGAAATTTATCATGGAGAAAAAAACATTAGTATTGGGGGCATCTACCAACCCTACCCGTTATTCTTATCTGGCAACACAAAGGCTGAAACAATATGGACACGAAGTAGTACCGGTAGGAATCAGAGAAGGTGCAATTGAAGGCATTACAATTCAGCAGGGAAAACCAGATCAGGAAGGTATAGATACAGTGACACTCTACCTGAATCCGAAAAGGCAGGAAGCGTATTACGATTATATATTAGGCTTAAAGCCCAAAAGAATTATATTCAATCCAGGTACAGAAAATCCAACACTAATTCAGATGGCAAAAAAAGAAGGTATAGAGCCGGAAATAGCCTGTACGTTGGTTTTGTTATCCACTAACGCATATTAATATACACAGTGTGAACTTCCAATTGGTCTAAGAAACGCTCTAAAAATAGACGCATGGAAAAACAAATTAATATTCGTCACTATGTAGACTTAGCCCGTCAGGGAATGAGCTATGATGACATCAGAGAAGAACTCCTGAAAGAAAACCCTTCTGAAGATGAATTGGCCTTCATCATGAACCGGGTAGATAGGGAGTTGAACAAAATTGAAAGTAAAAAAGTAAACCCGCAAGGCTATTTATTACCTATGGGGCTATTTATTTGCGCAGGAGGTATCCTCGTTACAGTTATGAGTTATATGAACGCAAGTAGTGCCTATGTCATCTATTGGGGACCTATTCTAGCTGGCGCAGTAATGGCACTGGCAGGCTTAGCTGCAAGGCAATAGCTTTTTTATGATTTGATTTTCATTAATTTTTCTTATATCTTTGTGGTATACTGTTTTATAAAGGATTAATACCTATAACTAGTTTCATCCTGAAGCTGGAATTTCCACAAACGAAATAATTATTATTATTTATTAACTCGATTACTCTAATAGCATTGAGCCTATTGGGGGCAATAAATTTACGTTTGCGAAATGAAAACTAGAATTACAATTATACTGACTGTACTTTATTTTGCTACTGGTATGGCAGGAGATATTAAATTTCCGAATGGAATAAAACCAGCCAGACCAGAAACCAATAATACCGAATTACGCAATAGCTGTACAGCATCTACTTCTCAGGTCGATCTTAGTATCAATAATGTAAGAGCCCGATTATTGGGTGGAGGTGATATGTGGTGGGATTTGAGTAATGGAAAGTACATTATACCTAATGTGGCACCAGGAGAACCGGAAGTATCGTCCGTTTTTGCCAGTGCTTTATGGGTAGGAGGGATTGATGCTGCGGGTAATCTTAAAATGGCTGCACAAACTTATAGACAGGCGGGTAACGATTTCTGGGCTGGGCCAATTGAAGAGACAGCTTTCGAAACAGATATCATCACCTGTTTACAGTGGGATAGACATTTTAGTGTATTGGGTACAGAAATCAATGATTTACGTGCAGACTATTTAAGTGATGATGATGGTGATGGACAATCGGACTATTCAGTGGATAATACACCTGCTGAATCATTGCTCCAATGGCCAGGAAGAGGAAATCCGTACTTTGCCACAGAAGTCGGTTTTAATTTACCGGATCAGGATTTAGCTCCATTTTACGATCAGAATGGAGATGGTATTTACAATCCTTATGATGGAGATATACCTATTCTAGCTGTTAGTGGAATAGATGATTGCGCTTTTGCTCCTTATGCGGATCAAATGATCTGGTGGGTATATAATGATATAGGAAATATTCACACCGAAACAGGGGGTGACCAAATAGGTATAGAAATACAAATGATGGCTTTTGCTTATGCAACTGATGATGCTATTAATGATATGACTTTCTATAATTACAAGCTTATTAATAGATCTGCAGATGTACTGGAGAATACTTATATCGGTTTATGGGTAGACCCGGATCTGGGATGTTGGAATAATGATTATGTCGGCTGCCAGATAGATAAAAGGATGGGTATTGTGTATAATGGTGAAGTAATAGATGAGGATTGTCTTACTGGTTTGGGTGTCCTTAATGGTTATGGGGAAGAAGTACCCATGTTTGGGGTCGATATATTGAGAGGTCCAATAGATGAAAATGGAAATGAACTAGGTATGAGTAGTTTTGTCGTTTATAATAATGATTTCTCTGCTACAGGTAATCCTGAGACAACTGAAGATTACTACAACTATCTGGCTGGCTTTTGGAAAGATGATACTCCAGTTGAGTATGGAGGGAATGGATATATGCAGGGAACTAATCCATCTCCTTACATGTACCCATCTGTGCCTGCTGATGTTTCACCAGATGCTTGGTCGGAATGTTCTGAAAATAATGCTCCAGGAGATCGTCGATTTGTTCTGTCTACCGGACTTTTTACGCTGGAGCCTGGTGCTACTAATCAGATTGTGACCGGAGCATTATGGGTGCCAGATGTTCAATACCCCTGCCCAACATTTGATAAAATACTGGCAGCAGATTCCCTGGCTCAGAATTTATTTGATGGTTGTTTCGATCTGGCAACGAGCGTAGAAGATGTTCACCCTGAAAGTACGGCTTTGAACGCACTTAGTGTATTCCCAAATCCTGGATATTTTGGTGCTTCACAAGAAGTTACCATCAATAATGTACCTGAACAATCAGTCATTTCCATTTATACCATAGATGGAAAACAAATCCGCCAGCTAAATAACCAGGGAGATACATTAACTTGGGATATGAAAGCCAATAATGGACAAATCGTACCAATGGGAACCTATATTATTCATATAGATGCGAGTACTTCTAATAACGGAATGAAAGCTATCAAATGGATTGGGGGACAATAAATCCAAATAATTTTAACTATAAAAAGACGTATTATGAACAAGTTACTTTACTTATTACTGATCACGCTTATACTGCCAATATATTTACAAGGACAGTATTCAAATGGAGACCTATTGCAAATTACCCGCCTGGACGGAGAGGGAGCAGGCGGGTATTTCCTTGACCTGACCCAAGCTTCAGCAGATGCTATTGTAAACAATAATGTTCAAAGTGAAATTACCTACAAAATTGGCGCAGCACCATTTGAAGTGAAAGTGATCGACGAAAGTGCCTTACAATTAGGTACGTATACGATTAGTATTATAGATGGTGATCTGGGAGATAACATATTGAACAGTACTTTTTTTTGGCTTTTGGAAGGAAATGGTTATTCTTTTCAAGGACAGCAACCCGTAGGTATGACAGCTTATGAGGAACAAATACCAGACCTGGGTATATCGATCAAATTTCAACAGACACAAGATGTTTTTGAGGACATATACGATACGAATGGCTTTATAAATGCAAGTATAGAATATGCGGATCCTGCTGGTGTAGAATGGTATGGAGCTATGGCAGATGAAGAAATAGGAACATTTTTTATAACTAACTTTATTAAGAATGGACTTAGTGAACCAGATGAAATCCATGATCCGGTCAATATATATGGTAATGATGGCATCCTTGATGAAACCTGGTATCCGTTTGCTATGACTACATCAAGCCCTGATCCCGGGATTCCCGGGATTGGAAATGGAGATTATTATATTACACCACATCCGGCATCTTCTAATGTTGCTTTAGCCAATTTTATCAAAACAAGACTTTGGGGACCTTCTAATGAAGCTCAGCCACTAACTAAGAAAATTAATAATGTAGATATTGTATTGACTTCAGATAAGTCTAAATGGAGTCGTTGTGCAGTCGTCAATACTTTTTCAAATTATTATCAAATGGAACTTGGTTTTAATCCTGATGCTACTGCCGGACATTTTGGTGTACGTAGCGATGCTTCTGTAGATCAGAACGGTTTACCCGACGGAACGGGTACGGGGATGTCCTGGTTTCCAGGGTATGCTATTGATGTGGAAACAGGAAGAAGGTTAAATGTCTTCTTTGGTGAAAACACCTTCTTTGACCAGAATGTCAGTGCTAATATACCAGATAATACAGGAGCAGATATGATATGGAATCCATCACCAATTGAACAAATAGTAAGCCCTACAACCGCTTTGACAGAAATGTCTTATGGAGCCCAGCATCATATTTATGTTTCTACAACTACTTATGATGAGTGTGATGCTATCCGTGCTTCACTAGATGGTAGTATTATTCAAATACTTGATATATGGACTAATCTTTCATGGGTATCTACACCTGTACCTACTGTGCCACTGAACTCCATTACTGATGGACTAATTCCCAATGATGTCACTTTTAAATTAAGAGTGAATAACCATTTTCAGGTAACTGACTATTCAAATAATAATAATGGTTATGGAGCATATCAGTTTACGATCAGTGAAAATGTAAATACACAGGAAGTAGAATATTTGCCTGAAGTGCAAGTGCTACCTAATCCTGCTTTTGTTTCTTCTATAGAACAGGTCAGTATTACTAATTTACCTGAACGGTCAATAATTTCTATTTATACCATAGATGGCCGACTAGTACGTCAACTAAAAAATCAGACTGATGTATTGACCTGGGATATGAAAAGTAATAATGGACAAGTAGTGCCTTTCGGAACTTATATGATACACATAGATGCAAATGAATCTGAGAAAGGAGTTAGAACGATCAAATGGATAGGTGGGCGATAATAAGAACGTTCTAAAATGATTGATGGTGAATTGTTAGTTATGAATGACTGACAATTCACCAGATTTAATTTGAAAATAGATTTTTGTCCTGTACAGAGGCTCAACGAATAAAAAGTATTCTCAATTGTTAAAAAGAGACAGAGATTCGTACACTTGAGGATTTTTTTTTACATTTGATGCACCAAAATTAGAAACCAGTGCATCTATCAGGTAAGGTTCTCATCACAGACGATGTACATCCAGTACTCGCTATACGACTGGAAGCTGCCGGTTATGACTGTGAATATTACCCAAAAATTCACACAGACGAAACAAGCCAAATCATTGCTGGATACTCAGGTATAATTATCAACAGTAAAATACTGATGGATAAAACTATGCTGGATAAAGCTACTCAACTGAAGTTTATCGGGAGGGTAGGCTCCGGCTTAGAGATTATTGATCTGGATTATGCTAAAGCCTGTGGTGTAGCTGTGCACAGCGCACCTGAAGGAAACCGTAATGCTGTTGCAGAACATGCTTTGGGGATGTTACTGGCTTTGAATAATAAATTTTTGCAAGCTGATGCAGAAGTGCGTCAGCATATTTGGCGCAGAGAAGCTATGCGTGGTATCGAAATTATGGGGAAAACCATAGGTATTATTGGCTTCGGACATACAGGAAGCGCCTTTGCTACTAAATTGACAGGAATGGGAATGCGGGTGTTGGCTTATGATAAATATAAAAATTACTACACGCATAATCATCCACACGTAGAAGAAACGGATATGGATAACATATTCAATGAAGCCGATATAATAAGTTTGCATCTGCCTTTAAAAGATGAAACAAATCATCTAGTAGATCAGAACTTTTTAAATCGCTTTGCCAAGCCGATCATTATTATCAATACTTCAAGAGGTAAGGTAATACACACTGTTGATCTGCTGGCAGGATTGCAAAACGGACAAGTACTTGGAGCTTGTCTCGATGTATTTGAAAATGAAAAACCAAATACATTTACCACTAAGGAAAAAATATCATATAATAAATTATACGATGTTGAAAATGTGATACTTACGCCACACGTTGCAGGCTGGACAGTCGAATCAAAAGAGCGTTTAGCCAACGTTTTGGCAGATAAAATTTTGGGAATACAAAAATGACATTTCAGATGTTTGTCATAAAGCTGGCAAGTCTCTTAAAATGTCTAGAAATTATTTTTTTATTGGTTAACATTTCATTAACATTGTGGATTAAACCGATTCAAAACCGATTCAAGCTTATGGCACGTTACATTTATCTTGTATTAGCTTGTATGTTGATGAGCGCAGTGGCCTTCGGGCAAACGCAGTCCATACAAGGAAAAATTTTTGACGAAAAGACAAAGGAAGGACTTCCTTTTGCAAACGTCGTCTTGATCAAGGATGGTATCCAAAAGTCTGGTACAACGACCGACTTAGACGGAAACTACTCCTTTACGGGCTTCGACCCCGGTACTTACAGCGTAAAAGCAATTTACGTAGGTTATGCAGACAAAGAAATTACTGGTGTACAGGTAAGTTCCAGTCAAACCGTTCCTCTTGATGTAGAAATGGGAGTAGGCGTTACTATGGACGAAGTCGTAGTAATAGCGTATAAAATTCCATTAATCAAGCAGGATGAAACCGCCTCTGGTAACACACTGGGAGGTGAAGAAATTAAGAAATTACCTACTCGTAGTGTTACCACACTGGTCGCTACAACTGGTGGTGTATCTCAGGACAAAGAAGGAGAGGACGTTAGTTTTCGTGGTGCTCGTGAGGGTGACCAAATCATCTATGTCGATGGTGTAAGGGTACGTGGACGCTCTGTTCCTGCTCAAGATATTGAGCAAATCCAGGTCATCACAGGGGGAATCCCCGCAGCTTATGGTGACGTTACTGGTGGTGTAACCAATATCGTAACCAAAGGTGCTGCTAGTACTTATAGTGGTTCCGTAGACATGGAAACTTCTGAATTCCTGGATGATTATGGTTTCAATTTTGCGACAGCCAGTTTGTCTGGTCCGCTGATTAAAAGAACAAGAACCAATGCATCTGGAGCAGAGCAGGAAGAAACTATTTTAGGTTTCCGTGTTTCTGGTCAGTTTCAAACAGTCAAAGAACCTACTCCATCTTATATTGGCTCATACAGAGCTTCTGATGATTTCGTCAGCTCTTTATTAACTGATCCAGGCTCAGGGGCAGGCTTCAATATTTATAATATATCTGACCAAAATGTTGTTAGACAAAATTATCGTCAGAATGCCCGTGATACGGATTATACCATCAATGGTAAATTTGATATTCAACCAACAAGTGGCATCAATGTGACGCTTGGTGGTCAAATATTTAATTCCAGCGCACAGCAAGCTTACGAATTTTATCGTTTATTGAATTACGATAGAAATCCAACTTATGCTGAAACAGACTGGCGTGGATATGTACGTTTCCGTCACAAAATTGGTGGAAGTGGATTGAATTTAACCGATGAAGAAAAAGAAGCACGTACAAGCTCGCTAATCCAAAATATCAACTATACACTACAATTTGATTATACGCAAAATAAAGATTTGCTACAAGATGTTGAACACGAAGACAATCTGTTCAATTATGGTTATGTAGGACGTGTTGATAAGGAGATAGACTATTTATATGAACAGGGAGATGATGGAATCTACCGCTCTATTGATTATACTGATGCTGTAACTGGTTTTACAGGAGGAGATATTAATCCTGCTTTGGCAGCATATTATCAGTATGATGTTGATGACCTGATTGGAGATGTAAATGGTGGTTTTAGTACGACTAATTACTATCCTTTTCAGTTGTACTCAAGCGCAGGCTTCCCTTTTAATGAGTTTTTCAAAAGACAAAATAATCAAATAGGGGTTAGTGCAAGTGGTGGTTTTGACATCGTAACACCTAATTCAGAAAATCAAAGTAAACATTCTATCCAATTTGGTGTGTATTACGAGCAACGTGTTGATAGAGGTTATGATATTGGTAGTGGGTTTAGTGTGGGACCTTATGCTTTATGGTTTCAAGGGAATCAACTGGTTAATCAAGGACTTGAAATTAATCCGAATAGTGATCCTTCATTTCAGAATATAGTTGTTGATGGAGATACTGTAAGTGCAGCAACTTATGATTTTAGTAATGTTAGTTCAACTTTCGGACGTAACCTGAGAGATCAGTTAGGGCTAGGACAGAATGAATATGTAAACCTAGATGGATTGACTCCTGACCAGCTTTCATTAGACCTTTTCTCTGCTGATGAATTAATCAGTGGTACTTATGGACGTTTGAGAATGGATTACTGGGGATATGATTATACCGGTAATGCTGTAGGAACAGATGTTACATTTGAAGATTTCTTCTCTAAAAGAGATGCGAATGGTAACCTGACTAGAGAAGTAGCGCCAGTACAACCAATATATGCCGCAGGTTATATTCAGGATAAATTCTCATTGAAAAATGAAATTTACTTCAACTTGGGTTTACGTATAGATCGCTATGATGCTAACCAAAAGGTTTTATCTGATCCTTATTCTTTATATGCTACTCAAACAGTTAGCGAAACACAGGGAATTAGTCATCCTTCTAATGTAGAGAATGATTTTGTTGTTTACGGCGACCAACTTGCTGGTACTGTTATTGCTTATCGAGATGGTGACCAATGGTATAATGCAGATGGTAATTTATTAAACAACCCTGCTGCTGAATTTGGTAGTAGAGTAATTAAACCTTATCTGGATAATGAAAATGACGATATCAAGTCAGAAGATTTTGACCCTACAGGTACGTTTGTTGATTATGAACCACAGATTACCGTGATGCCACGTATCTCTTTCTCTTTCCCATTATCTAAAGATGCTGGTTTCTTTGCACATTACGATATTCTTTCAAGAAGACCAAGTAATTCTCAGGCAACAGCACTGGATTACTATTACTTCAGAGATAGAACAAACGTTGGTAGTATTATTGATAACCCAAATCTGAGACCGTCAAGAACAATTGATTACCAGGTAGGTTTCCAGCAAAAAATTTCTAACACTTCCGCCATTAAAATTTCTGCTTACTATCGTGAGCAAAGAGATGAAGTGAATGAGAGACAGTATCTATATGCTTGGCCAAATAACTATACAAGTTATGATAATCGTGACTTCGGTACAGTTAAGGGCTTTACATTCCAATACGATTTAAGAGAGACTAATAATTTATCATTGAAAGCCAACTATACACTACAGTTTGCTGATGGTACTGGTTCTAATGCGAATTCTTCCAGAGGTTCAGCTTCTACAGGTGATGTTCGTATTATCTATCCTTACGATTTTGACCAGCGCCACAATATTGTCTTAAGTGCGGATTACCGTTATGGAGAAGGTAGTGAATACAATGGTCCTGTTTGGTTTGGTAAAGACTTTTTATCTAATACAGGATTGAACCTATTAATGAGTGTAGGTTCAGGACGTCCATATACTCCTAAACAGGAAGTCTCTATAGGTGCTACCGCCGGAAGTGATGGTAATGCTCGTGGTGGTACAGGTGCATTAGGAGGAAGCTTCAATGGAGCCCGTCTACCCTGGACTTCCAGAATTGATGCAAGATTGGATAAAGATTTCAAAATTGGTGGTAAAGCTGATGGAAAGAATCCTCTTTACCTGAATGTATATGTAAGAAGCCAAAATCTGTTGAATACCAGAAACATCGTTCAGGTATATGGTTATACACAGTCTGCAACAGATGACGGATGGTTAGCGTCACCAACTGGAGAAACAGAAGCTTTAAGTCAGGTAAATCCTGATGCATACAGATACCTATACAATCTGAGATTAGAAAAATCAGCACATTTTGGTCTTCCACGTAGAATCTATGCGGGAGCTGTGCTTACATTCTAAAAACGTTTAAGCATGATGTAGTATCTACATACTACATCATGAACTTATTTTAAAATAAAATTGTCATGAATAAAATTAAGTTCTTAATCGCTTTGTTTTTGATAGCAGGTGTCGCACAATCTGCTATTGCCAAAGAGAATATAGAAAATCCGGAAGGAAGACCGGATGATACTAATACAGGGAACAATGTTTCTCTACGTAATGACTGTACAGCCTCTGTTTCCCAAACAGACCTTGATATAAATAATGTGCGTGCAAGGTTACTCGGTGGTGGAGATCTCTGGTGGGATTTGAGTGATGGTCGTTATATTATTCCTAATGTTGAACCTGGAGAAAAAGAAATTTCTTCCATCTTCGCTGCAGCCCTCTGGATCGGTGGTTTTGATGCTGCCGGAAACTTAAAAATAGCTGCACAAACCTACCGTCAGACAGGAGATGACTTCTGGCCAGGACCAATCGATAACGCAACAGGAGAAACTGAACAGTCTGTTTGTCAAAATTGGGATAGACACTTCACTGTATTAGGAGAAGATATTGACCAATTAGTCGCTGACTACCTGGCAGATGATAATGGAGACGGTGTACCTGATAATACTATCGAAGGAACACCTGCTCCTTCTTTATTGCAATGGCCTGCAAGAGGAAATCCATATTTTGAACAACAGCTTGGCTTTGCATTACCTAATCAGGATTTAGCACCTTTTTATGATGAAGATGGTGATGGTATTTATGATCCCAACAAAGGGGATATCCCTCAAATTGGCGTTATCGGTTGTGATGCACAATCACTGGATGATGTAGCTTATGCTGACCAGATGGTATGGTGGGTGTATAATGATAAAGGAAATATCCACACAGAAACTGGTGGTGCACAGATTGGCATGGAAGTACAAGCTTTGGCTTTTGGGTTTGCAACTAATAACCCTATAAATAACATGAGCTTTTATAAATACACATTGCTAAACAAGGCAACGGATGTATTAGATAGTACTTATGTTGGACAGTGGGTTGATCCTGATTTGGGATGTTGGAACAACGATTTTGTTGGGTGTCAGGTAGAAGAATCTTTAGGTATTGTATATAATGGTACCTCAACGGATCCTGATTGCTCATCTGGTGGTGGTCTAGTGAATGGGTATGGAACCGAAGTGCCTATGTTAGGTGTAGACTATTTCCGAGGACCAAGAGACGAGAATGGTGATGAATTGGGAATGGGTGCTTTTGTATATTATAATAATGACTTCTCACCAACTGGTAACCCAGAGGAAGCGGAAGATTTTTACGGTTATCTCTCGGGGTCGTGGAAAGATGATACTCCTATTGAAGAAGGAGGAGATGGATATTTGGAAGGAACTGGCCCAACACCTTATATGTTCCCAAGTGATCCTTCAGATAATTCTGCAGGTACATGGTCTGAATGTAGTGTAAGTAATGCTCCGGATGATCGTCGTTTTGTCCAATCTTCAGGTCCTTTTACTTTGGAACCAGGAACTACTAATGAAGTAATTGTTGGGGCTGTTTGGGTGTCTAATGTAGCCTATCCTTGCCCTTCATTTAATAAGCTATTACGTGCTGATCGTATCGCACAAGGACTGTTTGATAACTGTTTTGACATTACAGACGGACCAGATGCTCCAGATTTATCTATTATCGAATTGGATCGTGAATTAGTAATTACGATTACCAATGGCCCTAGCTCGAATAATTTCAATGAAGAGTATTTTGAGAAAGATCCTTTGATTCCACCAGGGTATCAAGATTCTGTTTATAATTTCCAGGGATATGTAATTTATCAATTGTCAACACCAACTCCTCCTTGCGATAATTTTCAGGATTGCGATGAGGCTAAAATAGTAGCTAATGTAGATATTAGAGATGGAGTAGCAAAAATTGTTAATTATGAACCTTTTGAAGAAGAGGTTGAAATAGATGTATTTACACCTATTATAAAAGTTGATGGTGATGATGATGGCATTAGACATTCTTTTAACATTAGAGATGATTTATTTGCTGTTGATAATCCTCGCCTTGTCAATCATAAGAAATACTATTACACGGCAATTGCCTACGCATATAATAATTACGTAACATTTGATCCAGTTGATCCTGAAAACACACAACAGACACCTTATCTTCAGGGACGCCGCAATATCACTACTTATACGGCTATTCCACATAAGAATGACCCTGAGTTTGGAGGTGCAGTTGTAAATGCTAGTTATGGTGATGTAGCTCAGATCACTCGCCTTGATGGAGAGGGAATTGGTGGAAATTCATTGGATTTAACACAAGAATCTGTAGATGCTATTGTAGCCAATACAATTCAAAGTGAAATTACCTATAAAGAAAATGCGGGACCTTTTGAAGTGAAAGTATATGATCCATTAGCTGTAAAAGGTGGTACATACACTGTTTCACTTGAAGATACGATTATGACTGATTCGGAGCTTTTAGATCCTTTCTACTGGGTATTGGAAGGTAATGGAGTGTCTGTTACCAGTGAAAAGCCTGTTGGTTCTCCATTTGAACAGTTGATTCCTGAATTAGGACTTTCTGTTAATTTTGAACAAACACTTGATGCTTTTGATGATCCTTTATTTACAAATGGTTTTGTTTCTGCAAATACTGAGTATGCAGATCCAGCAGGAGTAGAATGGTATGGGGCTATGGCTGATAATGAAGTAGGTACGCTATGGCTAACCAATTTCATCAAGAATGGAACGAATGAACCGGATATTCCTCGTGATCCAGAGAATGTTTATGGTAATACTGGTATTCTTGATGGTACCTGGTATCCATTTGCTATGACTACATCATCTCCTGACCCTGCGGTACAAGGTGTTGGTAATGGAGATTACTTCCTGACTCCGCATCCTGCTACTTCCAATGCTTCCTTAGGTAATTTCATCAGAACCAGATTATGGGGAACATCGGCTGAAGCGCAGGCATTGACAAAGGAAATTGCTAATGTAGATATTGTATTGACTTCAGATAAATCTAAATGGAGTCGTTGTGTAGTACTTAATACTTTCTCCAATTACTACGAGACTGAACTTGGGTTCAATCCTGATGATGTAGCTGGTCAGTATGGTATTCGTAGTGCAGAATCTGTAGGTAAAGACGGACAACCTGATGGTACAGGTACTGGTATGTCCTGGTTCCCAGGCTATGCTGTTGATGTAGAAACAGGAAGAAGACTGAATGTTTTCTTTGGAGAAAATACTTTCTTCGACCAGAATATTTCTGCTAACCTGCCTGATAATACAGGGGCAGACATGCTTTGGAATCCATCTCCTTTCAGGTTTATTGTAGATCAACCTGATGGTTCTTTAGCGCAGATGTCTTATGGTGCTCAACATTATATTTATGTAGCAAAAACAACTTATGATGAGTGTGCTGATATCAGAACTGCTCTTGAAGGTAGTATTATTCAGCAAATTGATGCGTGGACAAGCGTTTCATGGACTTCAGCGCCAATACCAAATGTAGAATTGAATTCTATTGAGGATGGCTTGATTCCTAATGATGTTACGTTTAAATTGCGTGTGAATAATCCATTCCAGACAAGTGATCCTGTTGCTGATAATAATGGTTATCCAAAATATCAGTTTACTTTTGATACAGCACTGGATGCTACTGTTGATGATGTTGAGGTGGCAGAAAATGCGCTTGATCTGATTCGTGCAGTACCCAATCCGTACTATGGTTTCTCTCCATATGAGAGTTCAGAGTTTGAGCAAATTGTGAAAATCACCAATTTGCCTCCACAGGCTACCATCAGTATTTACTCATTAGACGGTCAGTTGATTCGTCGTTATAATCGTAATGCACAGCCTTCTCCTACAAGAGGCTCTGACCAACTGATTACTTCTCAGGAATGGGATTTGAAAAATGCTAGTGGTATTACTGTTGCCAGTGGTGTATACATCATTCATATTGATGCTTCAGCTTCGGGCTTAGGCGAAAAGATCATTAAGTGGTTTGGTGGTGTTCGTGAATTTGACGCTACCGGGCTTTAAAATAATAGTGCTACTGAAAGGCTTCATAGTCTTTCAGTAGCCATTTTGTATAATTAAAATACAATGCTATTAAAACCATAGACATGAAAAAATATTTATTTTTACTCATTATATTACTTACTGTTTTCGCATTTCAGGCGGAAGCAGGTAATCCAGACAGACAGGGACAGGCTGGTGCTTATGAGCTACTGCTTAATCCATGGGCTAGAAGCTCGGGTCTGTATGGTCTAGGTATCGGGTCTGTACGTGGTATTGATGCGCTTCGTATCAATCCTGCTGGTTTGTCCGGTATCAACAAAACTGAATTAACAATCGCTAATACTTTCTACATGCAAGGTTCTGACATTCGTCTGAATGGATTAGGTGTAGGACAACGTATTGGCGAAAATGGCGTACTCGGTTTATCGCTGATGGCTGTTGATTTTGGAGAAATCCCTGTAACTACAGTGAACCAGCCTGAAGGTGTAGGTGTAAATTTTGAACCATTATTCTTTAATCTGGGTATCGGTTATTCGCATACCTTCTCAGAGCGTATCAGTGTAGGTATGACAACTCGCTTGATCTCAGAACAGGGAACAAGTGATGTAAGTGCTACAGGTTTCGCTTTTGACGCGGGGCTTCAATACAATACAGGTGGCTTGAATATCGGTATCAGCCTGCGTAATATCGGTGTACCCATGCGTTATAAAGGAACTGGTTTTGCATATACTACATTCTCTCCTTCCAGTACAGCTGATCCTGTAAATGGAAATGAGTCGTATACCGCTGAAACTCGTATCCGTACTTTCGATTTACCTTCTGTGTTTAATGTAGGACTCGGATATGATCTGAAATTTCAGGAAGATAAGCAAAGGTTAAGCATCATGGCAGCTTTTACTTCTAATTCCTTTAGTAAAGATCAGTTTGGACTTGGACTTGAATATGCTTTCAACGAAATGTTCATGATACGTGCCGGATACCGTTATGAAGATGGTATTACCAATGACGCAGAGCGTACAAATGTTCATACAGGACTTGCTGCTGGTGCTACAATACAGGTGCCATTTAGCAAAGGTGGCGATTCAAAATTTGGTATCGATTATTCCTATAAAGCAACGAATCCGTTCAACGGTACGCATGCTATTGGTATCCGCCTGGCCATATAAATTAGCATTAAAAGTCTTGACAGACTTGACATGATATAATTTTTTTTTGTAAATTTGCTTATAAGAGAAGAACGTCTCCACCAAAAAGAGACGTTCTTCTCTTTTTAATAAATGTTGACAAACGGTCAGATTTCCTGAGAATCTGACCGTTTGATGTCTAAAAATAGTTAAGAAATAATTGCCATCAAATCGGTGTTTTTTTCTTACTTACGATTTAAAAAATAAATAAAATGGGATACAACTATTTGACACAAGAAGGTTACGATAAGATTATTGAAGAACTAGAATATTTGAAATCAGAGGGAAGAGCAGAAGCATCCAAAGCTATTGCAGAAGCCAGAGAAAAAGGTGATTTATCAGAAAATGCAGAATACGATGCAGCTAAAGATGCACAAGGCTTACTGGAATTGAAGATCAATGAAATGAGCAAAGTTCTGGTGAATGCCCGTATCCTTAAACCTGAAGATCTGGATACTTCACAGGTACGTGTACTGGCTACAGTGAAAATCAAAAATGTCAAAAATAATAAAGAGTATACATATACACTGGTTTCAGAAGCAGAAGCTAATATTGCTGCTAAAAAAATATCAGTAACATCACCTATTGGAAGCAGTTTACTAGGAAAAAAAATAGGAGATGTAACAGAAGTGATTACACCCCGGGCTAAAATGAGTTTTGAGATTATGGATATTTCCATGTCTATCTAAGAACAGAAATAGGTAAACCCCTTTTTTATGCTTTTAATATTATGGCTAGCATATTTACTCGAATCGTTAATGGTGAAATACCTTGTTACAAAGTAGCTGAATCAGAAAATTATCTGGCTTTTCTGGACATCAACCCTGTTGTAAAAGGACATACCCTTGTTATTCCGAAAAAAGAGGTTGATTACATCTTTGATCTGGATGATGAGACATTGGCAGGATTACATGTTTTTGCTAAAAAAGTAGCTAAAGCTATAGAGTCTGTCATTCCATGTTTACGTATTTCTGTGGCAGTTGTAGGGTTGGAGGTACCTCATGCACATGTTCATTTGATTCCGCTTAATTCCATGCGGGATTTCTCTTTTGCACACCCAAAATTAAAGTTTACTCAAGAAGAATTTCAGGAAATTGCCCGGCAAATCAATGAAGCTTTCGAGACTGAAAGCTAGAATATTTACTCTTCGGGATCGCAGAGCCTCCCGTCCACGAGTGGTTCATTCGCTTGAATATCCACTGGATATTCACCCTTCGGGATCGCAAAGCTTTCTCATCCACGAGTGGTTCATTCGCTTGAATATCCACTGGATATTCACCCTTCGGGATCGCTCATTCACCATAACGAATAAGGAAATCGGGGCTGGCTACATACCACTGAGCACGTTCTGAGGTATAACCAAAAGTTGCATGGGGAAGAACAGGGTTCAGAGATTCAGAAAGTGGCTTTAAGTACTTGGCAGGTACGCTGAGAGATATTTCCTTACGATCAATCATTTTAAAAAAGATAGTCCCTTTACCAGTAACTTTAACACCGTAAGGCAATGTTTCAGTCAATTCAGTATATACCCAGACAATATCTCTTGGGCGATTTTTAATGATTTCCCAAATTGTTGTATTATGCGGATGCCAGGAATCTATAGTATCATACAAAAATTTAAAACCAAATATCAACAATGTCATACTCACTAATGCACAAAGAACAGCTAGACGATTATAAGCGGAATTGAGCATCAACCACATAAAAACAGCTCCCCCAAATAACATAATAATACTGGCTGTCAGCTTTAATGACCGCTCTCGTTTGAGTACAGTAAATAACAATTCCTTATGTCGGGGGTACGCCATACTAAATACGTAAATTTAAGACCTATGTGGACAACAAATATCGATTATTTACAAGAAGACAAATGCAAGGTAATTTTGTTGCAAGATAATGAGGTTCTGCTATATTCAGAAGTCATAGAATTACTAAAATCTGATTCAGACTTCCGAACGTTTTTTAATGCTACGATAGCAAATCTACCTTTTGAAGCTATTTTTTGGGAAACACCGCCCGTGAATACAAGCAATTTTGACAGGGCTTTTGAATTTATGGCAATAGAGAGCTGGATATTGCCAGAGGTTGATCCTGATCCAAGCCCTTTCCAGTCCTATTTTTTCAATGATATCGAAAATAATGTAGTCACATTTCCAAATCTTGGGCGCAATGCTGTATTGGTTGCTCCTTGCCCTAAAGTTCAGGAAAAATCAGCTTATACTCATTTGATAGCTTTTGCAAGGCAGGCACCAGAAGAACAGCAAGATAAGTTTTGGCAAATGGTAGGGAAAACCGTTAAACAAAATCTGAGTAAAAAACCGCTTTGGTTAAATACAGAAGGTACTGGCGTATATTGGTTACATATACGCCTGGATAGTCGTCCGAAATATTACCATCATCATGCTTATAAGAAGTGGTAAGCTAATATGTTTCGCATAAATTGCCCGGGAAGCACCCTGTATATAGGAATATTGACACTATACTTTTCTTTTAATTCTTTGATTTTTGCATCAATCTCTGCTGCTGAATAGCGAGAAGAAAAATGCCCCAGTATCAATTTTTTGACCTCCGAATTGGCAACCATTTCCATAACCTCTTCCAGCGTACTATGTTTGTTTTCCCTGATTTCATAATCAGAAGTTTGCCCGGCATCAAGAAAAGTAGCTTCATGTATAAGAATACCAGCGTCTTTCCAACGCTCATGATCTTCCACCGGTGTATCTCCCGAATAGCTTAAAAGTTTTTCACGTACTTCATAAGTAATAGCATCAGTTCCTTGCTCTATTCTCAATTGCTTGATCTCTTCTCCGGGAAGTCCCAGAAATTCTGGTTTCAGCTTTCGCTTAAATTGTATCAATTGAAAACTCAGACTTTTTACAATACCGTCAGCTTGAGGAAGATGTCCGTTTTTAATTGCTTTAACAATTAACCCAGGCTTAATTTCTATTTCCTGCTTATCATCAATGCCTACCCATTTTCCACCGCTTACATGCGGGTCAAAACGTTTGGCAAATTGCTCTAAAGCAGGAAAAGAACCACTATCTTTAGGGTAATATATTGTTGGAAAATTTTCATAAGAATTAAGCTGATTCAGCTGCAATAAACCCGTCAAATGATCTCTGTCTGGATGAGAAATAAAAATGTGCCTGATCTTTCTTGATTTCTGCAATAAATGGCTAACCACTCCGTCTCCGGCATCGAATAGCAGACCTAGTTCCTCAATAAAATACCAGGTAGAAAATAGAGCCGTTGAATAGCCTGTAATAGTGAAGTTCATTTTATTATTTTGGAGAATAACAAACAAGATGCAAAAATGATTCAATGTACTGGCTGCCTTAAAAATAATTTATATTATTTTTAAGGCAACAAGTAATCGGACAGAATTATCTATGATTTATGAAGGCATCTTTTTACCAGTACTCAGCGTTGCTAAAATATTCACTTCCCGATAGCTATCGGGAAAGGCATAGCTCACATTTCAGCGCCTTGATTACTGAAAAAATCTACTCTTCATTAATTTATACCTAATTCTGTCCGATTACTTATTTGATTAATTCGATCCAAAACGAAGTAGTAATAATATTATAGCAAGTCATGAAAGACAGAGGTTATTTATACATTGAAATCTGTATTAATGAAGATTGGGTATTACCTGAGCCATTATTAAAAAACCCCAGTTTCAGACATCCCAGGTATCATAAAAAAGGAGAGCCGGAATATGCCCCTCAATCTCGCTATATTCCGGGCGACCAATCTACAGTAAATGCTTTGCTTAAAGCTAGTGGAGAACGTGGATTACCGCCTGATATATCGCCGGAACTTATGGAGTATTACCAAGGGGCTTCCAAATCATTGGAATTACTCAACAAGAGCTGGATGACGCTGGAAGAGTTAATAGATTATATTGAAAATAACCCTGAAGATGAAGATTTTTATTTAGAGCCTGAATGGTTTTCACGCCATGGAACACCGGATAAAGTCAGAATTATTTTTTGGTTTGCCCGTCCTCTTCAAAAATAGTAAGCTGATTCATAGACCATCTTACCCGAATTATTCTATTTTTGTCCTGAACTTAATCCAACATAATGATAAGGATACTTGGTTTTTTATGTCTCATCTTTTTAATGACTGCTTGTTCAGCCGATAAAAAAGAATTAAAAAATATTACCCGTGAGTTTATTACTTTAATGAGTGAAGGGGATAATTATCGTGCTGGTCAGTTAGGTACAGAGAGTACCAAACGTTTCTTGGCCTACCGAACCGCCAGCATGATAGAGATGGGAGTGGATACCAAATTGGAAATGACAGTAGAGAATATCAAATGCTCTATTCAGGAGACTGTAGCTCAATGTCGTTTTTGTTGTGATCCGAATGGGGATAAATTTGAAGTTCCGTTTGTAAAACAGGACGAGAAATGGCTGGTAGATATCAATATTGATGAATTGATACAGAAAACGAAAGAATCAGAACAATAGGTTAATTCATGAATTACCTCTAAGCCAAAGACATGGGCACATCCATCAATAATACTTTTGCGTTTCCGCAATGTGCCTCTATACTGATCTCTTCCGTATCCCATACACCAAAACCATCTCTAGCTTCCAGTTCCTGCCCGGCGATCTTCACCTGCCCTTCAATGATGAATGCATAAACACCATTACCTTTAGTTTTTACCGTATAATTGTCATTAAAACCTTCTTCCAGATTACCCAAATGGAACCAGGCATTTTGATGTACCCATACACCAGCATCATCTGCATTTGGAGAAAGAATTTGGTGAAACTGGTTCTTTAGATGCTGATTTTTTAACGTGATTTGGTCATAACGAGGCTGTACATTACGTTGCTTAGGAAACATCCATATTTGAAGAAATTTCACCGCCTGATCTTTATGACGATTAAATTCACTATGGAAAATTCCTGTTCCTGCACTCATTACCTGCACGTCGCCCTGACGGATCACAGCCGTATTATCCATGCTGTCTTTATGTTCCAAATCACCTTCTAAGGGAATAGAAATAATTTCCATGTTATCATGCGGATGCTTACCAAAACCTCTCCCTGGCGCTACTATATCATCATTCAATACACGCAATACACCAAAATGCATCCGTTCGGGATTATGATAATTTGCAAAGCTGAATGAATGACGCGATTGTAACCAGCCATGATTGGCTAATCCTCTGCTGTCGGCTTTGTGTAATACTGATTTCATGCCTTTTATTTCCTTATTAGGTAAATGATTGAATCCAACTTGCTCCATCAACTTGTCGTAGGTGCTTTTTTTTGTCTCTTTTTTAGATGCATTAAGACTAGATACACCTGCTAAGGTCGCTGTTGTCCCTAAGATAGTTTTCTTGATAAAATTTTTCCTATCCATAATTAAAAATGTAATTTAATGTATAAACATGTATTTTGAAATTTTGTTTCAAATTGCTAGATAAAAATAGTGATTCTGGTTTAATTTTGCCAGATGAATTTGATCTACATCATAGATTTAATTGGAACACTCGTTTTTGCAATAAGCGGTGTATTGGCTGCGGTAGAAAAAAAGTTTGACTTGGTTGGAGCTTTTATTTTAGGATTAGTCACTGCAGTAGGAGGGGGGACTTTGCGGGATGTGCTCATCGGAGAAACCCCTGTAGGCTGGATGAAAGACGGAAATTATCTCTTAGTCATCCTGACGGCTTTGCCTCTATGTTATTTCTTTCAAAACACAATTGCTAAGCTGAGAAAAAGCATGTTTTTATTCGATACCATAGGCATAGCTTTGTTTACTATTCTGGGTTTACAAAAAACGCTGGGTGTTGGTTTATCTCCCGCTATTGCTGTAATGATGGGAATCGTTTCAGCAGTATTTGGCGGTGTGATGCGGGATGTTTTGTCGAACGAAGTCCCACTTATTTTCAGAAAAGAGATATATGCCAGCGCCTGTTTATTGGGCGGAGTCGTATTCCTGATTTTTGAAGCTATTATGCCAGGCACAGTATGGAATATGCTTATCGCAATGAGTGTGGTGATTATCATCCGTTATTTAGCCGTCAGAAATAACTGGGGATTGCCTTTTAATCCTGGTAAAAACTAATCTCGCAAAGCATACATCCGTTCGATCATTTCTACGACTTTCATGCCTTCCATAGCATTGGTCGTAATAGTCGTTCGGTTTTTCAGGACATCAATTACATTGGCAAATACATGACCATGATTATTGGCAGAGCCTTTATAAGTTCCATAATCATTGGCAGGATTGACTGGGCTAAGTTCAGGCATTTCATAGCCATCAATATGGCAATACTCGACTTTATCCATATACTGACCACCGATACGTACACTGCCTTTGCTTCCTGTTACGGTGATGCTGGTTTCCATATTCTGTCCCCAGGTTGCTGTAGAGTAATTAAAACTGCCAATTCCACCATTGATAAAACGAAAATTGACAAAACCAGCATCTTCAAACTCTGTAGAATGTTGATGAGTAAAATTATCAAAACGTGCCTGAATGTCATCAATATCCCCAAATAACCAATACATCAAATCTACATAATGCGAAAATTGAGTAAACAATGGTCCGCCATCTTTTTCGAGTTTGCCATGCCAGGGATGCGCTTTACCGTTTTTAGTATAATAACGATCATCCCGATTCCAGTAACAATTGATCTGCACCGTATGAATGTTGCCTAAATGCTCTTCATTAACCAATTTTTTCAGCCACACTGCCGGTGGAGAATAGCGGTTTTGCATAACACAAAAAACCTGTTTGCCAACATTGAGTGCTTTGTGAATGACAGCCTCACAATTAGCTTTACTTAGCCCCATCGGTTTTTCACAAACGACATGTTTACCTGCGTTTAAAGATAAAATACTTTGTTGCGTATGTAGATCATTAGGCGTACAAATGCTGATAACATCCACATCTATATCGCTATTCAACAAAGTCTCCAGCTTATCAAAAAAAGCAACGTCAAAATCTTCCAGCTCTAAAGTCGCTTTTGGTAAAATATCGCATAAAGCAACGAGTTCCGCCTCAGGATGAATACGAATAGTGCGGGCATGGCGTTTGCCAATATGTCCACAGCCGATAACGGCGAATTTTATAGTTGTATCAGTCAAAAGAATAAGTAAATGATTATCAAAAATTTAGTTTACAATGTATTCAGGCTGGCAAAGTTAGATAATTAACTTTAAACGGTTTTACTAGCTTGCTAATTATAAACGGCACAAATTGACTCTTTTATGGTAAAAAATGAGAGTTTGTCTACAAAGAAAGTTAGACTCCTGACTATTGGGAGGTTACCCAAAATAGCTGTAACTTAGGCAATGCAAATCAAAGAATAAAAAAATGAATAAGCAAATCATCATATCATTATCAACCCTCTTTATCCTTAGTATTTTCTTATCACTCAACAGTTGTTCCAATACAGCTAAAGATGGGGACAAAGCAAGCGGACAAAAAGCGGCTTATCCGAGTGATGTTATATCATTTTTCGATCAGTGGAATCTGATTTTAGGAGATGGTTCTAATGCTGGAAAGGCAATCAATCTGGATCATAAAGATTTCTTTTTTACGACCAATGATGGCAAAAAAGACTGGGTTGTTTTCAAGACACCTAATGCCGGGAATACTCACGGTACTTCAAACAATACAAGAACAGAATTAGCTCAATTGAAAAAATGGTCACCAATGACCGATGCTAAATTGACAGCTACGCTTAAGGTAATGAATGTAGCAACTACAGGAGATGCCAGGGTAGCCGCTACATACTCAGTCGTTATTGGTCAGATTCATAGTGCAGATGGGCATGAGAATGAACCATTAAAAATATTCTACAAAAAATTCCCTGGGCATACTAAAGGTTCCGTTTTTTGGAATTATGAAATCAATACAGCTGGCGATGACAATTCTGGACGGTGGGATTATTCTTACCCTGTCTGGGGCTACGATTTTTCTGATCTTGGAACCGCAAAAAATACTTATCCAGAGGAACCGAAAGATGGTATAGCTTTGGGGGAAGAGCTGAGTTATGAAGTAGAAGTGAAGAAGGGAGTGATGTACCTCACATTCACGAGTAAAGGACACGAGACCAAAACATTTACTAAAAATCTCATCTCCTCTGAATATGCAGAACGCTCAGACATGCCGGAACAAGTCAAAAAAATATTTGTACCCATAGGTCAGGATGGTGTGGAACGTGCAAATGCCTATGCTGATGAGGGACTGTTTTTCAAACTTGGTTCTTATAATCAAACTAATGGAAAAGACCCGGCAGTCAATAAAGTCTGGTGTTCTGGTGCTGAAACCCACGGCGGAGATATTCAAAAACAATATGCAGATGGCAACTACGCTGAAGTTTGGTTTAAATCAGCAAGCATAGAAGTCAGTAACGATGCCATATCTAATGCAGGTTATTTCCAGGCAAATGATGGCTTAAGTAAAAAAACAGTCTACCCTAGTGAGGTAATTCCTTTTATGGATAAATTTAAAATGCTGATGGGAGACGGAACAAATGTAGAAAATCTCGTTGACTTTGAGCACAAAGATTTTTTCTATACGGTCATTGACGGTACCAGGCGTTGGGTGGTCTATAAAACGCCAAACTCCGGAGTCACTTCAAAAAACTCGAGCAATACAAGAACCGAATTACACGAAAAAAGACAGTGGACGCCAGAACAAGGAGGTAAACTAACAGGCACTTGTAGGGTTATGCAAGTTTCTACTTCCGGCGATGCCAGAGTAGCAGCGTCTTACTCAACAGTGATTGGGCAAATTCATAGTGGAGAAGGACATGAAAATGAACCTTTAAAGATATTTTATAAGAAATTTCCTGGACATACTAAAGGTTCCGTTTTTTGGAATTATGAAATCAATACTGAAGGCGATAATTCAAAAAGGTGGGATTATTCCAGCGCTGTTTGGGGGCATGATATGTCTGTCATTGGAACAAGCAAAGATGATTATCCTCCAGAACCTGCCGACGGTATAGAATTGGGGGAAGAATTTAGTTATGAAGTGAATGTATACAAAGGCATCATGTATCTCACCTTCAAAAGTGATGGGCATGAAACGAAAACATTTACTAAAAACCTTATCGCATCTGAATATGTCAAACCATCAGATAGACCAGCGCAGGTAATGAAAATATTTGCGCCTATAGGACAAGATGGTACAGAACGAGCAATAGCCTATAAAGGAGAGTTGATTTATTTCAAACAAGGTGCTTATAACCAAACTAATGGAAAAGATCCTGAAAAAAATATGGTTTGGTGTGCAGGTGCGGAAACTTACGGTGGTGATATTGCGAAGCAATATGAAAATGGCTGTTACACAGAAGTATGGTTTAGAGAAGCTACGGTAGGTGCAGGTACGCCGCAGAAGTAAAAAATCGAATCTAATTATCTACTTTAAGTGCTTACTTAGCCACTTTAAACACTTAAAAGAACTTGGTGTATATTTAAATACGATGTTTGTTAATTTGTTTTTCACTGAAAATCAGTAATAAGTAATCATTTGGAATTCTATATCTTTGTTGATATGAAATATATATGCACCTTTGCTTTGGTGCGTGTATCCAGTTGTTCACTTCCACCAATAAAAACAAGAAAACCGAGCGATAAAACAGAAAAACCCTTAATTTTGTTAGCGTAGTAAGGACAATAGCAAAATTTATGAAAAATACAGAAGAAAAATATATCAATCCTTTGACCGATTTTGGGTTCAAAAAATTATTTGGTACTGAGCCGAATAAAGACCTATTGATTGATTTTTTGAATGAAATCCTACCAAATCGAAAAATAAAAGACCTTACTTATTCGACTAATGAGCATTTCGGGAAGTACGAAATTGACAGGAAAGCAGTCTTTGATATCTATTGTATCGGAGAAAATGATGAACGATTTATCGTTGAGATGCAGAAAGCCAAGCAAAATTATTTCAAAGACAGAAGTGTATTTTATTCCTCTTTCCCGATTCAGGAACAGGCGAAAAAGGGAGATTGGGATTATCAGTTAGACCCAGTATTTTCTATAGGAATTTTAGATTTTGAATTTGATGAGCATAAGGAGGATAAAGACCTGTTGCATGTCATCGAGTTAAAAGATCAAAAGTGCCAGGTGTTTTACGACAAATTAAAGTTCATTTATATAGAGTTGCCCAAGTTCAAAAAGGCAGAATCAGAGCTGACAACACACTTTGACAAATGGTTATATGTTTTTACTCATTTGCAAAAGCTACAAGACAGGCCTAAGGAATTACAGGAAAGAGTGTTCAAAAAACTGTTTGAAGTTGCAGCAATAGCCGGATTTACAGAAGAGGAGAGAAAAGAATACGAGGAAAGTTTAAAAACTTACAGAGATATTAAAAATGTAGTAGATACAGCTAGAGCAGAAGGCAAAATCGAAGGCAAAATCGAAGGCAAAATCGAAGGCAAAATTAAAGAAAAAGAAGAAGCTATTGAAAGGTGTA
>JAHDFX010000261.1 GCA_020627965.1 Saprospiraceae bacterium | reverse complement strand
TTTATTTCATTAGCATAACATCACCTGTTAGTTCGACTGTTTCACCTTCAAAAGTAGTTAGTAAAATCATGTAAATGTATACATCTGATACTTGCTTACTTCCTCTGAAAGATCCATCCCAACGACTATTAGGATCATCATGTACTTTTTCGCCCCAGCGGTTAAATATTTTGAAGGTCGTGACCTGTATAGTGCCGCCTGTAATTGGCCCGAATGTATCATTAAGTCCATCATCATTGGGTGAGAAAGCATTTGGAATACTCCAGGTACTGCTATCTACAATGATAATAACGACTTCATCTGTAACTTCACAGCCATTTTGCGAAGCTGTAACTATGTATGTTATCGTACCAGCTTCAAGCCCTTCTGCACTAAAACTACTCCCTGTAAAGCTAGAACCATCGCTGCCTTCCCAGGTATAAGTAATATCCGGGTTTGGGAACTCTACATTTACATCGTAGCTATCCCCTATTTCGATAGTCTGATCGTCGCCTGCTAATACGGTATAAGGCGGTACTACATTCAGCATTTGCTGCGCTACACCTGTACAGCCCTGTGCATCTGTCACGGTAACCAGATAAGTTCCTCCCAGGCTGGTATTGATCGTGGAGGTAGTATCACCTGTTGACCATAAGTATGATTCAAACTCTCCTGCATAGAGATTAACTGATTCGTAGAAACAGAAACTAGTCGGCCCATCTGCTATAATCATTGGCACAGCCGCCATTGTTGGAAAAATTTCTACCTGTTCCATCACCTGGCAGCCATTGAAATCTTCTACAACAATATCGTAAGTACCTGAAGCCAGATTTTCAAACAGATTATCTGCCTGATAGGAACTGCCTCCATCTATGCTGTATTGGTAGGCTGGCGTACCTCCGATAACAAATAATTCTAAAACACCGTCTGTTTCTCCACAGGAGGTTGGTGTCAGAGCAATACTGTCTAATTCAGGTACACCTGCTGAGATCAGGGTAAGCTGTTGGCTTGCCTGACAACCATTGGCATCTTCTATCAATACATTATACACATCAGGAACCAAGCCAGCGAATACATTGCCACTTTGGAAATTTTGACCATTATCCACACTGTACTGATATGGCATTGTACCTCCGCTTACTGTGATCGTAACTTCTCCGTTTCCTCCATCACACAAGGATTCTTCTGTATCAATATTATCAATTACTAAGGCGCCTGCATCAGTAAGTATAACTTGTTCAAAGGCTTCACAACCAGCAGCATCCTGTAGTACTATATCATAAATACCAGCTCCAAGACCTATGAATGTAGAGTTGTTTTGGAAAGTAGCACCTCCGTCTATACTATAGTTAAGCGCTGGTGTTCCGCCAAGCGCCGTAATAATGATAGAACCGTCCATATCGCCACAAAGCGGGTCTTTGGCAGTAATTCCTGTAATTTCAGGTGCATCAGCTCCATTAATAATAGCCTGATCGGTTACCTGACAGCCATTAAAATCGGTTACTACAATATCATAAATACCAGCCGCTAAACTATCAAACAGCCCTATTCCCTGGAAGGTCATGCCTCCGTCAATACTGTATTCATAATTTGGCGTTCCGCCACTGACAGCAATATCTATCACACCATCATCTTCACTACACTTGGCATCTGTAATATCTATAGTATCAATAATCGGCTCATTGAAAGCATTCAGGTCAACTATAGTCGTTGCCAGACAACCATTGACATCCTGAACAACTACATTGAACGTATTTGGCGATAAGCCATCAAAGAAACCGGAATTCTGATAACTCATACCATTATTGATACTAAATTCGTAAGGCGGTGTCCCTCCATTGGCATTGATTAAAATAGAACCATCTAATACATTACAGGCTGAAGGGTCGGTAGTCGTTACACTAATAATGACCTCTCCGTCTGTGGTAATGATCGCAATATCTTCAACTTCACAGCCTGCCGCATCTCTTACAATTAATGTGTATTGTCCAGGCGCTATATTGGTAAATGTTGCTCCTGTCTGATAATTAACTCCATCAATACTGTATTCATAAGGCATAGTACCGCCTGCGGCAGAAACGGTAATGATAGCATTATCGTCTCCACAGGTCGCATTGCTGATATCCATACTGGTAATAATAGGCCCGCCTGCCTGGAAGAGTTCTACCTGTGCTGTAACTCTACATCCAAAGAAGTCTTCTACTATAATTTCATAAATACCATCTGGCAAATCGGCAAATGTATTGGAACCCTGGAAGGTGACACCATTATCAATACTGTATTCAAAATTTGGATTACCAGTACCGCTTTCAAGCAGAATTTCGATAAAGCCGTCTTCTTCTCCACACATTGGGTTTACCGTCAATACTGTATCAATGACAGGTGCCATTGGATCAATTAGATCAACAATTAATGTGTCGTAACAACCGGCGGCATCCATAACGACTAAATTATACGTATTGGCGCCAAGCCCTGTGAAGACAGGTGAAGGCTGATAAGCCATGCCATTATTATTACTGTATTGTAATGGAGGTGTTCCGCCACTGGCAAATATCTCAATAGCACCATCAAAGCTTCCGCAAGAACTTGGATCATCCAAATCGGCAAAGTCTATTTGTGGTGGTGTAGATGGCGCTATAATTACCTGTGCTTCATCTGTACAACCAATGGCATCTTCTACAATTATATCGTAAGTACCGGGAGCAAGATTAGGGAAGGCACTGGTATTTTGGAAAGTCGCTCCGCCATCAATACTGTATTGATAATTGGGTACTCCACCAGTTACACTGATATAAATGGTTCCGTTATCTTCACCACAGGAAGTATCAATCGTACCTGCTGTATTGATCGATGGCGTATTGGATGGCAATACATTAGCTACAGTAGCCGCCTGACATCCACTAGCATCTTCCACTACAATATTATATGTACCTGCTGCTAAGAAAGTATAAGTGTCATTAGCCCCAAAAGTAGTGCCTCCATCAATACTGTACTGATAAGGAGGAACACCGCCATTAGCAACAATGACAATAGCTCCGTTATCTTCACCACAGGTTGTACTTGATACCTGAACGGATACCGTTGGTGCCTGAACACCTGCAATTGTTGTCTGCGCAACTGCTGTACAGCCTGCATCGTCTGTTACTGTAACATTGTATGTACCTGCGCATAGACCTGTAGCTGTAGCAGTAGTTTGCTGGGCAGGATCATCCCACTGATAAGTTGCAGCACCAACAGGATCGCTGACCTCTACTGTGATCGAGCCATCACAGCCCGGGTTACAGCCATCGTCTGTCTGGGCTATGATTTGAGCAGATACTTGTGATACAAATATGGTAATCGTATCTGAATCTTCGCAAAGAACTCCTGAAGGTCCTGTGAATGAAATATCATCTAAGGCAAAATCATTGCCCAAACCTGCTGTACTGGTTGATAGTAAGCATATTTCTGCGGTCGTGCTGGTACCTGAGTTCCATGTTTCCGTATATTCTGCCCAATCGCAAGTAATTGTAGTTAATGGAAAACCTGCACCAACTGTCACACCATTAATAGTTAACTCTATATTAGCAGGACTAGAAAAGTAAGTACTCTGTAGCCAGGCGGAGAAATCATAGTCTGTATTCATCATCACGGGAACTGTTTGGCACCAAACATTTTGTCCGGCTATTACTGCTCCATCTACTGCCATCATATTTCCTAGTCCTGTGGTATGATCTACACATGGGGCATAATTAGGGTTCCAGTTTTGAGCATTATCGACAATCAGGTATTCTCCTTGTGTAAAGGCTCCTGTAGAAGCGTAATCACTAGTAAAGCCTGTATTACCCATCTCAAAATCTCCATTTTCTATGAGGTTGCCACCTGAACCGCCTCCACCTGCGATAGAACTTCCATTGACAATATAAGTCGTTGTCATGGTTGGGCTTACTGTTATACCTGGTGTCGTTTGTCCATCTGGTTCCCAGAGATAATCGCTTGCACCTGTAGCAGTGATCGTTATACTTTCTCCCAGACAGATCGTATCATCTGGTGTTGTAATTTCTACATCGAAGGGCGTACCGGAGCCCAGTACTTGTATAGTTTCAGTCACTCCGCAGCCTTGTGCATCTTCAATGGTCACCGAGTATAAACCTCCTGTAAGTCCGGTTGGATTCGGTATATTACCAATATTAGCATCGCTCCAGGTGTAGGTATAAGGTGGTGTTGCCCCTACGACATCTAATGTAATTGAGTTCCCTCCATTTCCATCACAATCAGGTGCAGGCACATCCACACTTACTGTTGGTGGGACACAGCAAAGTAAAGTGGCTACATTCGTATACGTAAGATCATTTTCACAACCAGCCCCCCCCCATGAGCCTGTTTCACTATCTCCATAGGATTCTACTTCTACATTGAGGGTTTCACCATTCATACCGGGTGGACAATCATTGGTCGTGATTTCCCAGCAGAATTCCCAGTTGACAGCACCGGAACAGTTATCACCAAAATTATTTTCTCCATTCCCGTCTAGTGGCCCACCAGAGCCGGAATCGTAAACAAAACCAGGACCAACTGTTCCCACATTGGCACTTGAGGTATTCGTTCCTGTAATATCTTGTTGCCACAGCCATGTGCCATTTCCGTCGCAGGAAGGCGGTATAACTGTTGGGTTTAATGTATTTATATCCCAGCCTGTACCGATTTCTGGTACGACTGCATGGAACCAGTTAGCTGCAAATTGGCTCCACTCTGTTACTGTGAAGCAGAAAGTTACTGTTTGGTTAGGTCCATAGGTGCCATTATTAGGTGTAGGGCTTGCAATCAAGCTGGCACTAATCAGGCAGAAATCACAATTATTAGAGCTTTCAATAATTAAATTTATTTCCCCCTGGTCATTTTCGTCTTCTCCTGATATTTGAACATAATAAGTAGAACCGGACTGGATACCTGGGACAAACAGACTGACATTACCATTTGTACTATTATTACAGCCCAATGGTTGTAAAGCTGTGCAGCCTGTTCCTTGATATAAGCCGACACTGGCAGCATTTAACTCTGACTGAATATCGATAGTAATTTCATTAGAAGATGCTGTGAAAGAGTACCAGACATCGGCTGAGGGGTTTGGCATAGGATTACCATCATCACAAGCTAACTGTGCGCTATAAGGTAATTCTGCTGTTGCTCCAATATTATCAATACAAAATGTTTGCTGTGCTGGCGATGAGCCTGGGCAAGGTGTAGGTGCATTGAGTGTTCCCAGATCACAGGCAGTCGGGCAGGCATCGGGTAATGTGGCACAGGTTGGCGTTGTTCCGATACAAGGTGGTATGGTTCCACATTCTACACAGATCACATCAGCTGCCCAACCAGGATTAGTTACACTACCATCTGAAGTAAATAAGACCGTCAGACAACCTCCACCTGCGATAATCGTTCCGGGAGAGGTTGTACCAGTATAAATACCAATTATAGGAGAATTTTGGTCGGGCCCATCATAGATTGTTAGTTGTTCAAAGTTATTTTCAACATCAAATGAAGTGAAATTGAGAACTACACATTGATTGACACTATCTGGATCTGGGCAAATTTGTGTTAGTGTATTTTCACCATTAGAATAATCGCCTGCTGGTCCGCCTGAATCGTAGAAAGTATCTGGACAAGATAAATTGAATATAATAGGGACATAACAATCGGTAGACGTGGTAATGTCCATCGTTATCTCTCCCTGATCATTGGCATCTTCACCTGAAATTTGAATATAATAAGTGTCGCCTGGCTGAATACCTGTGGCAAAAATACTGACGCCTCCATTTGTACTATTATCACAAACCAGCGGTGTCAATGCGCCGCAATTTGAGCCTTCGTAGAGGGCTACACTAGCAGCATTAAGGAAACTCAATATGTCTATGGTTACTTCATTGGAAGAAGCTGTAAAGGAGTACCAGACATCAGCAGCCGGATTAGGCATATCATTTCCATCAAGACAAGTCGCCTGAGTAATAAAAGGCATAGCAGGAGAAGCTCCGATATTGTCTACACAAAATGTCTGAGTTGCAGGAATAGCTCCGGGGCAAGGCGAAGGGGAAGGCATGGTTCCCAGGTCACAGGCAATATCGCAAGCATCGGGTAAGGGGCAGGTTGGAGTTGTACCAAGACATGGTGGCGGAGCACCACAAGGGGCACAAACTATACCCGCAGCCCAGCCGGGATTTGTAACACTTCCATCAGAGGTAAATACAACTGTAAGGCAGCTATCCGTAGCTGTTATCACGCCAGGCGAACCAGTACCTGTATAAGCACCGATCTGGGGTGATGCGTCTGTTGGTCCATCATAAATGGTTAATTGTTCAAAGCCAGTTTCGACATCAAATTCTGTAAAATTTAAGGTTACACAATATCCAATGCTATCGGCATCCGGGCAGATAATGGTGGTAATATCTTCACCATTAGAATAATCTCCATTTGGTCCACCTGAATCATAGAAAGTACCTGAGCAGGTCTGAAAATCAGGTGGAGGAGTGGGACAGCCGCCTGGCGAACAGAACCATTCGAGTTCAAAGCCATCCCCAAATACGCCTCCATCTGAATTAAATCCAATAGTTACACAACCTGTTGTTGGGATATTATAAAACTCTGGCATTGTGGAAGCTCCATTGAAGGCTGCCACAACGGGTGAACCAATATCAGGGCCATCATAAATCGTCAGGTTGTCAAAGATAGGCTCTGTATCATAGCTTAATAAATTGATAGAGATACACCCGTGGGGATCACTTGGACAAATAGAGTACTGAAAGGCTTCAAAGGCTCCGTATTGTCCTGCGGGTCCTCCAGTATCATATAGTGTACCCGTACAGGTAGTAACAGTATCATTGGAAATGACTTGCCCGGTTAATGTATAAGTTACTAATAATACTGAACATAAGGTCAGAAAGAGATTTCTCATAGTGAAAACGATTTATAAATTAAGTCGTACCACCAAATTAAGACTTTTTATATTATTTAATAAATAAAAGGTTGTGTAAATAATTTGTGAAGCTTCAGAAGGGTATAACTCATAATAGATCATTCACATTATTTCTTAAAATACTTTTACAACTTCACTACTCGCTTCACTAAAATCTGTTCATCTATACGGATAGAAATAAAATAAACTCCTCGCAGCATATCCGAAATATCAATAGACAAATTATTGCTCAGTTGGCCGGCTTGTATGATTTGTCCGGTTGTATTTAGTATAGTATAATCGCCTTCGGCAATGCCGGAAATTTCAAATCGTCCCGTATTGGGATTAGGTATAATAGAGATTCTGGAAAAATCGTCTGATTGGCTTACAGTTGTAATACAAGTACTGAGTATTTCTGTATCTGTATTGCAGTTAATTGCATTATCATATATTTCATAAGCTCCTCCATTATTCAAATAGTTGCAGATATTGGACAATCCACAGATAGAAAGGTTTGGATTCTCGAATATTTTCAGATTAGTTATTCCTGTAT
>JAHDFX010000024.1 GCA_020627965.1 Saprospiraceae bacterium | reverse complement strand
GTATGGGCTTCATAGTGCAGACCTTTTCTGTTCTCTTCTTCAATATGCTGAGTAATCTTTTCCAGAGCAGGAGGTACTTGCTCTAGAAAAATGTCAGTCATTTCCAATACGTATTTGCTCTTTCCTTTGAATAGTTTATAAAGGTGTTCCAAACGGTGAAGCCTCATTTTCTCCATATCTTCGTTTATTACTCTAGTGATAACAACCATAGTGAAGCGTGTTTTTAAAGCTTTGAAAGTATCTTGCACATTGTTAAGCTATCCATTCAGATTGTATATGGGTTCAGTAATAGCATTTTCAGGACAAATGTATTAAATGTAAGCAAATAAATCAAATATGATTTAAGTTCATTTTAAAAATGGAGTAATAGGAACCTGTATTTCTAATACGTTAAAATTAACATGTTTGTTTCATAATCAGGGATGATAATAGAAGATGAATCGTATAATACGAAGAATTGTCAACTAAAAAGTTGTAATTTTGAAACTCAAATTTATGGACATAATGAGAAAAATATTATTCACTTTCCTTCTCTCATCGGTATTAAATTTTGCTTACAGCCAACAAACTGTTGGTCTATTTGAAAATGACAGTCTGGCATTTAATGGATATACCTTATTCAGTCCATTGAGTTCTACGAACACCTATCTTATAGATAATTGTGGTCGTGTGGTCAATAGTTGGGAGAGTGATTATCGTCCGGGAGAGTTGGCTTATTTATTGGAAAATGGGAACCTGCTTCGTGCTTGCCGGATTGGAAGTCCCGTTTTTAATGGAGGAGGAACCGGAGGACGACTGGAAATATATGATTGGGGTAATAATCTGCTTTGGTCTTATGAATATGCTTCGTCCACTTATCATAGCCATCATGATCTGGAGTATTTACCAAATGGGAATATTCTGGTATTGGCCTGGGAATATCGCTCGGCTTCAGAAGCGATAGCAGCAGGACGAAATCCAGCCTTTCTAAATGACGAAGTATGGCCGACTCATGTAGTAGAATTGGAACCTTTCGGTACTAATGATGCTAATATAGTATGGGAGTGGCACCTTTGGGATCATTTGATTCAGGATTTTGATTCGACAAAAACTAATTATGGTATAATAGCGGATCACCCAGAATTGGTTAATCTGAATTATTTCCAAAGTGGAGGTAGTCCGGGAGCAGGAAGCGGTGATCCAGACTGGCAACATTGTAATTCTGTAGATTATAACCCTGTACTTGACCAAATTATCATTAATTCCAGAAATTTCAATGAACTTTGGATCATTGACCATAGTACGACAACGGCTGAGGCAGCCGGACATACAGGTGGAAATTCAGGTAAAGGTGGAGATATTTTATATCGTTGGGGCAACCCTGAGGCTTATGACCGAGGTACGTCGGCAGACCGTAAATTTTTTGCGCAGCATGATAGCCACTGGATAACAGAGGGAAGCACGGGAGTAGGGAATATTATGATCTTCAATAATGGTACAGGCAGACCAGGAGGAAGTTATTCTTCTATAGATGTTATTGTTCCGCCTTTGGAAGCTGACGGGACGTATACCTTAACAAATGATGCTTATGGGCCTGAAGACCTGGATTGGACTTATGTTGCTGATGTGCCTGCTAGTTTTTACTCTAGTTATATATCTGGTGCACAACGCCTGTCAAACGGAAATACCTTGATCTGCTCAGGAGCAAATGGGGAATTTTTTGAAGTAGACATAGATGGAAATACTTTATGGCGCTATGTCAATCCTGTTACTTTTGCAGGGCCAGTCAGCCAGGGTTCAAGCCCTTTTGGGCAAAACGCTGTTTTTAGGGCTTATCGTTATGCACCCGATTACCCTGCTTTTGATGGTATAGAATTGATGCCCGGTGATTTGCTTGAACTTGATCCACTTCCTTCAGACTGTGAAATATATGATGTCTTGACTTCGGTAGAAGAGCCAGAAAAGCAAATAGGGATTAATTTTTATCCAAATCCTGCTGCTACTTTCATTGAAATTGATTCAAATAATGATAAGCTGGACTATATCCGTATTAACTCGATTAGCGGAAAACAGATGTCAGACAATATCAGCCTTGAATATTCTAAAAGAGTAGAGATTAGCTATTTGCAAAAAGGCATGTATTTAATACAATTTTATAATAAAAATCATCAACTTATATCAACTAAAAAACTGGTTAAATTGGTCAACTGATTTGACTGAGTGTAAACGAATTTACTATGAAAAAACAATTACTTTCTACCTTAATGTTAAGCTTTTTATGGCTTAGTTTTTTAGAAGCTCAAAACACCGTAGGATTGCTGTCTTATGATGCAATGGGGGCTACACCTGGCTATAATTTGCATTACCCACATAATCAGGGCAATGCTTATTTGCTGGATAATTGCGGGCAAATCGTTCATGTTTGGGAAGAAGATAGTTTCAAGCCAGGCAATGGTGTATATCTCGATACTAATGGCGACTTATATGTTTGTAAAGGCAATGGTTCAGCCTCGAATGCCTACATTCATGCTGGTGGTGGCGGAGAAAAACTGGAAGTACGTGATTGGGATAATAATCTACTCTGGGAATATACGATCAATGATTCTCTGAAGCGTATGCACCATGATATTGCCTTGAATACCAATACAGGAGGAGTATTTATAATCGCCTGGGAATTGAAGACTGAAGCTGAATCTATTCAGGCAGGACGTGATACAAGCCAACTGGCCGATGGAGAATTGTGGCCGGATTATATCGTAGAAGTAGAACCTGATGGAGCAGGTGGCGGAAGCATTGTCTGGGAATGGCATGCCTGGGATCATTTGATTCAGGATTACGATCCGACAAAAGATAATTATGGTGTTGTTGCTGATCATCCTGAGTTAATAGATATTAACTATGCAGGTGGCCCGGCTGACTGGATGCATTCTAATGCGCTTGCTTATAATCCGTTTTTGGATCATCTGATATTGAATGTCCCTACCTTTAATGAATTTTGGATCATTAATCACAATACAACCACTGCGCAGGCTGCCGGCCCTCAGGGCGACCTGATGTTCCGCTGGGGAAATCCTGAGACTTATGGTGCTGGTGATAGTACAGATCAGAAACTATACTACCAGCATGATGCGCATTGGGTAGATGTACCGCTTGGACATCCTGACTTCGGCAAAATTGCTATATTTAATAATCGTGTAGGGGAAGATTTTTCTTCTGTACACCTGTTGCGTCCAGATTATGATTTTTATAGTGACAGCTATCTGATGTCTGGCGGAACTTTTCTGCCTACTGATTTTGACTGGTCGTATACGCGCCCTGTGCCGCAAGATATGTGGTCTACGGGTTTATCCAGTGTACAAAGACTGGTCAATGGAAATACCTTAATCGCTGTCGGACGTTTTGGTTATTCTTACGAGATCACACCCGATGAAGATATTGTCTGGGAATATGTGAATCCAATGATCGGAGGGGTGGTTGTTTCGCAGGGAAGCACGCTGGCAATTAATAATAATCTACAGTTTCGTATGACGCGTTATCTGGAAGATTATCCGGCTTTTGACGGACGTGACCTTACGCCACAAGGTTACATAGAGCTTGATCCGGCACCGCTGGATATTTGCTTTGTTTCTAATCAGAACGTTTCTGTTATCAATGAAGTAAGTATTTTTCCTAATCCGGCAAATGATCAGGTAAGAATCGATTTGAATGAGGTAGAAGCTGAAAATGTTGAGGTATACAATATGCTAGGCGAATTAATATATATTGATTCTAATAATGGAGCTGATTACTTGAATATTTCGACAGAAAGTTGGGTACAGGGTATTTACTTTGTGTATCTGGATCAGCGTGCAGCAGGTAAAATAGTGGTTTCCCGATAGGGTGACTTTTCGTTTATTGAACGGATATATACATAAGTCATCCCGAATTTTAACACTTTTAAAATTCGGGATGACTTATGTCTTTTTTCGTTTAAAATAAACAATCATGCTAAAGCAATTCATTTATCCTGTATTTTTATGTTGTATTATTTCTCTACTATCTTCCTGTTCGGCCAGTTTTTATCTGGTACGCCATGCAGAGAAGGGGAGTGGTACTGATCCTCAATTAACTGCTGCGGGTTTGGCGAGAGCAGAAGCCTTACGCGATAGCCTGAGCAGCAAAGACATTACTCGTATTTTCGTAACCAATTATCAACGAACTCAACAAACAGCAGAACCTTTGTCAGTTGAATTAGGTATTGAGCCTATCATGATATATGCTAATCAAACTGATCAATTAGTACAACAACTAAAAGCTATCAATAATGCCAATGTATTGGTAGTAGGGCATAGCAATACCATACCCGTTATTATAGATAGCCTGATGCGTAGTTCTCAAGGTGTCACCATTTCTGAAACAGATTTTGATAATTTATTCAAAGTGAAAATCAGTCGGGGAACTAGTGTAGTCAGGCGTTTTAGTCGGACAAATTATGGTCAGCCTACGAATTAAACAAGCGCTAGCCCGAAAAGCTATAAAATATATCAGAATAAAGTCTATTTTTGGGTAAATAGGAATTACCATGACAAGACGAAGAAAAATTTTGTTGGGCTTATTGGCTGCCTTTATCGTTGCTCAATTTGTAAGAATAGACAAAACCAACCCGCCAGCAGATGCGTCACTAGATTTTATCGCCAGTAAAAAACCACCTGCCGAAATAGCTTCTATACTGAAAACAGCTTGTTACGATTGTCATTCACACAAGACAGCCTACCCCTGGTATAGTAATGTAGCGCCTGTTTCCTGGTGGTTGAAAGGTCATATAAATGGAGGGCGAGAGCATTTGAATTTTTCAGAATTTGCAAATTATTCGCCAGATAAAGCCAAATACAAAATGGAAGAAATTGTTGAAGTTGTAGAAGGAAAAGAAATGCCAATGCTGACTTATATGGTGATGCACAAAGAAGCTTGGTTGAGTCAGGAGCAACGTGATTTATTGGTAAATTGGTTCAAAAAGGAGCTTTGAAACATGGGAAAAAGTTAAATTATAGAAAAAATTATAAAAAAAAACCAAAAAATGAAACTTTTATAGATTAGGTTGCGTATACACAATACAATAAAAAAATCCGCCGGAAGGTCCCAGTCTTCCGAACGGATTTTCACAGTGAGAAATACAAAGGTGTCTTTAACCGCTTGCTTGTTGTTTTTCTCTTTTTGAGTTAGAGTCCTTCTTGTTTTCGTTCTGACTTAATTTGATTAAATCTTAGCGTTCTAGACCCCACTGTTTATGTACAATTTGTTTTTCTTACGACAATGTTATTCTTAAAAGGTTTTTAAAAAAGGCACCGCTAACGGGCGTCAGCAGCACCTTCCCCTAACCTAAAATGTGACAAGAATCATGAAAGTGCAAAGCCTTTGCTCTACACTAAAATATCTTTTTTTGTGAGGGTGGAAGTTTTGTACTTTCTTTTTCTTCATTTCTTCTACCTAACTTCCTTTTCACAATACAATTTTACGAGATTTTTTTTGTAACCCAAATTTCAAATTCGATAAACTGTAGTATTTTTTTTAGTTAAATTTCTATTTAAAAACAAGTTAAGTTGTTGGTTTAAAGTATTTTAATTGTTTATTGGTTGTAGCTAAAAATGCTTTATTTTTATCAACTTAAAACAATTGTTTTTTTATTATAGGAATTTAATTTAATTTGTGTTTTGTATTGAACTTCTTCAATCGCTCTTACAATTACAAATGTAGTACATAATTTACTTGCAAGGTAGCTACAAAATAAACAATTTGTAGTGCTTTTATTGTTGTAAAATATGAAATATTATTGCTGTAATTGTTTGATTTTTAGTTTTTTAAAGTGTATTTTAGTCTTTAAAAATGTAGTAGAAAAAACATAAAAAAAGCTCTTTAAAATGCAAAATACCAAGTTGATACATCATTTTAAGGTACTTAAGGAGTCAGAATACCGTGAATTTGCCATCTTTTTGAAAAGCCCTTTCTTTAATCGAAACGAGCGAATCCTTAAGCTGTTTAATTATATCAGGAAATTTAAGAACGACCTTAGCAGTATTAAGCTGGATAAAGAAGTGGTTTTTAAAAAAGTATTTCCTAGAGGGGAAGTATTTGAAGATTGGAAGATGCGCGAACTCATGTCTGACTTGACCATGCTAATAGAAAAATATTTTGTCTGGAAAGAAACAGAAGACAATCCTGTAGAGTATAAAACTATGCTCATTAAGTCACTTGACAGAAGAAGAGGAGATAAGTTTTTCTTTCGTTATGCCAGTTCTATGCTGGAAAGTCTGGAAGACATGCCGCTAAAAGATATGAATAATCACTTCCAGCAATTGCAGCTCAATCGAATGATCTATTATCATTCAGAGACGTCCAAGTATTCACGTAAAGGAGCGGAGTTGTACCTGAGTAGTTTGATGAATAATATAGATGCACATTATATTATGACAAAATTGCGCTATGAATGTGAAGCTACAGCATGGGAACGCCTTAGAGGAACTTCTTTTGGAGGATTACTTTCCGGTGATTTTGTAGTAAAATTATCGTCAGATTCAGTTGAGGAAAATATTCTGATGAAAATATATTCTATGATTCGAAGAATTTTTAAGAGTCAGGAGTATAAGTTATATCCGATCATTAAAGAAGATGCATTGAAAATCCTGGATGGTATCACGAAGCAGGAAGCTAGTGATTTAATGGGGTTACTTATAAATATTTCATCTATTGCTTCAGGAAATCATCCACGTAAAGAAATGTTGGATTTATATAAAATAGCCATCCGAAAAGAATTATTTATTGATAATGGCTACTTTGCTATAGAACATTTTAATAACATAGTATCTCTGGGGGCTTCTGAGGTAGAATATAAATGGACGAAGAGTTTTATTGAAGAGTATGCTGCTAATTTGCCTAGTTCTGGCGATAAAAAAGAGAACATTACCACTTTGTATGATGCCCAGCTTTTGTATGCACAAGGAGAGCATAATGATGTGTTATACAAGTTACAACAGTTGGAATTTGATGATATATCTTATGGTATTCGTCATTATCAGCTTATTATCAGAAGTTTGTATGAGTTGAGGGATATTTCCGTTCATGATAAATGCAATTCTTTCAGACAGTATCTGTTTCGTAAACAAAAACAGGAATTGATTAGTATAATATATCGGGAGTCCAATCATAATTTTACTAAAATAGTGGATAAGTTAGCTGATACCTGGGAAACTTTTCGAGCTGATATAAAGGCTATAGAGACCATGATAAATGAAACTGAAAATCTTGAATTGAGAGAGTGGCTCCTCAATAAAGTCGCAAGAGAAAATAAAGAAGGTCCTGCCACTTAGTGACAGAACCTTACAGATGACAGAACAGTATTTTGGAAGTGCCTGGTTACTGTGCAGTAAAATTAACAGTGTCCAGAACACGTTCATTCCATTTTACTACAATACTATAGTTTTCTCCTGACACTAAAGGTGTTGAAAGATCTTGATCTTCAATCTCAATTGTCATATCTGGTCTGTAAGCTTTGCTCATAACTGCTATTTCTGATGTCCTACCAATAATGCTTACTGTAACCATATCTATTTTCTTATTCTGGTTTAATGATGCCGACGGTATCGACAATGTATTTGGTATATCATATGTGTTTTCAAAGGCGGCGCACTGCGCTATAACTATGATACCACCTGTAAAATCTTCTTGAGGGGCAATACTAGCATTTAATGAATTAGATAAAATTACTAAAGAGAGTGTGAAAATTGAGTGGATAAATAAATTTCTCATGATTTGTTAAGTTTTTTGCGTTCTGAAAATTTAGGAGTCAATGAAGCTCACAAACATACTTCCTAACAATGGTTCCCAATCAGTGTCAGGTCGAAATATCGGAGCGATAAAAAGCAGGTATAGCTAATACTTGTGAATACTGTGCACATGAATATTCACTTACTATTTATTCAATTCAAACAAATAATAATTTGGTATTAATAATACCTTCAAATATATAGATAGTAGTTAGAAGGGCTACCTGCTTTCCCAGGCAGGTATTGCTTAAGTGGATAAAACTTCATATCTTTCGATTCGAAATCTAAAACGGTTAATTTAATTTCCTAAAGCACATATTTCAAATTATCCGTTTTTCGTTTGTCGATTCGCTTATATAGACAAACCAGCTCGTTCAATTCGGACATTTTTTTACTCAAAATTTTTAAAATTTGTGTAAAAAGATGTTCAGCTATCTTGTTTTTCCTTCTTAATATTTTGATTTACAGTTGTTTGTGTTTTTTTATTTATTGAGGTATTTCCCAGATAAATTTTAGTCGAATTTTATTTATCTGTATAAGATGTTTTAAAATGCTTAATTAAAGAAGCTGTTTGAGCTTGTTTTTGATTCAATAAGTAGGAGCACAAAAAGACTAGATTATCTATTGCAATTTTATTTTTTTCTCAAAAAGTGTCCGAAACGCAATAGTTGATTAGTCTATATTAGCAAAAGTTCCTAAATATCCACTGATTGCAGCTTTAATATAAAGCATACCCTTGTTTTGGTTTACTACATAGAAAGCAAAATCCAACTCATTTATTAGATGACAAAACAGGGAACGCAACATGATCCACAATGAAGACAGTAAAATCGATGCTTATTTATTAGCATCAGACCCCAAACGATTTTTGGAACGTTATCGTCAACAACCGGAGCGCCGAATCAAATGTCACCTTGAGAATGTAGGGTTGACAACTGAGATCGAATCTTCTACCGTACGTTTTTTTAATGCACTCCAACATGTATTGAAAGACAGGTTTGACAATAACCTTAAAAACAATAGAATTTCTGTTAATAGAATAGTCTCTGAAGAAATCAATAGACTATTCAATTGCGATGATTTTCTATTCCGTAACAGTATCGCCTTGTTAATATACAAATACAGGGATGATATCAGAGACTTGATAAAGCGTTATGCCAGTAACAGGTATTTATACCTCGGACAAAGCTTTCGCAAACGGGTATACTATGCTTTGCATAATGAACTGACCGATTATCAGCACGATAATTCATACAATGTATCAGCAGGCATGCTACTGAAGGCAAGCATCACACCACAATGGCTAGAAAAACTTAGCCATGAAGAAGATGCAGAATTGTTGAAGTCTTGTAGTAATCAGCTTGTTGAAAAGTATCAGCCGACCATCAATATAAAAATATTAAAATGCATTGATGGTTCTACAACTATGAAGGAAGATATTCAGAGCGATGTCCTTCTCATGTTATTGGAAAAAGTAAGGAAAGGTTCTTTGGAAAGAAACTACAGTGGGAACGGTACAGTATTTTCTTATCTCAACACAATAATACAGAGAGATATTTACACTGCTTTGAAGAAACAACGTAAAAAAATTGACACTGTACCGGTTGAACACCACGCTAATTTTACTACCGAAAGCAATGTACGTTGCTTTGAGCGAGATGATGAGTTAAAGTATTATCTGAATTTGCATGCCGAAACACTGGAATCTGCTATGCATACAGTGTGCAGAAAAGATGGGCAAGTAAGGAAGTTTAAGTTCATTATGATGATGCGCTATGGCTTAGAGGATATAAATACAGAAAAGATCATCTCTATTTTTCCTAATTGTTCAGCAGATATGGCAAATGAAATAGTACAATTTGCCAATAGCGAAACAAACACCTCCAATAAGGATTACTTTTTTGGCTTTCTGAGTAATATACTGGCTCGGTTGGAGCGTAAAGAAGGGCAAAAAGGAGATTCTTTCAGGAAAAATTACGAACGTAAAGAAGACAAAATATGGAATGTCTTTACAGAAAGACATCAGATCAATTTTAATAGACGAGGACGTCAGAACATCAATTATTTTGAAGAATTGGTCAATTATTATTTTAATGAGCACATAAAAACGTGTTTTTGAGGAAAATTTAAACACGTTCTAAGTGCAAATACAACAACAACAATATGACAAAACACAGCAAAAATTATATGGAACATCCCTTAAGCAAGTATTTTTCCACATATTTTTTGCACAAAAAAACCTACATAATCTTAAGCATTAAATCCCTAAAGCCCCACTAAAAATCAGAATTTGTTGTTTAATCCTGACTTTATTTGACGATATTATATCATTAGTCAGATTCTAGTTGGTAAAATGCTTTTAAAATGGTTAAAAAGAACCTGTTAGATGAGCATGGGAATTTGAATTCCCTTGGCATAGCTTTGTGTGTGGAAAAAATACTAAGAAATAAGACAGATGAGTTACCTGTTTGGTTAAACAAACACCTCGAAAAGTCTCTTCAGTGTTGTTCCAATATTTCATTCTTGCTTGAGCATGAATTATCTAAAAAACAAAATAATTATTTAATTAATGAGATAAAAAAATACCACCCAATAAATCTACAGTATAAAAATAGTTGTAATGCTATTTTGCAAGTACTCACACCTTCCAGAAATGAGGTTTTTACTGAAAATATTCGATTTGAATTTGAAAAACCTCTAAAGGAAGAAGTTACTCTTTATATTATTGATACCAATGGGGAAGAGTTGTTAAAACAAATAATTCCAGTTGGTAAGACACAGTATAAATTGGCAGTTGAGCTACCTGTCGGATTCTATAATTATGTGTTAGGCTCGGTTGAGACTACCGTAAAAGGAGGTTTTTATTATGCCAAAAACAGTATTATTGCTCATCAAACACCTCAAAAACGCAAGGAATTAGTGTAAAATAAATTCACTAAAAAATTCAATCGCTTGTTAAACCTGCTCAGCATCCCAACAGTTAGGGCAGGTATTTTTCACACCTTCCTTTACGGCAAATGGTGACATGAATGTAGTGTACTGCTCCCCGCAGTACACTCTTTTTTTATACTTTTCCCTATCTTCACGGCGAAAATATGATAATATGCCAGAACAGACACAAAAAGGAAGCGATAGACAAAAGGAATTGTATGCCAGTGGAATGAGGGGAGAATTACCTATTGTACCAGCCGATCACGAGAAATTAAAAAAATTAGCTAAGGATAGAAGTACGCCCGAAGCCTACGATTACATAGCAGGAGGAGCAGGAAGAGAAGATACTATGCGCCAGAATCGTCTTGGTTTTGGACAATGGAGTATCATGCCTCGAATGTTGAATGATGTATCCAAAGCAAATACAAAGATTAGGCTTTTTGGCCAGCAATTGCCTTCGCCTATCTTATTGGCTCCAATTGGAGCATTAGAATTAATGCACAAAAGGGCTGATCTTGCGGTGGCTGAAGCTGCCAAAAATACTGGTGTTCCCATGATTTTCTCCAATCAGGCCTCTGTTTCTATGGAAAGCTGTGCGAGAATAATGGAAGGTAGCCCACGCTGGTTTCAGTTGTATTGGAGCAAATCCGATGAATTAGTAGAGAGCCTGGTTAAAAGGGCAGAGGCATCTGGTTGTGCAGCAATAGTAGTGACACTAGATACCACTATGCTGGGATGGAGACCAAGAGATCTGGATCATGCTTATCTACCTTTTTTGCATGGTAAAGGAATTGCTCAATATACCAGTGATCCTGTTTTTTTACGTTTGGTGAATGAAGACGAAGATAAGAAAACAGAAAAAGGAAGTGGTATTACTCCGACAGCTATTCAATCTGCTTTTAGGCTTGCCAGGCGTTTCCCTGGTGGTTTTATGAGTAATTTGAGTTCAGGAAAACCTATAAAAGCAGTTCGTAAATTTATTGATATATACTCACGCCCTTCTTTAACCTGGGAAAATTTGAGCTTCCTGCGCGAACTGACTCAATTACCTATTTTGCTAAAAGGTATCTTGCATCCTGAAGATGCTGCTAAAGCTTTAGATTATGGCGTAAATGGTCTTATTGTTTCCAATCATGGTGGACGTCAGATCGATAGTGCTGTAAGCAGTATGCAGGCATTACCAGGTATAATAAAAACCATTGACGCTAAGATTCCCGTTATTTTGGATAGCGGTGTACGTAGTGGTGCCGATGTATTTAAAGCTATTGCGCTGGGTGCTAAGGCTGTTTGTATAGGGCGTCCGTATGCCTATGGATTAGGGGTTGCAGGACGTGCTGGCGTACAGGCAGTAATTGAAAATTATATGGCTGACTTTGAGCTGACTATGCGCTTAAGTGGCTGTAATTCCGTTCGGGAAATTAATAGAAAACATTTGCGTAAAGCAATACAATTATAAAATTACTACCTTTGCGGCTTAAAACAAACCAACAATAATGGTCTTACTAATTTTATTTTTCATTCTTTCTATAGCCTTCTCATTCTTATGTTCTGTTTTGGAGGCTGTATTATTAAGTATTACGCCTTCCTATGTCAGCATTAAGGAACAGGAAGGAAGCTCTATTGCTGATGATCTGAAATCACTCAAAGAAGATATTGACAAACCACTTTCGGCTATTCTTACTTTAAATACAATCGCTCATACTGTTGGAGCTATTGGAGTAGGAGCAGTGGCGGCTGATATATGGAAAGATAATGCTGTTAGTATACTGGGCTTTAATATTGCTTATGAGGCACTTGTAGCTGCATTTATGACATTAGCCATCCTGATTCTTTCCGAAATTATCCCTAAGACCATCGGTGCGAATAACTGGAAAGCGCTTACACCTTTTACTGTGCAGACGCTGAAGTTTCTGAGTTTGATATTGTTCCCGTTTATCTGGTTGAGTCAATTAATTACCAAGACATTTAAAAAGGAAAAAAATAAAAGTGTACTGACTCGCGTCGATTTTGTTGCTATGACCGAAATTGCCAAAAAAGAAGGTGTTTTTCGTGAAGGTGAATCCCGAATTATGCAAAATCTTTTACGTTTTGAAGAGATCAGAGTAAAAGATATTATGACGCCGAGAACAGTATTTAAAGCGTCTCAGGAAGATGTGTCTATTGGCGATTTTTATGCTAAAAACGAAGATTTGCGCTTTTCTCGTATTCCTATTTATAAGGAAACCCCAGATGATATTACAGGATATTTTCTGAAAGATGAGTTGCTTTCCTGTATGATTAAGAATAGAGGCGAACAACCACTGACTTCAATCAAGCGAGAGATAGTAATTACACAGGATACTACACCTATTCCTCAGATATTCAATACATTGATGGAGAAAAGAGAACATATGGCACTAGCTGTAGATGAGTTTGGAGGAACAGTAGGTTTGGTGACTATGGAAGATATTCTGGAAACGTTGCTTGGTATGGAAATTCTTGACGAAATTGATAATGTAGAAGACATGCAGGCATTAGCCCGCAAGAAATGGGAAGATAGAGCAAAACGTTTGGGCTTGATTACAGATGAAGTTTAAACTGCTTAGGGAATTGTCAGAAGGCATCCAGACCACCATACATAAACCATACTTACAAGCGCAATAGCATTGCTACCCCAGCCGAAGAGTTGCATTTGAGCCAATGTATATTGTTTGGTTTTGTAAATCAAAGTTAAATCTAGTATTAGCCATACTAAGCCTATTCCCAGCATAGCCCCAAAAATAAAATCCTGATATATGCAGAATAAGAGGGCGGCTTCCAGGGCTACTATAGCTATAATTAATATTTTGGTATTGCGTATTCCAAGCACAGTTGCAGTGGTATTTCGTCCTGCTGCTTTATCTGGCTCAATATCCATAACTTCACCGATAAGCTGAGACTGAATAGCAAAAAGGAACAAATAAAAATAGGTGATATAGGGGAGTTGGTTGACGTCATTGACCATAATACTAAAAGGTACGACCAGTAAATAACCAAATTGAGCTGCCAGATCGAGCCCCGGCATACTGCGCAATCCACGTTTGGGATAATTATAAGCGATCAATATAATTGCTAAAACAGCAAACAAGCCAAGCATCCATAAGCCTTCCATAAGAATAAAAAAAGGACAGCAGAAAACTTGAACGATGCCAATGGCTAGAGGAAGTTTAGTCAGTTGTTCCTGACTTCCCCTCGCGCCAAAGAGAAAACTATCTTTACGAGGATTTAGCTTATCTGTTTCAGAGTCTACAATATCATTCCAGCCATAGATCAGAAAATTAAGAGGAAAGCAAATGTAAAATAAACCAGCCCAAAATAACCAACTTTCCCAAAAGGCCGTCCCGCCAAGTGGTAGCATATATAGCCATATGGTAGGAAACCATAAACCAGGGCGGGAGACTTTAAGGAAGAAGGACATAGAATTGTTTTGGTGTTAAAGACAAACATGAGTCATCCAGAATTTTGGTCAAAATAGAAATCATAAGAAGTCGATGGTTGATTCCCGATAATTATCGGGATGGTCGATGGCTGCCTTTTAGTCTTAAAAATAGGAAAAGGAGTATTTTTATTCTAGCTATCGACCATCAACATTTTTTGTCAATTTAAAATTTGAGATAACTCATGTTCACTATGCATTGCTAGTTAAAATTTAAATAACGTTCTAATACCCAACCTTGCTCACCCTCATATTCGATCTCTACCCAACGAGAATCCATACCATCTACACTTAGTGTATGAGTAGAAAACTGCATGATTCTGATCAGGGATTTGTCAGGAACACGTTTGACGGATTGCGGAGCATTGAGTTCAGGATGCATCCGAATGGCTATGCTTCCTCCCATGCTATTGGTTACTGCCGATTTTCCTTTAATTTCTTTAAGATTACCAGGTCGTGGTACAGAAGGAAGATCAGGGACAGAGGGTATCTGAATATTGTTGAATAAGCCTTTTTTTCTCTCTTCTTCCGCTTTTATCCGAGCTTCTTCTTCGGCTCTTCTTCTGGCTTCTTCCTGTGCTCTGGCCAGTTCTGCCTCTGCTTTTTTGCGCTCTTCTTCCGCTTTTTCCTCTGCAATTTGAGCCTTGAGGTCTGCGATTCTTTGCTCCGCCTCAATTCTTTCCTGCTCCGCTATCTTGGCTTTTAAGGTCTCAATTTCTTTTTGCATATCATCGAATACAGAAGAATCTGCTGTTTCCTCATTGGGATTAGCTTCATTTTCTTTACGACTTTCTTCAATACGGTTGCGCAATTGGTCAAACAAACCTCCACGATCTTCATTACGGTTACTATTTGCTTTGGTTTTAGCCTGGTCGATCTTATTTTTTAACCGATCGAATACGGAGACTTCTGCTGTTTTTACATTTGGGTCTTTTTGGTTCTTTTCTTGTACTTTTTTAACTGCCTGGGCAATTAGTGTTGCAAATAAGCTCATGTTATGTTTTTTATATTAAATGAACTGGTAGTTAGTGATTCAGAGCCTGTTAGCTCTCTCGTAAATGTATGAAATTATCTTTAGATTTTATAAACACGTTCTTAGCTAATATTTCCACTTCTCAGGTTTGATTTTTACACCTTCCAATTTCAATAAGCGTAATACTCCTTTTTGTCCACCCAGATGACCAGCACCGACAGCTACAAAAGTACTTTGTTCTGCAAGCATTGTTTTCATACGTTTCGCCATGAGTTCATTGCGGTCATAGAGCATTAATTTTCTTAAGCCCTGAGTGCTGCGAAGTACTGCTTTATTGAGTTTTTGAATATTCCCTGCTTGGTACAGGTCAGTTATTTTGATAATTTGTTGTTTATAAGCTTTGAAATTTTTGACGACTTGTGTCAATAGTTTAATCTGGTCTTCTAATGAAATTTTACTAAGGATGAGCATTTGTTCTTCGAAGGTTTCTACACCGCCCATTTGTTTTCCGGCTTTTTGTGCAAAATCGTATAAATACTTGTCCAATGCAACAGGCATATCTTCTCGAAATAGAGATTCAGTTAACAGATTATAGATGAAAAATGGTTTATGATGCTCATGCATGATAATGGAGGAACCCAATAATTTCTCTAATTTTAAGTATACCTTTGGTTTCAAACAGTCAGAGAGTTTTACGCCATCAGGAAGTTTTAGGTGTTGCATCAATATCTGCTGATTGGCTTCTGCAAAATCAAATTCGGCTGCAAAAGCATTGCAAGACAGGATTTTTTCTTCAATAGAAGGTAAAGTCGCAAAGGCTAATTTATCCTTGGTATGAACGGTGCCTAGTAGGTAAGAAACTTCCTTATTATCAGGATGTTTCAGCCGCCAGAGAAATGTTTGTTTCTTTTTTTTCATGAGATTTGAAGTCTATAAACGTCAGAGTAAAGGCAAATGGCTGATGTCTCCTTATAACGAAATGGAAGCTTTTGTAGAGTTGGAGTCAATTGGTTTGAAAATTCCTATGTCTGACTTTTATGATGAGGTAAAATTTTCTGACTGACTCAATAAAGTTTTGTGTACCTCTAATACCTGCTCGATCAAAGACTGTTCTCCATCATTATAGATCACAAAATCCGAACGTTCTATCTTTTCTTCTTCCGGCATTTGCTTACTCATTCGGGCTTCTATGGCTGCCTTATCTGTATTATCTCTTTGCAAGACTCTCTCTATTCTTAGCTCTTTCGGAGCAAAGACAGTAATGATTTTATCAACGGTCAAATAGGAACCGCTTTCAAATAAAATAGCTGCTTCTTTGAGTGTATACGCTGTATCGCCATGGACTTCATTCCAATCTAGTCCATCCTGAAAAACGGCAGGATGAACAAGGGAGTTAAGAATTTTGAGTTTTTCTTTGTCGTTAAAAACAAGGTCAGCCAGATATGGGCGATTCAAAGTGTTGTCGGGGTGATAAGTTGCTTCTCCAAAAGCTGATTTAATACCTTCAATGAGCTTCGGATCATTGTGCATCAGCCACTTAGCACGTTCATCGGCATAATAGACCGGAATACCTAAAACTTCAAATATTCTACAGACTGTTGATTTGCCACTTCCAATACCTCCTGTGATACCTACTTTTAAAGTCATTTTCATACACAAATAAAGCTACTTTTTTATTAATAATAACAATTAACGAAATTCCACTATTGTGCGGAATAATATTCCGTTAAGTTGCAATAATTTAAAATTATTGTTTGTTTTTATTTAATTTTTTTTATTTAAATGTATTGTAGATACATTGAATTTTATAATTAATTGACTTTTAGGAAATTGGACTAAGTGAGAGGAATATAACATATAAGTTAAATTTTTACTAAAAAGCCTATTTTGTTCAACCTTAAGGCGAAGTATGTTGAACAAAATACTTTAACAGCCTGTTTACCCTCCAATTTTAACAATTTATTAACCAAATATCAACTTACTATGATTGAATTACTAGATGTTATGAAAATTCCTAAGGACGACCCGGTAGCGTTTACATTTTTTACAGGCTATATGGCTATGGCTGCTGCTTCTGTGTTCTTTTTTATGGAAAGAAGCCAGGTAGACAAAAAGTGGAAATTATCTTTACTGGTCTCTGGTTTGATTACAGCAATTGCTGCGGTACATTATTACTACATGCGTGATTATTATGGTGCAACGGGTGAGAACCCAACCGCTCTGCGTTATATCGACTGGACATTAACTGTTCCATTAATGTGCGTTGAGTTTTATCTATTGACCAAATTGGCAGGTGCGAAGAAGAGCTTAATGTGGAAATTAATCGCTGCTTCTGTCCTAATGCTTGTTGCAGGTTATATCGGAGAAGCTTTCAATCCAGAGGGAGGAAGTACTTCACATTCTGTTATGTGGGGTGTCATTTCCACAATAGGTTACATCTATATCCTTTACACTGCATGGTTCGGTGAAGTAGCACAACTTGCTGAGAAGAGTGACAGTGCTGCCGTCAAGAAAGGGGTAAGGACACTTGCCTGGTTTGTACTAGTCGGTTGGGCAATCTACCCAATAGGTTACATGTGTATGCCAGGTGGTTGGCTGAACGTTGGTCTTGGCTGGGATGCTTCCAATGTAGATTTATTCTACAATATCGCAGATGCTATTAACAAGATTGGCTTCGGTCTTGTCGTATATGGTATAGCGGTATCCGAAAGTAAAGACTATGCATAAGTAGCTCGTGAATAAAAGATATTATACGTCCAGAGAGATGCCGTAATAAGTATGGCATCTCTCCATTTTACATGACCCTGAACCACGGGATAAAAATTACCTATGAACAAGATCGGTCTCCTTTTTTTTATCAGTATATATATTGTCCTGTCTATTTTTGCATGGGTAGGTAATATTAGTATGGAGACCCAGATAATCTGGTGTGTGGCGGGAATTATGTTGATAGGAATTCCTCACGGAGCCATCGATCATATTATTTATTTAGAAGGAAAAAAAGAGGCTGGACCAGTGTTTTTTTATTCCTTTTATTTTGGTTTAATGGGAATATATATTCTAGCCTGGATCTGGTTTCCTATAATGAGTTTTATCGCATTTCTGCTATTATCCGCCTATCATTTTGGGGAGTCCCAGTTTTCTGATATTAAGACTATCCCCAGGTATTTCCATCCTTTGATCAATTTGATATGGGGCTGCTCTATTTTGTCCGGTTTGATATTTTACAATACTGAGGAATTGATCCTTTTTTCACAAACTGCTGATGGTTTAGCCATTTTTAATATAGTTTTTGACACAGGATTCCACCAGTTATTTTTGCCAATTTGTACCTTATGTATAATAGCATTGCTGTTTATACTCACTTACTATAAATACATTCAGCCTGAAAGGTTATTAAGAGAGGTGTATATATTAGCGCTGATTCATTTCTGTTTTTATGTACTCCCATTTATGATCGGATTCACACTGTATTTTGTTGTTTTACACTCTTTTAGTGTACTGGCAGAGGAGTTTGAATATCTTCATTCAAAACGTGTCGATTTTTCACTTACTCATTTTGTAAAGTTATTACTCCCGTTTACTTTGCTTAGTTTTATAGGTAGTGGGTGTATACTTTATTTGGCTTATTTGGGATATATCAGGGTGCCTGGAGCTTTACTCGTGCTCATTTTTATCTCTGTACTGACCTTGCCGCATAGTGTAGTGATGAATGGCTTTTACGAAAAATTTTATCGTAGAAGTGCCCCATAAAAAAAGGTGCTGACAGCTGGACTGCCAACACCTTAGTTTAATCTCGATATGACCATGAAAGGGTTTAATTTAGTCCCGCCATCTCCTTAAAAAAGGCGACGAATTCTTCCACGGTCATGGCCCCTTTATCTCCATCTTCCTGTCCTTGTATACGCACAGCAATTTTGTTTTGCTCTACTTCTTTTTCTCCAATAATCAGCATTAAAGGAATTTTCTTGACTTCTGCATCCCTGATCTTTCTACCGATCTTTTCATTACGAGTATCTATGATGCCACGAATATCATGAGCCGCAAGTGCAGTTTCTACATTTTTAGCATATTCATTAAATCGCTCACTGATCGGTAATATGGCAAATTGGTCAGGCGCTAGCCACAATGGGAATTTACCTGCACAATGCTCTATTAGTACGCTAATAAAACGCTCCATAGAACCAAAAGGCGCACGATGAATCATAACAGGACGATGCGGTTGATTATCAGCTCCGACATACTCTAATTCAAAACGTTCAGGCAAATTGTAATCGACTTGAATTGTACCCAATTGCCATCTGCGACCTAGTGCATCCTTGACCATAAAGTCCAACTTGGGTCCATAAAATGCTGCCTCGCCAAGCTCAGTAGTTGTCTCAAGTCCAACTTCTTGAGTGGCTTCTATAATTGCTCTTTCGGCATTGTCCCAATTTTCTTTAGAGCCAATATATTTTTCTGGTGTATTCGGGTCTCTTAGAGAAATTTGGGCAGTAAATTCTTCAAAACCCATTTTTTTCAGAACATGAGTTGTTAATTCCAAGACATCCAAAAACTCACCTTTCACCTGTTCAGGCGTACAAAAAATATGAGCATCATCCTGCGTAAAACCACGAACACGAGACAAGCCATGAAGCTCACCTGTTTGCTCATAACGATATACTGTACCAAATTCTGCAATACGCAAAGGTAACTCTCTATAAGAGTGCGGACGATGCGCATATATTTCACAATGATGTGGGCAGTTCATCGGTTTCAACATAAAAAATTCACCTTTTCTTGGTGTACTGATAGGCTGGAAACTGTCTTCTCCGTATTTGGCAAAGTGCCCGGAAGTTACATAAAGGTCTTTCTTAGCAATATGTGGTGTAATAACAGCTTTATAACCACGACGTAGCTGTTCTGCTTTCAAGAAATTTTCCAGGCGGGTACGCAAAGCAGTTCCTTTAGGCAGCCAAATTGGCAGACCAGCACCTACTTTTTCAGAAAACATAAACAATTCCAATTCTGCACCTAGCTTACGATGGTCGCGTTTCTTGGCTTCTTCCAGCATGTGGAGGTATTCGGTCAATTCCTTATTTTTAGGAAAAGAAATACCATAAACGCGAGTTAGTTGTTGGCGTGAATCATCACCTTGCCAGAAAGCACCAGCGACATTCATCAATTTTATGGCTTTGATTTTTCCTGTATTAGGAATATGTGGGCCACGGCATAAATCAACAAAATTACCTTGAGTATATAAGGTTAATGCCTCATCTTCTCCACGCTTTTCTATCAACTCTATCTTATATTCATCACCTTTTTCACCAAAGAATTTCAAAGCATCAGCCTTAGATATATCCTGACGAATAAACTCGTTCTTCTGACGAGCCAGTTCTAGCATTTTTTGCTCGATTTTATTAAAATCATCAGAAGAAATTGGTTTTCCCCCATTATCTACATCATAATAAAAACCATTATCAGTTGCAGGACCCGTACCAAATTTGATACCTGGATACACAGCTTCCAGTGCTTCTGCTAATAAGTGAGCCGAAGAGTGCCAGAAGGTTTTTTTACCATCTTTATCTTTCCAGGTCAGTAATTGTAAGGTGGAATCTTCATGTATTGGGCGGGTGGCATCCCAAACCTCACCATTTACTTTTGCGGATAATACATTCCTTGCCAGCCCTTCGCTAATAGACATAGCTACATCCATTGCTGAGCTTCCTTTTTCATACTGACGTACACTGCCGTCTGGTAGAGTAATGTTAATCATTTTACTAGTAGATTGAGTAATTGAGTAATAGGCAATTGTAACCAGTGAACTCAAATATTTTTATCAATACATGTATTTTTCGGATTTAGTTCGCAAAGAAACGAATAAGTGATAAAGTTCACAAAGAATATTAAATTAAAAGACCCTAAAACACTTTTTTCGTCTAAATGTCAAAAAACAACTTTTACACAAAAACGATGTTGATAAGATCAAATCACTTTTATGAAAAGTGTATCTTTGTTTACATTTTTTTGATATTAATCTTGCACAATAATGCTAAATATTAAGTCCTACGATCAATTTGTTCGTCGCCATATAGGTCCTGACGGAGACGAACTGTCTACCATGTTGGAAAAGATAGATGTTCATGACTTGGAACAACTTGTTGATGAAACGATTTCTGCCGGAATACGCATCAATAGCCAATTGAATATACCCGATGCATTGACGGAGTACGAATACTTGCGAATGTTGAAAGGTGTAGCGGCTAAAAATAAAGTATTTCGTTCCTATATTGGTTTAGGATATTACGGAACGGTTACGCCTTCCGTTATTCTCAGAAATATCTTTGAAAATCCAGGTTGGTATACACAGTATACCCCTTATCAGGCTGAGATTGCACAAGGTAGGCTGGAAGCGCTGCTAAATTTCCAGACTATGGTAAGCGACCTGACTGGTTTGCCTATTGCTAATGCTTCATTACTAGATGAAGGAACGGCAGCAGCGGAGGCGATGGCTATGTTCTTTGCACAAAAGAATAAACGTAACAAAGGAGAAATATTCAATCGTTTCTTTGTATCAGAGAAAACACTTCCTCAGACTATTGATGTTCTTAAAACCCGTGCCAAACCACTGGGTATTGAATTAATTATTGGGAATTGGGCTACTTATGAGCCAGATGAATTATTATTTGGTGCATTACTGCAATATCCTAATGAAGAAGGAGCAGTGGAAGATTATGCTGCCTTTGCTGATAAAATTGAATCGGCTGGTTGTTATCTGACCGTTGCTGCCGATATATTCAGTCTTGCTTTGCTGACACCACCCGGGGAATGGGGTGCCGATGCAGTTGTTGGTAATACACAACGTTTGGGTGTACCTATGGGTTATGGAGGCCCTCATGCGGCTTATTTTGCGACAAAAGAAGATTTTAAGCGTCAGATTCCAGGGCGTATTATTGGGGTTTCGCTGGATAGTCAGAATAATCCTGCCCTCAGAATGGCCCTGCAAACCAGAGAACAGCACATTCGTCGGGATAAGGCAACTTCTAATATTTGTACCGCCCAGGCTTTGCTGGCTATTATGGCTGGAATGTACGGAGTATATCATGGCGCTGGTGGTATTCGTGCTATTGCCACCCGAATTCATGGTATGGCACGTGTGCTGGAAACAGAGCTGGAAAAAGTGGGTTTCAAAAATCAAAACAAATACTATTTTGATACATTGAAGATTGAACTGGAATCATCTGAAGCTTGCCAGAATATTCAAAAAATCGCAGTGCAAAAAGGCATTAATTTTAGATATTACAACAATAATTGCATTGGCATTTCAATAGATGAAACAGTCTTAGTTGAAGACATAAAAGATATTGTCGATGTTTTTAAAATAAGTAAAAATTCAACTCTGGCAATTAGCCCATTGAATGGAGAACAAAAAACTTATGAGACTTTAGCAACGACTTTAGACGCTAAAATACCTGCCTCATTACAGCGTAAAAGCGAGTATCTGACACATCCGGTCTTTAATAGCCATCATTCGGAGACTAAGATGATGCGTTATATCAAATCATTAGAGAATAAAGATTTATCGCTTACTCACTCCATGATTCCACTGGGTTCCTGTACGATGAAACTCAATGCGGCTACAGAACTCATGCCAGTAAGTTGGCCGGAATTTGGTGGATTGCATCCTTTTGTACCCATCGATCAGGCACAAGGTTATAAACAAATATTTGAAGAACTAGAGAAGTATTTATGCGCTGCAACAGGCTTCGATGCCTGTTCATTGCAACCTAACTCTGGTGCGCAGGGCGAATATGCTGGTTTACTGACCATTCGTGCATACCATGAAGCGAATGGCGATACACATAGAAATATTGCTTTAATTCCTTCTTCTGCACATGGTACAAATCCTGCTAGTGCAGTAATGGCAGGAATGAAAGTGGTGGTCGTAAAATGTGATGATAATGGAAATATTGATATAGCAGACCTGAAAGTAAAAACTGAGGAGCATACTGATAATCTGGCTGCTTTGATGGTAACTTACCCTTCTACGCATGGCGTGTTTGAAGTACAGATCAAAGAAATATGTGCATTAATTCATCAGCATGGCGGCAAAGTATATATGGATGGTGCAAACATGAATGCTCAGGTAGGATTAACTAGCCCAGCGGAAATTGGGGCTGATGTTTGTCACCTGAACCTGCATAAAACCTTTGCAATTCCGCATGGCGGTGGCGGACCAGGGATGGGACCTATTTGTGTAAATAAGAGTCTTGCTCCTTACTTACCTAAACATCCGCTGGTACAGACAGGAGGCGATAAGGGAATCCCGGCAGTGTCGGCTGCTCCCTGGGGAAGTGCCAGTATTCTTCTGATCTCTTATGCATACATACGGATGTTGGGAGTGGATGGAGTTGTAAATGCTACACGTTATGCTATTCTTAATGCGAACTATATTGCATCGAGGTTGAAAAATGATTTTGATATATTATATAAAGGCGAGAATGGTAGAGTAGCACATGAGTTGATTATCGACTTGCGTAAATTCAAACCACTAGGTATAGAGGCAGAAGATATTGCTAAACGCTTAATGGATTATGGCTTCCATGCCCCAACTTTATCTTTCCCCGTTGCAGGGACTATCATGATAGAACCAACAGAAAGTGAAAGCCTGGACGAGTTGGATCGTTTTTGTGATGCCATGCTCCAAATTAGGCAAGAAATAGACGAAGTAGCGACTGGTGCAGCAGATAAGGATGATAATGTATTACATAATGCGCCACATACATTGGCAGTGTTGACAAGCGACGAATGGAAACATACTTATTCTCGTGAAAAGGCTGCTTATCCGCTGGCATTTGTCAGAAAAACAAAATTCTGGGCATCTGTTGGTCGAGTCAACAACTCATACGGTGACCGAAATCTGGTGTGTACTTGCCCGCCGATGGAACTGTATATGGAGGAATAATGAGATTTATCAATGAAACTGTTTGAATTATCATCCCTTTTTAAGTTGTGAAAAAAATATAATATCTTACTTTGCGCTCAGCCAATTATGGCACAAGTATAATTCCTGATTTCACTCTATAACCAAATTCATTGGTATAGCGTTCTTGTTTTTGTAAACTAGATGATTAGTAGTTTATAAATGCCAGCCCTACAGGTACATGTAAAGCGTTTATAATTAAATTCTAACAAATAAATCACTATGAAAAAAATTCTACTTCTATTCTCTATAGTGCTTTTAGCAGTACAGCTTCAAGCTCAGGACGAAGAAAAAATTGTCCACCTTAACCCTATTTTGATTGAGGGAGAGTTAGTTAAAATTACTGAACCTCTGAGCGAGTTTGTTGAGCCGCCATTTGATGGAGTTGTAGTTAGAGGTCCTAAATTGGGTTATTCTCCCAAAGACTGGCCGCTGAACGAGCGTGTCAACCCTGATGCACTTCCGCAAGGTTGGGACCCTGCCTGGCAGGAGCGTTACCCAGACCCGGCTATGGAGGGAAGTCGTGCTTTATTGCAGAACTACGAAGGCTTGGGCTATAATGGTGTAAATCCACCTGACCCCTGTATGGATGTTAGCTCAACTCATGTAATTCAAATGATCAATGGCCCGGGAGGAGCCTACTTCAGCATTTGGGACAGAGCCACAGGAAACGAATTACAAGGGCAGACTTACTTCGATAGTTTTACGGGTATAGGTGGTCTTGGCGATCCTATTGTATTATACGATCAAATGGCTGACCGTTGGATGATGAGTGAGTTTTCTGCTGGTGGTAATTTATTAGTCGTTGCTATTTCTCAAACTGCTAGTCCACTAGGTAGCTGGTATGTGTACTCTTATCAGGCAAATAATTTCCCTGATTATCCTAAATACGCTATCTGGAATAACGCCTATGTTGTTACTAGTAATGAAGCTACTCCTACGGTTTATGCCTTGAACAGAACAAGTATGTTAGCTGGTACCGCAGGTACGGCTCAGATATTCACAGTACCTAGTTATGGCACTATCGGGTTTCAGGCACTTTCACCAATTGATTTTGATGGAGATATACCTGCCCCTGCTGGTACTCCTGCCTACGTGATGCGTATGGCAGATGATGCATGGAACGGAGCTTCTCAGGATCAGTTGGAACTTTGGGAATTTGATATTGACTTTAATAATTCTAATAATACTTCATTAACACAACAATTTACATTGCCTACACAGCCATTCGATACGGGATTGTGTGGTTATACTTCATTTTCCTGTATACAACAACAAGGTTCGGGAACACTGTTAGACCCCTTGCGTGAAGTAATTATGAATCGTGCACATTACAGAAATTTTGGCACACATGAAAGTATTGTATGTTGTCATGTTACTGATGTAAATGGTAATGATCGTGCAGGTATGCGTTGGTATGAATTACGCAGAACCGGTGGTACAGCAGGTGCCTGGTCTATTTATCAGGAAGGTACTTATTCGCCTGATACAGAAAGTCGCTGGATGGGCTCTGTTGCGATTAATGCTGAAGGCAGCATTGCACTGGCTTTTAGTCGCTCTAGCGGTAGTTCTTTCCCCGCTCTAGCTTATACGGGGCGTAGTGCCTGTGATGAATTGGGTATGATGACTGAGCCAGAAACGACTATTGTTACTGGTGGAGGAGCAAATAATGCTAATCGTTATGGAGATTATGCATCTATGAGTGTCGATCCTACTGATGGCTCTTTCTGGTTTACTGGTGAATATAACCCATCGACTCAATGGTCAACTCGTATGGCACAGTTTGATATTGCTTCAGTTTGTGCGCCTACTGTTGCTTTTTCTGGTAGTGCTGCCAGTGTAGATGAAGGCTCTGCCAATGTAGAAAATGGTTGTTTGGATTACACTGTACTGGATGTAGAGCTGGGACTTAGTGTTGAGGCTTCTGTAGCACCAACTGTCACTCTTTCTATTGCGGGTGATGCAGTGCAAGGTGTTGATTATGACATTACACCAACGACTGCAACACTGACTGCTGCAAATTTGTCACAAGTATTTACCATACAAATTTATAACGATGCTTATGTGGAAGGTAATGAAACAATAACGCTTGACTATACACTAAATACCAATGGTGGAAACGCTGATGCAGGAACTGCTAATCAAACTTTTACAGTTACAGTTATTGATGATGATTTCGCACCTGCAAATGCTCCTGGTGTGAATTCTAATTTATTTACAGAAGATTTCTCTAATGGCTTTGGTAGTTTTACGACAGTAAATGCTGCTGGAGGTGCAGCAAATGCTGCTTTTTCAGTAGGATCGGCAGCAGATGCTTCCAGTGCTTATTTTACTTTTCCTGTTGCACCGGTATCTCCTGGTTCATTTGCCTGGGTGAGTGATGATGCTTGTAATTGTGACCAGGCAGATGTGAAATTAATAACACCAGTCATTGATTTGACTAATGCAAGTGATGCTTACTTGTCTTTTAATTTTTATTTTACTGCCGACACTTATCAGGGAATTATGGAAGAGGCTCAGGTTGAGATTTCTGTGAATGGCGGACCTTTCGTTGTAGAAGAAATACTTCCTGGACTTCAACTTTCTTGGCAAAGTCTGACCTTACCCCTTACCGCTTTTGTTGGTAATAACATACAAGTTGCTTTTCGTTATAATGATGGTGGTGACTGGTTGTTTGGCTTTGGTGTAGATGATATTAGTATAGATTTAACGACTTCTCCAGATGTTCAGACTTCGGTGAACTCTACTGTTTCTGATGACCAGTATCTCGGACCTAACGGAACGGTTCATTATTATGATCCGGCATCAGGCAATGTTATGATGACTATTGTAAATACCAGTAATCATGATTATGGCTGTACAACAGTGGAGGTAGACCGTCAGGGAACTACGCCTACAGCTGCGGCTTATACGACTAACAATACTTCGGATTTTCTACACTCCAAGACTTTTAAGGTGACGCCTCAGTTTGATAATCCTGCCGGAACTTATGATATAACACTTTATTATAAAGAAAATGAAGTAGCTGCCTGGGAGAGTACTACAGGTAATCCTCGTACAGCGACAGAGATTCACAAAGTGGCGGGTGACAATCATATTTACGATGTAACACCAGTTACTTTTAGTGGTTTTGCATTGGAGTCTACTCCTGCTACGCTTGGTGCCTATAATGGAGATGTTACTTTTTCTGCTTCATTCAATAGTGGTTTCTCCGGCTTTGGTGTAGGTGCACAGATACCACTACCTGTTGAATTGATGTATTTTAAAGGCATACATGTAATCAATACAGGCAATCAGTTGACTTGGGCAACAGCTACAGAAATTAATAGCGATTATTTTGATGTAGAACGTTCTTTTGATGGTCAAAACTTTAATGCTATTGGTCGGGTAAGTGCAGCAGGTAATTCGCAGTCTGAACTACAATATGAGTTTATGGATGTTAATTATCAGTCAGGTACACATTATTATCGACTGAAACTGGTTGATCTGGATGGTTCATATAAATACAGCGATATTGTAGCGATTAGTATTGATGATGGTTATTCTGTAAATGTGTTTCCAAATCCGTTTAAAGATCGGGTAGCCATTCAATTCAGTAATTATTATGGGCAGGATGTCCTTATACGTGTAATTGATGCCGCAGGGCGTTTGGTGAGTGAAAATATACACCCAGGTTTACAAAATGAGTATATCTTGAATACTCAAAAATTAATGGTCGGTGTTTATTTTATTCAGGTGAATGTAAGTGGACGTACACATGAATTTAAAGTAGTGAAAAACTAAATCTAACTATAGATTTCAGAATAAAAAAGCGGAAGTCAACAGGCTTCCGCTTTTTGTAATTGATATTGTATTAGTCAGCAATATACTCCGTCAATTCTGAACCTCCTTTCGCATCTCGCAGTCTTTTTGTCGTGTATTTAGCCGGATTTGCCTTGATATAATTCAGCAGAGGTTTTGCACTTGAGAATGAAGCATTGTCTGTGTAAATAAGTGTTCCTTTCTTAAATTTAGGCTCCAGTATTTTCAACAAAGGCAGGTAAAGATCATTCCAGCCGTCTAATAACAGGAAATCAATTCCATCAGGAATATCTCGCAGTGTTTCCAAAGCATCCCCTTCCCTGATCTCGATCCAATCCTGAAGATTGGCTTTATCAAAATTTTGTTGAGCCACTTTACATTTCTTAGCTAATAATTCAGAAGTAATCACTTTGCCGCCTGTTACTTTAGCGGCTGCTCCCAAATACATTGTTGAAATACCGAAAGAAGTTCCAAACTCTACAATATGCCTGGCGTCTTTTTCTATCAGAAGATTGTATAAAAAATGCCCTTGCCCTCTTGATATTGCGATATAAGCATCCTTCAGATCTTCCGGCTTGATTTTTCGGAAAATACCTTTAGCTAATCCTTTTGCTATTGTTAGTCCTTCTGAATCTGCTTCGTTATGCATCCTGTTTAACGTTGTGCTAACTTGGCTATCCATGATTTTACGATGTGTTTGTACCATGTAAATTTTAATTTGATTAAGTATTTATATTGCAAAATTCGTAACTTTGTCTAAATAAAACAAGTACTCAAAATAAAATTACCTAGTCATTAAAAAATGACTATTATTGATAATCAGTATTTTGTGGTAAAATATTTTTGCAAATGGAAGTAAAAAAAATTGTTGGTATAAATGAATGTCCGGTAACCTATTGTATGAGTAAGATCGGAGGGAAATGGAAACCGATCATTATTTTTCTGATCTCTAAAGGTTCAAATCGTTTTGGAATTATGCATCGGGGCATTGAAGGAATCAGTAAACAAATGCTGACCAAACAGCTAAGAGAATTGGAAGCAGATGGAATGTTAGATCGAAAAATTTATGCTGAAATTCCGCCCAGAGTAGAATATTCTCTGACCAAACAGGGAGCGTCCCTTATGCCGATCATCAGAAGTATGAGTGATTGGGGAAGAGCACATATGCCTTAATTTCCATTAACCATTAACCATTATTCAAAGCATCATTGCCATTTGAATATCACTTCTTTCATAAGGTGTTTCCAGCCCAAAGACTTCCTCAAAACCTAATTTTCCATATAAAGTAAGGGCAGGAGTTAGTTTTCTATTACTCTCCAGATAAAGCGATTCAGCCCCAATAGAACGAGCTTTTTCAAGAACTGCCTGACCGAGCTTCCAACCTATCTTTAAGCCTCGATATTCTGGTAAAATACCCATTTTAGCTAATTCATAATCATATTTGAAATTGTGCAGCTTTATCAAAGCACAGGCACCTACAGGCTTATTATCACAAAGCGCCATTACAATGTAGCCACCTTTATCTATGATATACTCTTGTGGATGGTCTAAAGCTTTATGATCTGCCTCTTCCATAACAAAGTATTGCTCGATCCATTGTTGGTTAATAGCTTTAAAAGCCTGCGCATAAAATGGGGTATAATCTACAATTTTGATGTCTTTCATATGTAGATATTAAACAAAAACGTCAGCAATTTGACCTTTATAACGAAACAATTGTGTAGTGTTGCCGTTAAAAGATAAAAAATAAAATCGAAAAGGCTATGATTTTTAAAATAATTATTGGAATAGTACTGGCAATTAATTTGCTTTTAATGCTTCGTTTTGATCTGGAATTGCGAAGAAACTGAAAACGATCTTTTTTATTCTTTACAGTCTTTCACACATTTACCCTTATTATTAATAAAAAAAGCTTTATTGCCAACGGCTACTCTCGCTAAATTCTGATAGCTTATATTGAATGCTTCAGCCCAGTCATACTGCAGACTGAGCACTTGTTCGTTTTGGGTATTAATATACCCCCATTTACCATTGAGCATGACTGGGGCAAGCCCATTACTAAAATGAGCTGTACGTTGATACTCAAAAGGTATAGTAATATTTCCGGTTCTGCTGACATAGCCCCATTTGCCGTCTTTCATAACGGCAGCCAGGCTTGATCTAAATTTTTGTGCCTTCTGATAAGTAGTTTCGACCGCTACGTTGCCATTTATATCAATATATCCCCATTTACCACCCAACTGAACAGCAGCATAATCTTCACTAAAAGGATGTGCCTGATCAAAGCGTAGGGGGATGGCTATTTCTCCTTCATCATTGATAAAACCATATTTGCCATCTTTCATTACTCTTATACGGCTTGTATTTTTATAAGCCATTGCACCATCGTAAATAGGCGCAGTGACAATTTCGCCGGTCGAATCTTTATAACCGAATTTTCCGCTGGATTCATCTTGAAAACGAATGATTTTAGCGCTCATGTCTGCTTCAAAATTTTCGGCAGGATGAGAAACAACTGTAGCATATGAAGGAGTTTGATCTTGATCGGGAGTGCTTGAAGTACAGCATAAAAATAGAAGAGACAATAACATCCCTAAACCTGATGTATAAGTAAGTATTTTGGTCATGAATGATTAGCTTTACAGCAATTAGTTTTAGTGCCTGTTAAACAAAGTTTTAATGAATTCAGATTTGATTTGGATAAGGGCAAATTTACTGGTTTTATTCATTTTATGAAAATTTCGATATTTGAAAATGAAAATTGTTACCTATTTATTATTCTTTGTGTCGTTTTGTGTAGTGTTTAACGAGCCTGTTCATGCGGAGTTAACCAGCAAACCAGATTCTACTCAACTGAAAGTTTTATCTTGGAATATCTATATGTTGCCTCCTCTGATACTCTTTAACGGAAAGCGCAAACGGGCAAAACTCATAGGACAAATATTGCGTGACAGCGACTATGATATTATTATATTTCAGGAGGCTTTTCATCATGGTGCTCGCCGACGGATTAAAAAATGGACAAAGGAAATCTTCCCCTACAGAGCAGGACCAGCAAATATTCATTATGTTTCCTTACGAACAAGTAGCGGAATATGGATAATCAGTAAAATACCAATAAAAAAAGTCGACAACATCTGTTTTAAGGAGCGTTATGGCTTTGATAATAAAATGGCCAGAAAAGGAGCTTTGATGATAGAGCTTGAAAAGAACGGACAGGTATTTCAGGTCATTGGTACACACCTGAATGCCGGAGGGCCAATGGAAGTCAGAATGAGCCAGGTAGAAGCGATACAAAATGAATTATTAGAACCCTACAAAAAGGAAAATGTACCTCAGATCATTTGTGGCGATTTTAATATTAGTAAGACTAATGAGCTTGCTTATGAGCAAATACTGACAACGCTAAAAGCTGAAGATGGTGATCTGATGGGGAAAGAAGGGGCAAGAATCAGAAAACGAGACAAAAATGACATGCGTACCTGGGGCGGCGGCGGAATTATTGATTTTATTTTCTATCGTTCAAATGGAAAACAGGCAGGATCTATCAAAAGGAAAATACCCAAAATACAACATCGCTGGCATAAAAAACACGAAGACCTAGCAGATCACAACCCAGTAGAAGCAATAATTACCTGGTAAGCATGAAAAAAAACCATCAGATATAAGAGAAACTTACTCGATTAACTTACGCAATTCATTATTGCTCAGAAATCCACCACGAAGAGAGTTGTTTAATACAATAATAGTTTTGCCAGAATAGGGCATACGGATAAAATAGCTGGTATATCCTTTCCACCAGCCACTATGGTAGATAATTTTGTTGCCATTTTTTTGAGTATTAATACGCCAGCCCATACCATAATTATCATGATCGTAAAGGCGTTTATGAGCAGGCTCAAAGGCTTGTTCCAGTAATTCCTGGCTCACCAGATAATCGGTATATAAAGCCTGGTCGAAACGAAGCATATCCTCTACGCTTGAGTAAATACCTTTATCACCAACGACACCATTGAAATGAGAGTCGGCAATGCGCCGGCGGCGTTTGTCGTGTCCGCTTGTCATATGATGATAAACAGGCGTCTCATCTTTTGCATACACAAATGAATCATTCATCCCTAAAGGTTTGAAAACCTTGTGTTCTATAAAGTCCTGATAAGTCTGCCCTGAAACTTTCTCGATAATGCTGGCCAAAATCGAGTAATTGGTATTGGTATAGTTATAACGATAGTCGGGTCTGTAATAAGGATTAGGTTCGTGTATTTTCATCATGCATAGCACGTCATCATTATTAATCGTATTCCGATTATTGGGCCAATACTGATCGCTGAAGTACAAATATTCTGGTAAGCCAGATTTTTGAATCAGTAATTGTTTGATCGTCACATTTTTATATGGGAAATCAGGAATATGCTGATGCACAGAATCTTCAAGGTTTAGCAATTCTTGTTCAGCCAACATCAAGACCGCAGTCGAAGTTATAGGCTTAGTGACAGAGGCCAGTTGAAAAGGAGATTTCGTACTTAAAGTATCTTTATTTCGGAGTGTACCATAACCAAAAGCTCCCTTATAAACGATCTTGCCTTTGTCGGCAAATAAAACAGTGCCATTAAAACGCCTTTGTTTATATCGTTTTTGGAAGTACTTGTCGATACGCCTGACCATAGCTGAGTCTACATTTTCGGCAGGTAGTAAATGAGCAAACATAGGTTCTGGTGTAGAAGGAGGGGGCGCTTGCTTCTTCGTGGAAAAAGCAAAGACTAAAGAAATGAAAATCACCAAACCGACTATTCCTGATATAACTCGCACACTAAAATTCTAAACGGGTGAATAGATAAAGTATAAAATTCTAAGACTTAATTTTGGAGCCATGCAAACTTCTTAAATTTCATTGAATTAGACAAAGTTGTTTTTTTGTAATGTGAGGGTTTTTTGTCAGAATGAAGTAATTTTTAGGCATATTAATCGAATATGCCTGTTATATCTGCTGACTTCATATGCTGGATGACTATTGTACGCATAAGCATTGTATAAGGTTTCTGTCGACTACAAATTTGTTTGATTTTTTCAAGGGCTTTATGTTCATTGAAATCGTCTCCTGATTTTCCGCTTCTATAAAAAGTGATAATGGCATTTTTAAGTTGGTCCGCCCTGATTTGAATAGCCTGACGCAAATCAAAAGTTTTTCTCATGGATTTTGCATCATCACCATTATGTATTTTATGCAATAATTGACACGTAATTACAGCTTTTTTATTTTCTGGTTCAGCTGGATAAAATTCTGGTGTTAGTTCTATTGTAAATTCATATTTTATCAATTGCTCAACATCCTCTTTTGGATTGCATGGGTTTAAAATTTCTTTATTGCCTTTATACTGATTACAAGTACCACCACAGGCTAAGTAAAGGTTTGCCCAGGAATATTTCAATGTTTCATCACCTCCATGAGCTATGAAATGCTCAATTTCAAAGTTGCGGGGATCAGGACGTTGTGTTTCACATAAGTAGCACTTATTATAAAACAAGTTTTCCAAAGCATCATAGATGGGCTGGGTGCGGTAACTTTTCTTAATATCTGGCGCTTTGACGGTGGCTCTGTCAAAATTAATCATTCAGTTTCTGCGTATTTTTCAAGTGCTAGGATCAAATCAAGTGCTAAGGTGGGCGATAAATCACTCAATTTTTTAGATAAATCTTTAAGTTCTTTCTCTTGCTGAGAATTTCTATTTTCTATTCTAAGCAATTCTTTTGCTCTTTCAAGGTCTTTTGTAATAGTCAGAGAATATTCAGAACTTAGACCAAGATGACTTTTCATCAAAACATTATATGATCTGCCTGTAATATTCTCTTTTTCTGTGTATTTCTGATCCAAGTCGTAAAGAACACAATTAGACTCGCTGGCCATAATTACAGGCGAATGAGTGGCGATAATAAACTGAATGTTGGGGAATAAACCAGTTAGAAAAGGCAATATTTTTTCCTGTAAAGAAACATGTAAATGTGTTTCCAGTTCATCAATAATGACAATACCTGGCGGGTGGATTTCATCGGGATATTTAACTTGATAGGCTTCAATATGTAACCATATTTCAGCTACAATCGCCAATACATTATTATAACCGTGTGAGAGTTGATTGAAATCGAATGTTCTACCATCGGGTAGTTCAAAATAGAATTTGCGGTTGTCGCTTGAAATACGTTTGTGCTTGAGTTCTATATCCTTATTCTCGAAGATAAACTTGAATTGTTGATTGAGGTCTTTGAACCATTGGGTGAGTTGTTCTGCTTTTTTGGTTTCGCCATCGCTTATGGCATAGGCTTGTTGATCTTTTTTTTCAAATAGGTATTGAACAAAATACTTGGAAAGACTTGGCTTTAAGGTTGGTTTAATTCTGTCAGGAGAAGGTATAAACTCTAACTGAAACGATTGTAATGGGCCCGTTTGTTCTTTTGAGGGTAAAACTCCTTTTACTTGTACAGAGTTATATTTTTCAATTTGTGTTTTGTAGTCTTGTTTTAATTTATCTAAAGTATCAGTGTAACTACCATTCTTTTCCAAAGTAACTATGAATGTCCTGTTAGTTCCGAAATAGGCATATACAAATTCACTCTTTATAGCTTTCTTATAATCTTCATAAAACTCCACTTCTACTTTCGGATAGGAATATCCAATATTAAACGAAATATCTTGCCTGTTTTCTATATGATTAAAATAAATCTGCTCTTTTGCTATTCCACAAATGATGTGAGCTATTTCGTCATTCAAAGCCTCCAAAATCTTAGTCTTCCCACTCCCATTTTTACCTGTAATAATTAAATGACGAAATGGCTTATCTCCTTCACTATCCGAGCTATCGAAGTTGATAAGGAAATTCCTGTCCACATAATTATAATGCACAAAGATTTCTTTTAAATACTTAAACATATTTCAGTTTTTTATTTTCTGAGTATTTTCTACCTCAAAAATAAGCAAAAAAGGTGAGATTTGCTTTTGGGTTAAGACTCGCTGATAATCTCCTGAAATACCTCGGCTATCTTATTAAATCCATTTTGCTCTACTCTTAACCGTACATTTTCAGAAAAGTTGACATTTGCAGCTAATTGGAAATATTTGAGTATACCAGTGGCAATATTTTCAGGACTGGCTTCGGGAACAATAACGCCCGTTTTGCCATCTTCAACAAATTCTGCCAAACCGCCTACATCTGTAATAACAACAGGCTTATGATAACCATAGGCGATATTCAAAATACCACTTTGTGTACCAGTACGATAAGGCAAAACAACTAACTCTGACAACTGAAAATACAAAGCCAGTTCTTCATTCGGTACATACTGATTAATGAGTTTTACGTCATTTCCCAAATTAAGTTGCGTCATAATTTCCTGATAATATTCGGGTTTATCATAAAATTCACCAGCTACCAAAAGTTTTAGGTCTGGGCGTTTAGCACGCAATTGGGCGAAAGCCCGCATCAAAATATCTAAGCCTTTATAACGGCGAACATAACCAAAAAACAATAGCACTGTGTCATCTTTCTTAAAGCCTAGTTTCTCTTTTTCTGCTGTCAGGTCTACTTTTTCATTGGCTGCATACCAGCCATAAACAGGCAGCTCAGAACGGTATATTTTTCTTTCACCGCTGAATAGTTGTACATCATCAACTACCTTCTGTGAAAGTGCCAAAAACTTGTCGGCATGTTTTAAGCCGATATTGGTCAATATACGGTCTATCCAGCGAGCTTCATGTGAAATGACATTCTCCGTAATGAAAAGTATTTTGTTGGGAAATTGCTTACGCAAAAAACTTGTAATAGCACGATTGGAAGGCCCGAAAAAGGGTTGCCACCAGTCAATTGCGATCAAATCAGGATTAAGTTTTTTGATATGCTGTGCAGTTTTCCACCAGGACAAAGGACCAATGGAGTTGACCATTCGCGTTGTTTCTACTTTCAGGTAATGGTCATCACTCTTATCATACTGTGTAGTACCAGGAAATAAGAGACTTGGATATAATAATTTATAATTGATGAATTCTATTTCAAATTTTCCCTGTAATGCTTCATATAAATGCGACATGAATAAAGCATTTCCGCCACGATAAGGATAACAGGGGCCAACAAGAACAATCTTAGATTTTGGATGCATGATGCTATTCTTAATCAGTTAGCTGAGTCCGGCTTTGTCAGAACCCTTAGTCAGTTTCGACCAGGCAAAACGGAAGGCTAAAAACAATACAAGGAATAAAATCAACAAATGTGTCATGTTACCAGCAAATACCACCCAGATACGAGTTTTTTGAATAATCAGAATGGCAATAAACGTTACAGCCAACAGCATAACCAAGCCGGATATTTTATCAAAGCCGGGTAAGTTGGAAAGTTGCGTTTCCTGACTAATAATCATATAAGTAGCGATCATCGAAACAATGGGCAGGAAATATACCAAGGCATTGAGTTTGAGTAGGTTTTCGGGTTCGAAAAACATGGAGTAGACACACAAGATGATCGAAAAAATACCCGGAATACTGACCAGAAAAATAATAGTTGAGTACACATAATTCCAAGGTGATTTATGTGACTCGTCTTTGGCTATCCAATTCAAAACAAATGCAAGAATAGGTAGACAAATAAAATAGAATAGGATCGGTAAGGGGTCGGCACTGGCTTTTGCAAATATGTCTTGTAGCGTCATGGGGCAAATGTACAAAAAATGTGGGATTGTGAGAGAAGGATTGAGGAGACAGATTTTTCTATATTGAGAAGAAAAGAAAACTCAAAAGGAAAGCTGTCATGCCGAATTTATTTCTCCACGATAATTATCGGGACTGATGGGGTTTAGCACGATTTGCAGTCAGGAGCTACGGTATAAAATCTCTCTTCGTCGTCTGCGGATGCCGATAACTATACGGCAGAAACAAGTTCAGGATGACGGTTGCTTTTTTGGAATTTCCCCCTTTTTTTATTTTCAACTCAATCCGGCATCAACCACCGTATCAGCACAGGAATAAATAGCAGATCACCAAATAAAGCAGAAAGCAAAGTAGCGCTAATCAGCAAACCTACCGTAATACTGGGCGGATGAATAGAAAACAACATCACCAGAAAACCAAAAAACAGGATAACTGTTGTAAGACAGATCGCTTTTCCCGTCTCTGTAAAGGTTACATGCAGGGCAGCTTCCATATCCATTCCTTTTGAACGGGCGATCCGATACTTACTCAAAAAATGAATCGTATCATCGACCGCAATACCAAAAATAACGGCAAAAACAATAGAAATACCAGCCTCTAACTCTATCCCGGCATAACCCAAAATAGCGCCAGCAATAAGTAGCGGAAGCACATTGGGGATCAATGAAATAATAACCATTCTCAGATTTCGGAACAGCAGTGCCATTAGCAAACTGACAATAAGAATTGCCATGCCCAGCCCGGTAATGATACTATTGCGCACATACTGAGAATTTTTATCAATAATAACACCTGTACCAGTCTGTTTGCAAACGATAATAGAAGCATCTATTTCATTATTAATGAAAGTGTCTATTTTATGGCTGATGGCACGAATATTATCTGCTCCGATATCGAGTACACTCCCTGCAATACGGGTATGCTTTTTATCTTTACTAATCAGCACATTGGCGGAAGCCGGAAAACGCTCAGCTATCTTTTTATAACGCATAAATTGCCCTTCGGTCTCCGGCATTTTGTAATAAGCTTTTCGATTGCCCTTTGAAGCCTGGTTCAGACTTTTGTAGATCGTGGTGATGGAAGTTGGCGTTTGTATAGCAGGGTAGGAGCGCAGGTGATTTTCTAGTTTGGCAATTTCTTTGACGACTTTATAATCATTGACTTCCAGCGTATCTTGCTGAACAGAAACGGCAATTTCAAAAGGACGGAAGCCGCTGAACTCACGTTCAAAGAACATGAAATCTTCCGTTATTTTTTCGCCCATAGGCATATTAGTGGTCAGTCTGTAATTCGTAGAAACCATGCTGATGCCCAGCAAACATATTGCGACAAGCCCTACGCCGCCCCACATGATACGACGTGGGTTGTTTTTGGTAAACAGATAAAAATTGCTCATCCATTTATCCCATTTAAACAGACTGTTCTTGGTATTGATAAGCTGATCTTTATCGAAATAAGTCAATAAGGCAGTTGTAAAAAACAGAACGGTGATATAAGCAACCATTACCCCAACAGCGGCATTCAAACCAAAAGCTTTAATAGGCGGAACTTTACTAGTCATCAAGGTGGCAAAGCCGATGGCAGTTGTCACAGAAGTATATAAAGTTGCCAGTCCGATCTCTTTTATAGTAACTATAATAGCATCTTTTCGGGGATTGCCCCGCCCCAGCTCATCTATATATTTCGACATGATATGCACCACATCGGAAGTTCCCACAATAATCATCAGGACAGGATATAGAGCAGACATGGCGTTTAGCTCACGCCCCCAGGCACCCAACAAGCCCATGAAAAGCAACATACCCAAACCGATAGAAACCAGAGAAATCAATATACCGGCTGGTTTGCGGAAGATCAGAAACATCACTAGCATGACCAGAATACCGGATACAATAGCAGAAACGATAATCTCTCGTTTTTGCATCCGCACAATCTCTTTTTGAAAATTGGCTCTGCCCAGATAATGATACTGCTCAAAGTCGTAAGTATTGACCAATAGGTCCACATCTGCCATTAGTTTTTCTGCTGGTTCTTGCTGGATATTATCCACAGTTTTCATGAAAACAACAGCTGTTTTCCCGTCCTTTGAAATCAGTCTTCCTGCCATTCTTTCATCTTCTACCAATCGAATACTATCTCTTGGAAAACCTTCCGGCTTATTGCGATTAACGGCATTAACTGCTGTGAATCCACCAATAGGTAATTTGATAGGAAATTTAGTATTGGTAATAGAAATGACTTTGGTAACGGATGTTAAGTCTCTGCATTTTAGTGTGAGGTCGTGTAAATCATCCAGAAATTTTTTATCAAAAATACCTTGCTCACGACGAACAGCTACGAATAGAAAGTTGTCATCAGGCTCAAACTTTTCCCGAAATTCCATGAAAAATTCGAGATCGGGATCCCCTTGTGGGAAAAATTGCTCAAAATCAAAGGTAAACTTCAATTGAAAGATAAAGTAAACACTAAGAGCAGCTAATATTGAGAAAACAGCAATTGAGAGAAGGCGCAGGTTATTCATTGATAATTACGAATCTTTTAATGACGAATTTAGGAATGGGAAACAGCTACGCTTTGTTTTTGTTTCGGATGGGTTTTGTATTGCTTCAATAATTTGTAATTCGTTATTAACAATACTCCGTATTGGTTTTTGCTTTTATCAGTCAAATGACATTAGGTCTTAAACGAATGTGGAACATTCTCAATATCAATACGGAGTATTGTATTAAATAAGCCTATGCTTACCAAATGCAGGATGAATTTTATCCTTCTCAGAAAGAATAATATCCTCTTTAGGGATTTGCCAGTCTATATTGATGGTAGAGTCGTCGAAAACAATGCCGCCTTCGCTGGGTTTATTGTAAAAATTATCGCATTTATAAGAAAAAATGGCAGTTTTACTAAGTACCAAAAAACCATGTGCAAAACCTCTTGGAACGAATAATTGTCGGTGGTTTTCAGCACTCAGTTCTATACCAAAATGCTGACCGTAGGTCGGAGAATCCGGACGTATATCTACAGCTACATCAAGTACACTGCCTTCTAATACACGAACTAGTTTTGCCTGACAATGCTCACCTGTCTGATAATGCAGACCTCGCAATACGCCATAAGTAGATTTTGATTGATTGTCCTGAACAAAATTGGCTGTTATACCAGCTTCATGGAAAAAATTT
>JAHDFX010000023.1 GCA_020627965.1 Saprospiraceae bacterium | reverse complement strand
CAAGTCTTAAAATTTCTTCTAATATACTAATAAATTCTGTAGTTGAAATGGCTCCGCAGGGAGGCACCATTTCTGTTATTCAAATAGGAAGAGCCGCAGCTGAAGTTCGTATTGACCGCTCTCAACTCCCTGCAAACTTGCAAAACAAGATGGCGGTAATAAAGCTACGCAAAGTCACCGGACAGGCAGCAGCAGTTCAGGTAACAAATGGTAATTCAGTGATATTCAATACAGAGCACTTACCTGATGGTAATTATACCATAGAGTTAAGGGTTACAAATTATACGAAAGAAGTAAATTTCAATTTAAAATAAGGCGAATCCTCTTTATAAGATTACTAGACAGTCCCTCTTCTGTGCGGGCTGTTTTTTATTTAAAGATTTTACTACGCTTTTTCGTCACTCCCTGTAACCGCCTGACGAAGAAGCGTTACTTAGACCAAGGGGTGGATGGACTGTGAAGTTGTCTGCCCCCTTTTTAATTTAGTATAATTGTCAACTCAGCACATTCATTTTTCTTACAACTCAATTCCCTTTTATATTCTTGAGTACCATCATCAATTAATATAGCTGCGGTATTGGGCGATTGCTGACCTTCATTATGAGCAAATAATTTAAAAGTATTCGCTCCTTCTTTTAGGTCAAGTGTAAATATATGTTCGGTCTTTTTTACAGTAATTTCTTTTTTGATACGGGCACCATTTAAATATACTGAAATGATGTCTCCGTCTTCTTTCTCATTATCCCAGATTTTTATGGTTACTGTCTTAGATTTTACTATTTGTTCCATATCTTCCATCTACCAATATTTAGCACCTAACGGCGCAATAAGTGAATAGTATGCCATTGATAATTAGTTGTTTATAATTAAAATAGGGTTTTGTCCTGTACTCAGTGGTAATCTACAATTTGTTTATAAGCCGTAGCCTCAGCAGAACAGTGTTGTTCTTCGGCAGAACAGTGTTTCTCTTCGGCAGAACAATGTTGTTCTCTGGAACAGCAAGGTTGTTCTCTGGGGAGTGTTCAAAATTCTGTGTCAGTTTTACTCAAATTCCTCAATATCCCCTCCTTGATCCTGTCTTGCGACCTAAGGTTGAAACCTTTAAAAGGGCGGAAAGTTGTAGCTGTTCGACCAATTTTCACTATTTGCGTAGGGTTGAAACCCTACGCTTTTGCCAACAAAACGTTAATTTGGCAAAAGCGGTAGGTTTCAACCCATCGAAATACTCAATGCACTTTTTAGGCGCTTTTATTAATTCTGTGCTGAGTACAGGATAAAATGTTTTCCCTAAAAAAGTTTTGGGCAATCAACGGAAGAATTGCAAAATTCACCAAACCGCTGAATAATAGACAATTCAAAACCTCCCTTGGTGCCAGATGCCTTCTTGAGAGGAGATACATTGATATCGTAACTGGCTGAAATTCTGAAATTATCTAGATTTAAACCTACTGAAGGAATAATAGCATCAACTAATACTGGGCTATTGTCTTCGACTTGTCCGGAAATTCTGAATCCGTTTCCAATATGAAAACTGAATTTGTCAGATTTTGAATGACCAATATTAAAACCCACATCTCCAGATATAAGGGAGCTTAGGTATGGAGCCTGGTATTGTAAGACGGTTCTTCCCCCAATTTCTTTGACTATATCATTGTTTGTTTTCCAAACTAATCCGCCGTGAAGTACCATTCTTTTTTTGAGTAGCACTTCTTCCTCTGGTAAGAAATTTTGTCTTGGACTTCGTGCATGGTGAAGCGCAAAACCGGCATTAAAAAAGAGTTGTTTTCCTCCATGCCAAAGAAAAATCCCTGTCCCAATGTCCCAATCGTGGTGTTTGGGATTTGTAATCATATCCGAAGAAGGAATATTATTGTCAAAGTTTCCAGTTAGTGTGTTGAATTGATCGTTAAATGTTAAAGCACTTCTATTTAATCTTTTTTGTGCCCATCCTGCACCAAATCCAAGCCCTAAAAAGGTGTATTGCTTTCTAGAATTTATCTTATTCCGGTAGTTAAGCTTTATGTGTGCCGAACCAGATAGCTGGATATGATTAGTTATGAAGTTGGTAATTCCTGCCTGGTCGTGATAAAAATTTATTCCTCCCCCAATGACAAAATTATTTTTCATGCAATATCGTCCGTCAAAGAAAACATTTTTTGTCTCAAAGGTCTTTGTCGGACTCACACTTCTCCACTGGTTTCGATATGTTCCTCCCAGAGAAAATTGAGCATTTCCTGCTCCCGTAAAGGCAGGGTTAATGACATGTGGAGTAGCTGTAGGTTGTGAGAAATGAATGTCTTGTCCTAAACCCAGCTGACTAATCAGCAATATAATGATGACTAAGTTTATATTTTTCATGACTATGTTTTTTAGATTATCCTTATCGGATTAAAGTGACGTTACCTTTAAATCTTTTTGATTTGTTATCGCAATACTCAACCTCCATAAAATAAACAAAGACTGCCGGAGATAAATCTTTTCCTTTGAAGATTCCATTCCAGCCTACATCAGCGTCATTGGGCTGAATATTATCTATTTCATAAAGCAATTCTCCCCATCGGTCAAATATTTTGAATGTTTTTATATTGGTGACGCTTTTACGGATGGTTCGGGGGTAAAAAATATCATTGTCTCCGTCATCATTTGGTGAAAATGCGCTTGGCAAATGAACATCGCGTTCAATAAGCACTTCTACCTCTAATGTATCACGTGCTATACAGCCGTTTTCATCTTCAATATGAATAGTGATATACTGATCAGATTTGGGCATATAATCGAGAATAAACATCCCCATCATGCTATCAGGAATACCTGTCCAATCATAGAAGTACTGGCTGGGAGGAATATTTGCTACAGGTGTAATAATTATACTTTCCCCTAGTTCAATCTGTTGGTCATCGCCGAGATCTATGGTTAGTGGGGAAGGCTCTATGACAAATATTGAATCATTATAAGTACAGTTTTCTCCATCCTGAATGGAGATATTATACCAGCCTGGTTCTAGGTTTGCCTGGAAGTTATCCTGCCCGCCAAAAATAATTTGGGTATTAGCTGTGTCGTTATCGAAAGTCAATAAATACGGTTCAGTCCCACCAAAAACTGAATCAATAGTAATGATACCATCACCGTATCCAAAACAAGTAATATGTTGAACCGCTGCATTAAAACCAATGGTCAGTTCTTCTGTCAGAATTACAGAGGTAATGCTGTTGCAGTTCTGGGCATCTGTTACAGTAAGCGTGTAATTCCCTTCTGTCAGGTTATAAATATTAGCGTTCGTAGTTCCATTATTCCATAGGTAATTGTAAGGGGGAGTTCCACCATCTACATCTGTTTCAATAAAGCCATTATTACCCCCGGTGCAGGAAATATTCTGAGTGTTTTCAATAACGATGAGTAACTCTGGGGGTTCAGCAATACCGATACTGTCCATAATTGTACAGCCATTGGCATCAACTATCGTTATGCTATGCATGCCTGCTCCCAGACTAACAGCTACTGGTGTATTTTCTCCATTGTCCCAGAAAAAATCATAGGGTAATGTTCCGCCATTTACATTTGCTTCTGCGCTACCTGTTGCACTGCCAAAACAGTATGCATTATTGATTAGGGCGGCAGAAACAGTTAACTCTACAGGTTCAGTAATCGTTTCTGTTCCTATGGTTATACAGCCATTGGCATCTATTACCGTTACGGTGTGTACCCCAGCACTGAGGTTGCTAGCCTGGGGAGTTATTTCTCCATTATCCCATAAATAATCATAGGGCAATGTGCCACCTGTTGGTGTAATAGTTGCGACTCCATTGGATTCTCCAGTACATTGAACATTTCCATCTACTTCAGTTAAGTTGACCAGTTCATTGGGTTCTGTAATGCTTACAGATGCAGTGGCTTCACAACCGTTAGCATCTGTAAGCGTGAGCAAATAGGTACCTGCACAAACGTTGACTATATTTGTATCTGGCAAAATGGGGTTCCATAAATAAGTGTAATCAGGAGTTCCGCTAATTATATTTACAGTGAGTTCTCCATCACAGGCTCCAAAACAGCTAATAGGATTTGTAATTGTTATATTATCTATAACTAAATTATTCTGATTGCCAGTTTCTACCTCTGCGGTGTTTGTACAGTTGTTAAAATCTGTTATGGTTACGGTGTGTGTACCTGGGCATAAATTGGTCGCCATACTACCCGTTTCTCCATTACTCCATTCATATATGAATGGAGCCGTTCCACCAGTTGTTGCTACTTCGGCTATTCCTGAGCAGGTTTGGCAATTGGAAGCTTCATTTGTTATAATATTTGCGACAAGCAGCTCCGGTTCGAGGATATTGACACTTGCAGTAGCAGTACAAGCATTTTCATCGGTTACTGTCAGTGTATGAAGACCTGCATCAAGGGCTGTGTTTTGGGGGTTTGTTGCTTCATTATCCCACAGATAGGTATAAAGCCCTGTTCCTCCCGTTGCCGTAGCTAATGCATTCCCATCCATTAGCCCATTGCAGCTTACGGAGTCGGTCATTATTGCGGTAAGCAAAAGTTCATCAGGCTCTGTAAGATTGACTGTTGCAGTTTGTTCGCAAGCTGCTGCATCTGTAATCGTCACTGTATATATACCGGCAGGCAGGTTATCTAGTTCCGGGCTTTGTTCACCATTAGACCATTCAAAGGCGTAAGGCGGTGTTCCTATTATGCTGACCGTATCAATACTTCCATTGCTGTAGCCAAAGCAACTAGGTGAGATGCTATCAAATTCAACTTCCAGCATAGGGTTTACTATGATATTTCTGCTTGTAGTATCTGTACAAAAATCTGTTTTGGCAATAAGTGTCACTATGTAATCACCTGCTGTGCTATATGGGTGTACAGGGTTTTCATCAAATGAATTTCCTCCATCTCCAAAATTCCATTCATAGCTTGTTGCACCAATAGAATTATTTGTAAAGACAGCCATAAATGAAGCGCAGCCAGCAGGTGCGTTCACTTCAAAATCGGCTATTGGAGGCGCATACAGGGTAACTCCGACAGAATCCATTGCAGAGCAGCCATTAGCATTTGAAGCTGTCAAATATATTTGTATTGTTTCTCCGTTATAAGGCGGATCATTGGCATTGGGTACATAATTAAATATCGGGTTAGTTGCATTAGAAGTCATCCCGTTAAATTCCCAGGCATAGTCTTGTGCATTCGTTGTATTATTGATGATTTCTATAGTACTTGGACCGCAACTATCATTTACTATTACTTCAAAATCAACATCAGGAATCTCCCAGGGCAGTATTTGTCGGGTGTAAGTAGAATCACAACCATTAATATCTGTGATCGTTAAGGAAACGTCATAGGGTAGTGCCGTCGAGTATGAATGCCAAACGGTATCACAGCCTGTCGAAGTATTACCGTCTCCAAAATCCCAGACACATTCTCCTGTACCGATGGAAGTATTAATAAAAGTAATGGTATCTCCGACACATAAAGTATCTGGTATTTCAAAGGCTACAGGCGGCTTGGGTAAAATCGTTATTTCCTTTTCTATTGAATCCGTGCAGCCGTTCATAGCAATAGCGACTAATGACACCGTATAAATTCCCGGATATTCGTATACAGGTAGAATCGGGTCAGTTCCCTGATAGGTTTGACCATTACCAAAATCCCATTCTCCATCTACAGCATTGGCAGACATATTCATAACACTGACAGTATCGCCCGGACAAGCTATTGATTCAATGGAGAAATCAGCAAGGGGTCCTTCTTCTACATTAATGGCGACCACAAAAGAATCTGTACCGCAGCCATAGGCATACTGAATAGCTTCATAGTTGCCCGGCGCATCATAAATATGTATCGGATCAGGAACCGAAGTCGTATCGCCATCGCCAAAGACATAAAATACTGTGGAATCCAGAGTGGCTGAGTTAGTAAATTGTATTGGTTCCCCAACACAGAAATAATTCATCATAGGTACATTAAAACCCGCCACTATATCCGTAGGATTAATGGTAATGGTTTTTACGGAATCTACTGTTCCACATTCATTGGTCGCAGATAATGTAATTTCTATTTCTGTGGGGACATCCACATAATAGATCAGGGTATCTTCGCTAATCATGGTAATGCCGTCTGTAGTCCCATAATCCCAAATAAAACTATCTGGCTCTCCCTGTGAGTTATTGGCTATGACTACTGTATCACCAGAGCAGTACTCATTATATTGTGTATTGAAATAAGGTAGAGGGCTTGGTTTTACAATGAGTGAATCTTCAAAAACAGCACTTCCGCAGCCATTTGTTACCGTTAGGGACACATAGTAGGTGAGTATATTTTCTCCTCCTTGATAATCTACGGGATCAGGATTTTCCATTTCACTGGTTTGTCCATTTCCGAAATCCCAAAAATAAGTGGCATTATCTCCTCCTACACTCAGGTTATTAAAAGAGACTGTAGAAACTGCACAAGTATCCAATTGCTCAATTTCAAAACTTGCCAAAGGAGGTTCTTCTACGGTAACTTCTTCAATGTGTATTGTATCACATACCCCTATAGAGTAGGTTACAGTAACCGAATATATGCCAGGTCCCGGGTAGTCGTGTTCGATAGGTAAACCTGAAGGAGGTGATGTATTACTAGTGCCATCTCCCCATTCCCATGTAATTGTTCCGTTTGGTGTAGTATTTATGGTATCAAAAGTTAGGGTATTATTTACACATTCTATGATTTCAAAATCAAAGACGGGGCGTGGGCGGACACAGAGTTGGAGACTGTCTGTTCCTGAGCAATTTATGCTTGTATCTGAAACAGTATAATAATACATATAGCAATCAACGGCAAGCATATTTATATCAATAACTCCTGTATTGGGATTAACAAAGGGGCCTGACCAAACACCGCCTGACGGGCTGGTCTGTTCTAGTGTGTAAGAATTTTCATCTTCACAAACAAAAACTACAGTGTCCGTTAAATTGACAGAATAATCTGCAATAGTTATAGAAACAACATCCGAAGATTCACAGACTTCTCCAGAAAATATCGTATACGTATAGTCATTTGTTCCTAAATTATCTGTACTGACTGTAATTAGCCCGTCCGAATCAATCAGATTCGGGGGACTCCATTCACCAATACCTGTAGGGATACCATCAAGCTGAATAGTTGTACCTATGGTAGCACAAATAGTTGTGTCAGCTCCAGCATCAGCTATTAATGTTTCTATATTGATGACTAAGGTATCAACATAAAAACAACCGTTTATAGTAGTAAATGTATAAATAACTTCAGCCGGATTACTTGTTGCTAAGTCGGGATTAAATATCCCCTCATCTGCATTGACAATACCATCTCCTGTCCATGTACCTGTTGCGCCCATATCCTCTTCCAAGCCTAATTCCTCCTCCAGATCAAATTCTGCATATATATCACAAAGGGTTAAAGTCTCCAAAGCTGTAGGAGTTATGCCCTCGACAGTGATTGTTTGGCAGGCTATTCCTGAACACATGTTATCATCTGTATAATAATAACACAGTTCAAAGACCCCAACACTACCAGTAGTTATAGTGCATCCGGGTATAAGCATACCATCCATTGTCAGTGTACATGAATCTCCGGGAAAGAACTCTGTGTCAGTCGGGATCATTACAGAAGGGTCTCCTACACAAATAGTATCGTCTGGAGGAAGATTTACTACTGTTGGTGGTACAATAGTTATTGTAATAGTTGTATCGTCTGAGGGACAAAAAGCACTAAAAGCTGTTAGTGTAATATCAATATCTCCTATTTCATCAAAAAGAATAACAGGATTGGTTGAAGTATCACTCGTCATACCAAGAAAAATACCACCTGATGCAGGATCTATCTCCCATTGATACCCCACTGCCTCTTCTGAAGTATTTGTAAATGATAAAATAGAGTTTACACAAAAAGTGTCTGTAAGGTTACTTGTACCATTATCATAGGTAAAATTTGCCAGGGGCGGTTCCTCCACATTCACTAATATGGGTTCTGATGTAACAGTTGTAATACAAGTATTTTGATTACTTGCAGCCAGTGTAACGTTGTAAGTTCCCGGAGTATCATAAGAATGAGAAGGTTCAAATGCAGTAGATGTATTTCCATCACCAAAATCCCACAAATAATCATAATTCCCATCCGGGCAAGTTAGATTAGTAAATTGAAAAACTTCATCCTCGCATATTGTCACAGATGCTGGAGCGATTTTAGGACGTGGATTTAGTATTATTTGAATTGGAAATGTATTACAATAACTGCTTACATTGTCTCCTGCGCATTCTACAAAAGCAAATAATCCAACCTGATAGGGGTTAATAGTGTTTTCTGGTTTTGAGCAAGCTAAACTATCACTAATTTCTATAACATGAGATAACTCTACTGAAGAATTTACCATTTCGATCGTCCCATCTCCCCAATCAATAATAAATCCATCTACAGGCACAATAGATTGAGGTGTAGCGAAGATAGTATCTCCTTCACAAAATGTATTAATGCCTCCTTGATAAACTAATTCAGCTGTAATTTGAACTGGGCAACCATTTTCAATTGGAGTATCATCACAACTTGCCTGAGTATATCCCTTATTGATATGTACAAATAAAAACACACTCGCTAAGACAAACACTTTAACAAATAAAAATCTCATAAGACTAAATTTTGATTTTCGTTTTTTGCTCCTTGAATCTCAGCTATGTACGGGCATGGCCGGCTAGATTCACGAAGTCATTCATATAAAAACAGGAAAACCATATCATACATGAGCGCATGACATAGCTTAGAGATATGCGTTTATGTCTTTAGGGTTAAGTACACAGTGTACTAAGTATGAAAAAGACATAAGCAGACATATCTATAGTATTATGTCTGCTTGTCTGTTTTGTCAGTCCATTATCTTAAAAGAAGAATAATTAATTATTTTTCCATTCTTATTTGTTTGTATTAGTACGCCCTTCGTTCTGGTGGGATTCACATAATCACTGGGGCATTTGTATACATAGTATGCCCCTTCTTTTAAAGGGATCATATTACTCGGCTCTTCTACCTGAAAAAGCTGGTTCACTTCTCTTATCGAGTTAGGGAAGCTGGTTTCGGAGCAAATTCGTACACTTCGTTCTTGTTCTTTGTAATAAGTGCATTCATCTTCTTTTTTGTAAAAAAAGCTACCTGAAACAACTTTTCGTTCTTCTGCCTGCATGCCTTTTTGTATCCCTCTGAAAGAAGGCGAACAACCTGGCTTATCTGATTCAATGATAACCTCTTTATTAATGATTCGATGGAGTGTACTAGCTGACATCTGCCGTATTAAAGGGTCTGTAGCGTTATATTTCAGCTGATTGAGGTCCTTTGTATCAGAGCTATCTATCATAACTTTCGTGAGTGCTATACCAAACTGAGCTTTTTCACTTAGTACACTTTCTCCAGAAGGAAGGCATTTCTCAAAGTAATATCTGGCATCTTCTGTGTTTCCCCTCAGTATATGCGCACAACCTAAATTAAACTTAACAGGAGGATAATCTGAATATAGTCCTTCAAAAGAAGACAAGATATCAATAGCACTCTTTGTAAAATCTTCAAATTCTTTTTTATCATCTTCGTCGGTTCCCCTTACTCCTTCATTCAATCTGGTTTCGTGGTCTAGTTCAAATGGATAGGCAAACCAGCAATTGGGTTGTTTGGTAATGTGTTCCAGACTTTCCAGCATATAACTGAGTGCCAGGTTGTTTTTAATTTCACGACTTGGGAAATTTTTTGCTATGGTATCATAGCAGTTTCTTGCCTGTGTATATTCGCCCATGACGACTAATTGATTACCCAGATCAAATAAGTTAGACATGTTTTTTATAGATTCTTCGAGGTTCTTCATTATTGCTAAACGTCCTTCTTTTGAATCTGATATGTGATCTCCTTTACAGTCATAAGCACTACATATAGCATCAAATATCTTATCTGCTTTCTGCCATATATCATAACCTGCACGATGTGCTGCAAAACAAGCAAAATTATCGCAGTATTGCTCCATTTCTTTACATTTCTCAGTGCAAGGCTTTTCCTTGTATCTCTTGGGGTCTACCGGAATGACAGAAAAATAGTTGTGTGTATACTTTTCGTCCAGTTCAAAATGCCCTAATTCATGCCCGATAAGAAAGGCTAATCCTTCGTTTAATACTCCATTGGAATCCAGTTTAAGGTATACTTTTTCTTCAATTCCAATTTTATTATTCACATATTTACCTGGGCTTGTGCGTGTCGGAATCAATGAAATATTTGGGTTTATTTTGGACTCATAGCCCAAGCCTGCAAGCAAACGATTGAGTACTTCTTTTAGTTTTTGATCTTCTTTTGAAACAGCAGAAGTATGTCCAAAACTACTTAAAGAAAGGAAGATTAAAAACAATAAGGAATATGGATAAGCTTTCATTGTCTAGCTTCTTTTATTAATGCATCGAGTTTATTTGAGAATTCTTCATTTCCTTTTTGATGTTCCCTAAGATATTCTAAGGCTTTGTCTTTATCTCCTTTTACAATATAAGCGGCTGCTCTGTTTAGGATGATCTCTTCTTTAAGACTAATGCCTACACTAATACTTTCCAAAATTGAAATACCTTCTTCCAGTTTAGGTGGCTGCATCAGGAGATAGGATTTAGCCAGATAAAAAGCAACATCAACATCAACTTCAGCTTCGAGATCTTTCTTTTCAAGGCTCTCCTTACAATAAGCGAACAAGCGGGCAGCTTCTTTATAATTGCCTTCAGAATAAGCAATACGAGCAGCCTTGAGACTGTCTATCGGATTCTTTTTATCGGTATTAATAAAAGTATAGGTAACTTCTCTAAAATCAATAAATTCATCAGGGATATTAACCGGGGTTTTTAAAATACTGTTTGCGACAGGCGTTCCGGTTTCTCCCACAGAAAAGGGCCAAAATGCCCAAAGTACCAAAGCGCCAATAAGTGCAGCTGCTACAGCCATTGCAGGTCTAAGCCACCTTACATTGCTCTTTGTCTCTTCTTTTTCTTCAGGCTCAGATTCAGTTTCTTTATCAAAAAAGCCCTCAGCTTTCTTTTTTGCATGAAAATTATTAACAATAGCCCTTAGTTCCTCCCGCTCTTTGTATTTGTAATAATTTTCAACAAAGGCAACTTCTTCAGCAAAATCAGGATCATCTTCCATTCGCTGTTTGAAACTTTTGAGCTCTTGCCCACTAAGTTCTTCTTTTATATATCGGGAGATTAATTTATTATTTTCAGTAGGTACATCCATTTTGAATTCATTAGCTGGTTAGACATTTTTTGAGTTTCTTTCGGGTTTCAAGTAACCTTTGACGAACAGCCCCCTGTTTCATATCCATTTCTTCTGCGATGTCTTTGCCGCTCTTGTTATGAAAATAGAATAAGTCAATGATTTTTTGAGTTTTAGCAGGTAATTTTTTGATGCATCCTGCCAGTTTATCGTAAAGAGCTTCTTCTTCCATCATTTTCTCAATATTAATATCTTCAGCTCCCTGAATCGGCAAATTATCTATTATAATACCGGAACGCTTTTTTTCTTTTCTTACTAAATTCAGGAATTTTCCTTGTACTATTTTAGCAAGAAACCCGCATATACTGTCAGTTATTTTTAGTCCTTCCTTAATCTTCGCAAGAAAAACAATCACTGCATCATGAAAAATATCGTTTGGGTCTTTTGAAATGGTTGTTTTCTGTTTTTTCAACCAATTTATGCAGCCTTCATAGCAATTCTTGTACATAAATTCCAGTACTTTATCATGCTCTCCTTGGCTAATATGTTGATTCAAATCTTTAATATTCATAGCGTCTAATTTTCGGGTTTCGCTGCTTTACAAAGCAGCTTTCAACTTCATATTTAATTACGTTTTATTATGTCGAATCTAGAGAAATGTCAGGTATTTATGTTCCAAAATAAACAAAGCCTGCCCAGTAATACGGGAACACTCCTCTATTTATCCAATCCCTCTTAATTTCAGCCAGTATTTCTGCTTTATTTTTTGATTGACTATTCATCAACTCTTTATAAAAGTCCTGAAAAAACGAGGCTGTTTTTGAGTCTAATACTTTCCATTTACTCATAACCACTCCCTTTGCTCCAGACTTCACGAAGGCATTAGCCAGGCTATTCATTCCTTCTGTTTGAGAAAGCTGTCCGAGTCCTGTTTCACAGGCAGATAATACAACGAGTTCGGCATTTAGTTTGACATCTTTACTAACGATTTCAAAATACTGAATAAACCCATCTTCTTGAGGGTTCTTATCCTGATTCAGCGCAATTGCACTAAATTCAGGATTTTCGTAATCCACCAGACCGTGTGTAGCAAAATGAATAAGCCTATAATGGTCAAGTTCACCACTAGTACTTAATTTTTTAAAATTGTCTTCGGTAGCTTTTTGAGCGGTAAAAATACTTTTTCGATCATCAGCAAACTGGGCTGCTATCGCTTCAATTTCATTGCGAGTGTGTGGTAATGCAACCAGTTTTTCTCCTCTATAAAAGCCCGCAGTATCCAGATCAACATTAAAAGCATTATTAAAAATTGGATTGCCAAAAGCTAATAAGTCTTTCTCATAATCAACTTGTTTCTTTTTTTGATTCAATAGCAAGGCATATCTTATATCATGATTCTTAATCAGATAATTATATATCCCATCTTCATCAGGTTTTGCGTCATTAAAAATGAGTTCAAAAGGAAAATAGTGCAAAGCTCCAACCGGATCAATAATTAAATTTTTACCGGCTATCATTTTTGTTCCATTCAGTTCTTTGCTTTCAATTTTTTCCCAGACTTTCTCATAGATCGGACGAATACTCTTAAATAGAGCTTCATACGATGTTTTCCCTTTTTCTTCTACAAAATCTCTGCGGAAGTCAAGCATTAGGGTTTCAAGCTCTGTTTTGGAACACAGGGCGACTTTTGTCAATTCATTACGCTCTAAATTTCGATGGTCATACATATAACAAGTGACTGAGTCGCCACTTTCGTCAAAAAGCAGGTAGACTTCATTTTCAGCAATATAGTTTTTAAGATATTTATATTGTACAGGAGCTTGAGCATCAGCTATTTCACTCACATATCTCAACTGTTCATGTTCTCTCTCTCCCTGATACATAAGGTGATAAAAACCATTAAGAACATCTACCGTCTCCTGATCGGATTCTTCATGATCGCTTGCCTGATTAATTTCATTAATTTCATCTTTGTAAGCATTCTGATAGCGTATCAAATCCTGATCTACAAGTTGAGCCCGGCGAGAAATAGACTGCCGTAAAAGTTGATTTTTGCTTTTTGCAATAGTATTAAAGACATCCTCACTCCGTCTTTGTATAGCATATATATCGACAAGTTCATTATAAGTATCATAGGTTGCCTGAATAAAAAACTCTCTGCTACTTTCCCGTTTTAGTTCACTTAAATTTTGTTCGATTAGTCGAGTTGCTGACTCAAAGTGTTCGAGCGCTTTTACTATGTCGCCTTGAGCTTTATAGATGAGCCCCAGCGTATGATGGGTGTAAAATGCAGTCGGGTCATTTGTTTGTTTTTCAATAGCTTGTAAGCTTTTTGCCAGTGCTGTTTCATAATTTCCTTCCAAATAATTAAAAAAGCCCAGGACTGCATTTTTTCTGGCTAGCTTTAATCCGGGTAAAATTTTCTGCTGAACTTGGTAAGTTTTTCTAATGTAAAAAGCTGCACTATCTAATTGATTTTGTACATAAAAATGATTCGCCAAATGTTTGTATAGCAGTGATTTTTGAAGATTATTTTTTTTGACATTACTAATGATCTGGCGTAAGTCTTTTTCAAAAATTTCAGACTCAGCCGGGTTGTATTTTAGTGGTTTCCAGGTAGCACAGGAAATGGACAGATCATATTTTAATCCGCTCTTTGTCAACATAAAGTCAGACATAGTTCCAAATTGCCTTAACAAATCTTCATCCCTTCTAAACTGAGGAACCAGATCATTTGCTCCTTGTATCCTGTTAAACAAAAAAGTATTTACTAAGGGGTCTTTTAATGCTCTAATGCCTACTTCAAAGTTTTTATTCCTGCTATCCGAAACTACTCTCATACTATCCTGATCGATCTCTATTTTCTCTTCTACTTCTTTTTCTGCATCAACTAAAGCTGCCACGAGTGAATTATCTTTATGTGGTGTTCTAAATAGTGAGTTCAGATCAATCTTTACAACATTTACATACTTCCAGTATAGATTATAGGTTCGTATAAGTAATCCATCTGAAGAAAGAGGGTCTACTTTTCTTACACAGGGGTTTTCTCCTTTACGAAGTAAATGTTGCAATAAATTGGTAATACTTTTCCCTCCAAATGAATCTTGAAATAAACGCCCGTCTGTCATAACCAATTTTTCCAGATCAATTTCTCCCTTTGCCTTCAATCGAGATAGGGTAGCTGCCATGTCTACACGAGCAAGTATTAATTCTTCTGCTTTCGCTATTCTAAATAAATCCTGACTTATCATAAAAGCATTAGCCGCCCGATAATAATCTTCTCTTAAATAAGCTGCCTGCCCGATCAGGAAAAAACCCGCAGCTTGATAAACATCAAAGGGTTCCTCTTTGATTTGAGTAATAAATCTCGCTTTATCGCCTTCTTTCAACCGCTGCTCTGTTTTTATTTGGTGTTCCATTCGTTCCAATAAATCTCCCTCAGTAAAATATTGGTTATTCTTCAAATCTATATTATACATCAAGTTTGGGCAGCTTCGTATACCTGCTCCCCGAAAGCCTTCAGTTCCACTGCCTAACACTAGATCACCATAGACGGCGGCTTTACGCACACGTGAAAATCCTTCGGGATCAAATGCTTTGATGTTCCCTAGCTGCATAGCCTTGACGACATCCTCAAATCGATTCTGCGAAAAAACTACCAAAGGCAAAAAAAACAGTATTAAAAATAAAATTCGTTTCATAATTAAGTTAATTTTTACAACCACTTAACAGTCAACACATTACCCAGCAAGAAAATACAAGATTTTTGTCAAGACAAGTTGTGTTTTGATGAAGTTTCCAATAAAAAAACAGAAAAATGCCCTGAAATAACCTGACAAAAAAGGAAGATCCAACACAAATTAATGAAAACAATTAATTCGGTTGAAGAGATATGCGAGGTAAAGGTAATAAAAAAAATTAAATATACTAATTGCTTGATATTTCTCTTCTCGCCAAACGAATAAGTTTTCTGCGTCGGGTGTGCAAAGAAGGCCTTCACAACACGCTCACTCAATTTTTATCTCCCCAGACAGATACGGCTCAGCCTGTATCCGGACTGGATTTTTGATCCGATAAATTTTTGATGATGAGTTTCTTAACAAAATGGCTTTTTGCCACATTATTAGTAATTGGCTGCACTTTAAATTCCAAAGCTGCCACATTTTTACAGGTAAACAATACCACTATTCCAACCACTATCTCCGTCAATAGTATTGCTCCGCAGGGAGGTACAGTCACTATTGCTCAGGTAGGAAGACAAATAGAAGTTCATATAGACAGAACTCAATTGCCTTCAAAACTACAGAATAAACTGGCAAAGGTCAGATTATACAATGCTGCCGGTCAGCTTATTCAAACACAATCAACGAATGGCAAAATCGTGGTATTTGATACTGAATCTTTACCTACAGGTAATTACATTGTACAAGTCCGAATCGGGCCTTACGTTGAGACAGAACATTTCTATCTTGAATAATTTTAGAGTTCAGCAAGTTTTTGACTGCACCATTCTATATACACTATAGATTCGTAATTATCTAAATATTCAGACAGCACTTCCTTCGACGGAGTGCTGTTTTTTTTGTGCTGGGATAAGGCACTCACAAAATTGAAAAAGTGTTTGTTGCGTATTATATAGTTCTCTGATAACTTAGTATTATTCAGGTAGCGCCGGGCATTTTTTGCTTCTTTGATAGCAAGAACATAATCTCCCATTTCATAATAAGTTCTGACTGTAAGGCATTTCGTAGTTAAACTATATAAAACATTTTTAAAGTTGATCTGCTTCAGTTTTATTAGAGCTATCTTGTAATTGCTCTCTGCAAAATCTACCATTGCAAAAGTTAAAAGTTTACAATTTTCTTTATCCTCGTCCGGGCTCAAATAGTCTGAGTAAGTAAGCATTTTTTTAGCAAAAGAAATTTCATTTGCGCCTAATAAAATATTGATGCTGTTGTAATAATTCACTACGGTTATATAAGCATCTTCAATGAGCATTTCTTTGGTTATCATAAACTTATACAATCCTGCTAATTTAGCAGTAGTTTCTTTGCTGGTTTTATACTTCTGGTTACAATAATTGTATAGAAAAATGGTAAAATTATAATGTTCATCTTTGCTAATAGATATATTGTCTACCAACAATTTGCGCTCTAATCTTTCATATAATTGCTCGTCATTTGTTTCGTACAAGCACAGTATATCCAGATACCACTGAATAGTAGTAGGTAGCTCATCTCGTCGCTGATTAAGTACATCTATTGGAACAGGTAGCAATCCTGTCAGGTCATCATTTGCTATAATAAGTCCATTGCTAATTAGTTCACAGGCTATGTGTAATTTATTATATAAATAAGAATAATCCAGTTGGGTAGAAGTGTTGACCAATTGTTGTTTGTAGTTTGTAGTAAATTTTTTAGTCGCTCTATGAAAACTAACTTGGTATTCAAGTTCAAATAGCGCCTGATAATCCGCTCGCCCCTTGGTTTGTTCTTTCTTTATAGCCTCTAGTCTCTTCCGGTTTTTTTGACCAAATAATTTGTCATTTCCTTTTCTTTTTAATGCCCTACATAGTAAAGTGTCTTGTAAGGACAGGGACTCCTCTATTTCTTTATTAATCAGAAATTGCTCTACTTCTTTTGTTAATCGGAAGCTAACTTCAGCAAGATTTCCTTCATTAAAAGGGCTATCCCCAAATAATTCTTTGAAAACCATTTCTTTAGAAGGCAGTTTTTTGCGAAGAGACGAAGGATAAGATTTATAAAGATAAGCGAATAGACGCCTGATCTTAGTTTCTCGCTTAAACTGGCTTGCCAGACGACTTTTAATTTTTTTTAAATCCTCTTCACTTAAACATTCAAGTAGTTCGTGTAATCTTGTCTTTAACATGATCTAATTTCTACATTAATAATAAACTTCATTTTAAGCTTCAAGTCTACACTCCATATTAAATATTTAATTACAAACCAAAAGCTCTTCAAGCGTTACTTCGACCTCTTGTTCTGTAAATATTTGGTTTTTTCAACTAAAAATTACAGCACATAAAAAACTAAATATCAAATTTTTAAATAAAAAAACAAAACTCTTCAATCTAAAAAAAGCTTTTTCTGGGTACTCCTAATATTCGGCTTCCCTTATCAAATGCAGATACATTTGCCTGTGTAACATCTTATACCTGAGATATGCAAAGAATGTATAAGATATGTGCTGGTCATTATTCAAAGGAATTTTGACCAGCACAAAAAAAATTAAAAAAAACCTGACATTTTTCTGATGCCAACATAATTGAGTAGTTGCGCAACTTAAATACCTCAATTGAAACAATAGTAATAATCATTTTAAATCATTTAAAAAAGTCAAATCATGAAGAATCTTAGATATGTAGCCTTGTTTATGATACTAGGCTTATGCAGTCTCAAAGTTCACGCACAGATACGTTCAAACATTGGAGTACAATTAGTACCAAGAAATTATCTCGGAACAACTAAAATTCCCGGTATTTTCTATGAAGGTAAAACACCTTTCCTGAGTGATATCATCGGTAATGATGCATTTCAAACAGGCGGATACGTAGGTTATGGCCAATATGGAGACGATTATTATAACGTACATCTGGCATCATTCGGTGCTTTGGCCAGTATTCATCCTTTAGAATTTATTGAAGGAATGGATGCACGCATCTTTGATGTATATGCCAAGGTCACTACAGGCTATAACTGGTATATCCTCTCCGATGAATTCAGCTCCTTTGGCGGTTTGAACGCTTTTTATACCGGAGGTGCTATAGGTGCAGAATTAAAAATGGGGAAGTTCGCCGTCTTCGCTGAAGTAGGCAGACACCAACAATCATTACTTCAGGTTGGATTTGGTTTTGGCGGCAGATAACCTGCTGCAATCAACACCAACCCCTTAACTATATTTTCCAAAATCAAATAAGAAATTATGAAATTCAGGATATTGATTGTGATGATAATAATATCACAATGTTTAAATGCACAAAATAAGCCCTTTAAAATAAAAGGACTCAACAACTACATCCAAGAACATAAGAGCTTTGCTATACTGCCTTTTGATGTCACTGTAGATGCCAATTCCAAACCGGCAGAGTTGTCTGATGAAGACATAAAAGCTGGTGAATTAGAAAAAGGTATCGAAATGCAAACAAGTTTCTATGCTCACCTTGTCAAAAGATTGAGAAGAAAAGACATTGAAGTGCAGGATATTGATCAGACGAATAGAATTCTAAGAAAAAATGGTATCACCATTGAAAACTATCTGGATTACGAGCCTGGTGAGCTGGCAGCTATTCTCAAAGTAGACGGTATTTTTATTAATAAAGCAAAGACGACTGAACCGCTCACTTCTAAAGATAGGCAGAAAGCAATGGCGATCAATGCTGCTACCCAAATTTTCACAGGTCTTTCATTAGGTCCGAAATCGAAAGCAAACATTAACTCAAGGTTATATGATGCCAAATCTGGCAAACTGATTTGGAGCTGGGAATACAAAGTTCGTGGCGGTATTAGTAATGCTGATAGAGCTATTGAAAGCTTTATCAAGGAATATGTAAGAATTAGTCCTTATAGAAAAAAATAAGACTTAGCTAGATGTTCGGTAGGCTTGTAGCTCAAACTACCAGCCTACCAACTCTAGTGTTCTGTAAGCTAAGTTCTAAGCAATTTCGGACATGCACACACTCAAAATAAATTCATTATGAAACTTTCAATTTATATCATTTTATTAGCCTGCCTTGCAGGATTACCTCAAAGCAGCTTTTCGCAATCTGATACACCTGCGGAAAACAAAGTGCTGGACTGGATGCGTGAAAACATACGTATTTTCGATGAGTCTGGAAGTTTTTCAAAAGGTACTGTCGCTATTGGTCTTGGCTATGGTTTCAAGAACAATATTGGGATTTCCAATAATACGAACAAGTTTCAGGTACCTGCTCTTCCGTTCCATTTTGAAGTAGCTTCTAAATACAATATAGGTGTAGGCTTATCTGGCGGAGTATTTAGATGGCGCCCGAAAGAAAGCAATACCGGACTACAATACGGATATTATACCCTTAGTCCACGCATTGCTTACCATCTCAACTTGGGTCAACGCCTAGACCTTTACTCTGGTATGGCAATTAATACCAGACTTGGCATAGCCAATAACAGCTCTGACAGTTCACCCCTTACAAGGATGGATGCCGATGTAGGTGTTTTCGGCGGACTGAGATATTACCTCTTAAATGGTATGGGCATATTTTTGGAGCATGGCATTGACAACGTATCCTGCTCTAAGGCAGGTTTGGTTTTCAGATTTAATTAATAAACACAACCATCAAAACACTATAAAATGAAAAAACTATTCATATACCTATCGATCATCCTCTGCTTATCTGCTTGTTGTAAAGATCAATCAGAGGTTATTCCAGGACAGGACTTTATCCCTGATGAAATTCTTGCTGAAATTGAGGATAACGGCCAACCCATACATGAAGGATTCAATCCGCCAAACCTGTCGGGTTCGTACCTTATATCACCCTTAATACTTGTGGAAAGCAATTTCCCTGATAGTAATACATCCGGTTCTTTTGCTGATGAACGAATCACCTTTTATGATTTCGATGAAAATGACCTGACCATCAAAGTAGATTATACGCAAGCCAGCTCTTCCGGACAGGGATTAGGGAGTTTTGTATCGGGAGAAGGAAATAATTTTACGGTGTACGTAGAATTAAATGCAGAAAGAACCGACGGCACTACTTATCTGCTTACTAAGGTTATCTCTGGCACTTTACAGGAAAATGGTATTCAGGATGTTTCATTGTCTGTTTTTATGATAGATGATAATGGAGACCCTAATGATGTTCTTATCGAAAACGGGCAAGGACGACGCTTCAAAGATGGAAATGACTTCTCTGATAAAATATAACTCAAACAAATTCTGAGTCTCTGTAACCTATAAAACGGTGGGGGTATAGCCCCAGCTATACCCCCTAATTTAACGAAAACAACCCCTTGCTCTATTTGCTGTGTATTTATCAGGAGATGTTACTTAGACCAGTGGGCGAGCAACTGTTATAGTTGTTTGCCCTTTTTTTAAGCACTTGGACTGAACGATTATCCTGTCCGGCTGTTCTTTTTACATGAAAAAAATACTTTTACTTGGTATAATTGCCATAACCTTATTTGCATGTAGCAATAAGAACCGGCCTACAGTTGAGTCTTCTTCCATGCCTATTCAGCACGATATCTGGCATGAACTATTGCAAAAGCACGTAAGTAGCGATGGCAAAGTCAATTATAAAGGTTTTGTAGCCGATAAAGCCCAACTCAACAAGTACCTCAGTCTGATGAATACCCATCATCCGAACGATAAGAACTGGTCGAAAGATGAGCAACTTGCTTATTGGATAAATGCCTATAATGCCTACACTGTACAGTTGATCGTCGATAATTATCCGGTAGAAAGTATCAAGAAAATAAAACGTGGCGTTCCTTTTATCAACTCTGTCTGGGATAAAGAATTTATCAGTATCGAAGGACAAGCTTACAGTCTGGGACATATCGAACACGAAATTCTCCGTAAGGAATTTGACGAACCACGCATTCACTTTGCCATTGTCTGTGCTTCTATTTCCTGTCCAAAATTGTTGAATGAAGCCTATTTCGTTGCTCAACTTGAGCAACAACTAACTCAGCAGACAAAAGATTTCATTAATGATAGCTCTCGAAACAAACTAACAAAAAGTGAAGTAGAACTGTCTAAAATATTCTCCTGGTTTGAGGGCGATTTTACTAAAAAAGGCAGTCTGATCGATTATTTGAATCAATATAGCCAAACACAACTTTCAAAAGATGCTAAAGTCAGTTACATGAGCTATGACTGGGGCTTGAATGAATAAACGCTTAACACAATTTAAATAAAATAATATTTATTTGTAATTTGTGAGTAAATACATTCGCTATGAAAAATTTATTCACACTACTACTCATAACCCTCACAATACAAGTTTATGCACAATGCTACGAACTTGTCTGGGAAGAAAATTTTGACGGCAACAGCATTGATGATACGAAATGGCGATACCAGAACGGTGGCTGGAATGGCTCTAATGTACAAAACTGTTATGACCCCGCCAATACCTCTGTATCCAATGGTTCTTTATTTCTGGAAGCTCGCTATGAACCCGGCTTCGACTGCTTTGGTACACCAAAAGATTTTACCTCTGGCTTCATACAAACTAAAGATCGTATAGACTGGACTTTCGGACGCTTTGAGGCTCGTATAAAAATGCCGGCGTCTAATAGCACCTGGCCAGCGTTCTGGATGAGTCCTCAAGATCCCATATATGGCGCTTGGCCACAAAGCGGAGAAATAGACATTACGGAAATAAAGGGACACGACATGACGAAGTCGTATGGAAATGCTCATTGGGGAAATAGCCCTGGTGACAAACAACAAGACAAACAAACATATACTTTTTCTCCAGGCAATGGTGCTGATAACTGGCATGTTTATACAGTAGAGTGGCAATTAGGCCAACTCGATTTTTATATAGATGGCAATTACTATGGCACTATCAATAATTTTGATGAACCTAATGCGACTACACACCCCGGCCCTTTTGATATTGGTTTCTATTTAAGGCTGAATGTTGCAGTAGGTGGCGACTATTTATCTGCTCCCTGGAACGATGCGAATAATGGCATCAACCAACTCCCCGCAGCAATGGAAGTGGACTGGGTACGTGTCTATCAGGACTTGGGCAATTGCCCCCCTCCTACTGACTGTAATCTGGTCAGTAATGGCGGTTTTGATAATAGTTTCACAGACTGGAGTTTATACAAATATGGTTCAGCCGATGGTAATTTATCCCTTACGGGCAATGGCTTTGCTAAAATCGACATCAGCAATGCCGGTACAAGCAGTTGGCATCTAGCCTTACGGCAAACGGGACTATACCTGGAAAATGGCAAGACTTATAATATCCGTCTGAAAGCTTATGCTGATGCTGCACGTAGTTGTCCGATCATTATTAGCCAGTCTGGCGGATCACAATATGCCTATATTGCCCAATCGCTCACCACTACTCCCACAGTTTATGAATATCAATTCACGATGAATGACGCCACAGATGCCGACGGTGTTTTTAATCTGAATGTTGGCAATGATCCAACGGATGTATATGTAGATGACATTAGCATTAGCGAAATTGAAATAGGCGGTTCTTGTGATGATGGAGATGCCTGTACCATTGATGATATGTATGACAATAACTGTGATTGTCTGGGCACCTATACCGATGCTGACGGCGATGGGTATTGTGTTGGCAATGATCCGAATGATAATGATCCTTGTATTCCTGATGTATGTGAAACCCCTTGTGATATAGTTGAAAACGGGAATTTTGCTAATGTCTCAGATGGCTGGAGCTTGTATAGATATGGTTCGGCTGATGGTAATTTATCCCTTACGGGCAATGGCTTTGCAAAAATAGACATCAGCAATGCCGGTACGAGCAGTTGGCATTTAGCCTTACGGCAAACGGGACTCTATCTGGAAAATGGGATGACTTATACGATCAGGCTCAGCGCTTATGCAGATGCACCACGTAGTTGCCCGATAATTATCAGTCAGTCTAATGGAACGCAGTATGCCTATATTGCTCAATCGCTCACAACGACGCCTACTGTTTATGAATATCAGTTCACCATGAATGATGCTACGAACACCAATGGCGTTTTTAATTTGAATGTGGGCAATGACCTGACGGATGTCTATGTAGATGACATCAGTATTAATGGAGTGGCTATAGATACGCCCTGTGATGATGGAGATGCCTGTACCATTGATGATATGTATGATGAGTTCTGTCAATGCCAGGGTATCTACACCGACGTAGATAATGATGGCTACTGCATAGCTGATGATCCTGATGATAAGAATCCCTGCACGCCAGATATTTGTCCGAGTGTATGTGAATCTCTGCAAAACTGGAACTTTGATAATGGTACAAATGACTGGACAGCCTATAATTATGGTACCTCCAATGCCAGTCTTGACATGATGCCAAATGGGGATATGAAGCTAGATATTATTACGCCAGGAAGTACAGATTGGCATATTGCCTTACGGCAAAGCGGATTCCTGCTGGAAACGGGTAAAACTTATCAACTCAGAATGGAAGTTTATGCGGATGCTCCTCGTAGTGGTTCGATTATTATTAGTCGTGCAGGGGGGGATCAGTATGCTTACCTAACGCAGAACTTTACAGCTAGTCCCACTATTTACACTTACCAATTCACGATGAATGATGCCAATGATCCGGCGGCTATTTTTAATCTGAATGTAGGTTCTACAGATATTGATATTTATGTGAGTGCTGTGAGTATTTCGGATTTGAGTTGTATACAGGCTTCTGCTTGCGCCTCTACGCTTATGCATACAGGGCTGGCAACAGTAAATGGCACTTATCGGGCAGCCCAAACTGTCGAATCAGATGCAGCCATTAATTCCAATGCTATTTATAAAGCTGGCGAACAGGTTCATTTAAAAAACAACTTCTCCGTTGGTTCTAATTCTAATTTTTCAGCAGAGATCGAGGATTGTCAGTAAAAAATACTAGGTACCAGTGCCTTCAGTCACCGAGTTCACATAGGAACGGCGACTGAAGGTAAGCTGGTACTAATTATGATATTTGGTCGAGACGTTTTATTGATTTAAAAATTTAAAAATAATATGCCCTTCGCCGTTATTGGTAATGCTGGCATTTCCAACTTGAGTTCCATTTCCTATGCCATAGATAACTGATCCGCTGTTATTAAATGTCAGTTTTCCTGGCAGGGAAAAAGTCTGGTCGTATATCCGGGGTTCTTCTATACTTGTATATGATGAATTGTAAATCAATAATTTTGCTGGATTATAATACCAGTTGCTTCCTTCCCTGGGAATAAAAGTCACAGCAAGTTCACCAGTAGTTGCATTTGCAGTAAAATTAAACCAATCTTCCTTTCCTTCAGGCTCCAAAGTAGCTTTTACAATATTATAAGTATCATTATATGCCTTTATTATAACATCTGAATCTGAATAAGATGCTCCCCTCTGTATACCTCCTGCAAAGACAGTACCTCCTCCCCAAGCCACATGAAATTCAGTGAAATCTAGATCCGTTCCGAAGCTTCTTGTCCAAATGTGTGTGCCATTTGAATTAGCCAATTTGGAGACAAAAATATTTGAGTTCTTAATATCCGCTGCTGGTATAGAATAATGCCCTACTCCGTTTTCATGTATTGCTCCCACATAGATATTATTATCAGTATCTACGGCTACTTTTTCTGAGAGATAGTAATTACCGGAATTATATACGTCTAATACCTGTAGCCAGAGTTCATTTAAGTTATTGTCTAGTTTTGCTACGCCAACTTTTAAAATATTGTCGCCCGTAATATCTGTGTAAGTAGTACCATTGAAAGTAACTTGATTGAAAGTAAAAACAAATATCAAATTTCCTGCATAATCTACAGCCATATCGCTAATGTCTGCTCCTGGTAAACTATAGACTTCAGAAGATGAACCGTCGGGCACAGTTTTGGCAATATAGTTATCGAAAGCCACCGATACGCCATTAAAGCTTGGTCCGGTTCCCGTTACGAAGACATTATCGTTCTGGTCTACGACAGGTAGTCTCATTTCACTTCCTGGGTCTTCAAATATATCCCAAAGAATATTTCCTTTATTGTCGAACTTCCTCAATCGGGTTTCACTGTCTTCCGTCTCCATAGTTACGTATATATTTTCTTCAGAATCTATAGCAATACCATTATTCCAGTCTTCATCATAGGTAGGGTTTGCCCAGCCGGTTACTGTTGGCACCGCATCAGGTCCACTCATTCTTTGATACAAACAGTGCCATGCTCCCTGTATATAAATACGCAGGCAGTGAAATTCAGTATCATAGATCATTAGCCCTTCTGCCGGCGCTGTAATTTGCTCAATATCGTAATATGGCATCCGAGGAATGAGTAAGCCTTTGTGTTGACTTTGAATGTCTACTATGGCTGTTTTATCAGGGGCAGCACCATCTTCATTAATAGATAATGGTAGTTCTGAATTGGAGTGTGGTGTCTGGCTATTTAGGCTGGTAATTTGATAGGTAATAAAAATAATAATGAAAAAACTTCTCATTGTAAATATACTATTTGGTTATAAATATGATTACATATAAGAAGACTGTTTTACTTCAGTTGTGTTGCAAACAACATGTATAAAAGCTTTATAAATAGCGTTTTTAAACAAAAAAAGGTCTCTTTCGTATTTGCGAAAGAGACCTTTTTGTTTTTCAATAAAATCTAATCATTTCAAGTTGCGTTATCTGCAACTCAGGGTAATTATTTTGGCACTCTGGAAGACACCCCGTTATTTTCATTCCAAATTAGTTTGTCACCTCCATTTGTATCACCATCCAGATTATAATCTACCTGATTGTATTGGTTGAATAAGCCATTGCCATCCAACCAGGCATATTTATCAGTAGACTTAATATCATAACTGGGGGCATCAGATTGGTCGCCATCACCTCCAAACATTACCCATGCTTCTTCGCCTATTGATTTCTGCCCGACACTCGTTGGGTCTCTGTAGCTGTCAGTAAACCTAAAATCCCAGGTAATAGAAAGATTGTCAACAGGTACTTTAGTTGGCGACATGATTCCCATATGATTTCTATGTTCTACAACAATATAGACAGAATCTACACCAATATTTTCCAGTACACAGCCTTCCGGAAAAGTAATTGCGCCATCTTTATGCAATATTCCTGCTGCTCTGCCTACTTCACTACTTTTATCTATATCAGTACGAGTAGATACCAGCACCCAATCCACCATATCTGAGGTATAATTGGCATCTGTCCAGCCAGTACCTTCGGTTCCTCCATAATTCCATGGAATGATATTATATGGCTGTCCGGCAGGCGTAGCACTCACTAAATCACTGCTAGGTGTTTGCCCTGGCAATACCCCTCTCTCTGTATTCAGGGTAGTTTTCATTTCAGTAGCTAAGGAATCAAAAGGGCCTTCCAGAAAAGCATATATATAAGCATCTACACAACCTTGTTCAACAATGATATTAACTTCTGCCTGATCGCAGAGCGATATATCTTGAGGTTCTCCTACTACTTCATAATCAACCACAAGTTTCGGAGCTACGATCCATCCTCCTTCAAAAGCCTCTGGTGTTCTCGTTCCTGTTCCTTCAAAGATAAATGTCATAGCATTACCATTTTGCCAGTCAGGACGGTTCACAAGTTCTTGTATAACAACACTAATATCATCACTCAGGTAAGTATTTCCAGCCGTCCAGGTAGGAATTTCTGACCAGTTTGCGGATGCATTTGTCTTAATTTTACTGGTTATTGCATATGCATCCGTTGGAATCGGTTGTGCATTTCCAACTGCTTCTGCGCTAATTGTAAGTGATGTTGCTTCTTCATTGGTCTCATCTGCAACAAACTGAAAATATGCGTTTGTGATATTCGCGTTATTCGGTATCCGAATGTCGGCTATTCTTATCCCTACAGCGCTAAAAACAGTTCCATTATCATCCATTAAGTCAAGGTCTCCACTGCTGACTTTAATATTACCACTAGCAGCAAATTCCTCTACATCATCGGCTCCTGAACTGACTTGTCCTCTAAAAGTTTTAGAAATGGTTATATCATTCACAATATTGTCACAAACCTCATAAGTGAAACTATCATTACCTGAAAAATCAAGGTCAGGTTCATAAGTGAATGTTCCATCATCATTTATGGTCACAGTACCATTTGCAGGTTCGTTAACAGGTGTTGTGCTCCACATAAGATCATCTCCATCAGGATCAGTGTCATTTAAACTGATTACTTCATTTAGTGGGTTATCTTCTATGATAAGGAAATCATCATTCAAGGCAATGGGTGAATCGTTACAATCCACTACCGTAACCTGTTGAGTATATATCTTAGTACATTCAAAATACCTGGTTAGTATCTGAATAGTTTTAACCCCCGGACTATTCCACGTTGCTTCAAGAGAGTCTGCGACTACACCAAAAGATAGCCAGTTTACGGTCATTCCAGGATATAAACTATCAATTGTTATCGTAGCCGGGAAACCTACACAAATAGGAGAAGGAATACCAAAGGTACTTTCAGGACATGGTGTATTGGGACGCCCTGGTGTACCATAAGCTGAGTTAATATTTGATGAACCTTCCCATGATCCGGGGAGGGTATTATCTAAGTCTGGCGTAATCAATGATAATGTTGGGCCATTCCCATCAGGAATAGTGTCCCATGGAGCATTGTCATCAAATACTAAAAAGTCAGACAAACACTTATTCTCGTCAAACAAACTTACTCGTTCGCCTTTGTTACTGAGTCCAAAAGTGAAATTACCGAGGTATTGATCACTTGTCAAATGCGTGAAAGTTGGGGAAAACATCGTTTCATCTTCCACAAGTACTAAAAAGTCTTCTGCTTCTATACTTGTTCCTGCGGGTATTTTAAAAGTATTTCCATTATCATGAAAAGTCCATCCTGAAATATCTACTGGATTAGGATTAGGGTTGTATAATTCTACCCAATCTCCTGGATCTGTTACGCCATTATTGGAATTATAATTGATCTCATTAATAACAATCGCTTCTGCCGTACCACTACAAACGCCGGAATTTTCACTGCCTGGCGTTCCACAAACATCATCAGAACGGAACCAGCTTTCAAATAAACTATTATCATATGAAGTACTCAATAATTCCAAAGAGGGGCCAAACCCATCGGGGGCTTCATCCCAGGGGTTGCTATCATCATAAGTCAATGAATCTACAATCCGGTTGTATAAACCACGGAGTTCCAGTTTTTCACCATCATTACTTAATGAGCCTCCATAATCTCCAAATGGGGCAAAGCCATATCGTTGTACAAACTCCATGCTGTCTCTTGCCAACACAATAAGGCCACCTGCGGGAATACTACTACCATCGGCAAAGTCATATTCGATTCCGTCTGTAAACTTATATCCATCTAATGCCACAATATTACTTCCGGCATTTTTGATCTCAATGTACTCGCCTCCGCAGGTTCCTATCGGGTTATACATAATTTCATTGATAACCAGTTCTGGTGTAGTATTATCATTTGCCGGATCGGGTACGATCTGAACAGGCTCAGACCAATGACTCCATCTACCTGTATCGTCTTTATATCTGACTCTGACCTTATAGGTTCTGCCAGCTTGTAAAGCTGCTGTTCCGGGTATAGTAAAACTACTGGAAAATGTACTAATCTCTCCACTGCTCCACACGGTTTGAATTTCATATATTGCTTCACAAATATCAGCATAAACGGGATTGGCGGGATCGCTCCATTCTCCAACACGCCATTCTAAAGCTGCGAAAGTACCAGCGCCTTGTGGATCAGCAAATAAAGAATTATCAAAAGTCAACTCGTCCAATGCTAAACCTCCTCCCAGACTGATCGTTGGTGTTTCAGGAATGGCACTGTCCATTATTCCATGAATAGAGTCAGCCATTAAATAGTCGGCTCTATCTCTAAACCAGCCTTTATACCAGGCGAACTGGTTGTCTACATTCCCTTCTGAATAAACTTGATAAGCATCCCATCGGCTATGATCAACAGTTGTCCAATCATAAGCTGCTCCAGGCGTATAAATTTTCTCTGATTCTGAATCTATCAGATATTCTATTTGTTGCTGATTCAACAATAAATCGTAAGCAGAGCGTAGCGCTCCTTTATATTCAATCTGTAATTCAACCGGAATACGTAGTGGTTGGCGTATATTAGCACTCGAATCAGCTATCGCTGTTGTACTCACTGCTACAACGTTATTGCCACTACCAAAAGCTCCGTCATAATCAGTACACCAGCCATGCCATTCACCCGTTTCCGGATTATAATATTCTCTATAACTATGCTTGGCTACATAATTGGATTCTCCATTCGCCCAGAACTCATTGGCAATCCAATCGCCATAAAACATACCCTTATTCAATGACTCTACTGGCGGTATAATGTTGGTATTGCTACCTGCCCATACCCATTCATCCTGACCAACCGAACCTGAAAAATCACCATAGCTGTCAACGTACATAAATCTTGGAGCACCAACAGGGTCGTAGGTAGCCCAGATATTTCCTTCTGGCAGACCGTGTTCTTCGAGCAGGTCTTGGTCATAATCTTCCAGGATTACATAGAGTCCCCAGAAATCATTGGCTTCTGTAGCTTCATCCACGATGCGGAGTGAAGTATAGTCAGCGCTTTTATAAATACTACCTGTTAATTCAAGTATCTTATAGAGCATGTTCTCTACAAGACCGTGAGAGCCTGCATCATTTACCCAGGTTCCTGATAGTACAAAATTGCCACGTTCCACATCATACTCTTCACCACAATCATCAATAACTGCTATTTTCTTTTCGGAGTTCATATCGAACTTAATACCTGGTTTAATTCTTGGTGGGCGGGTCTTACCACGAGGGCGAAAACGGACATGGTCATAAATTTTGCCATTATAAATAAGTGTTCCTTCCCCAAGATACTCTTTACCCGTAAACTGCCCGAGATTAGTACTACCGTTTCCTATATAAGTATCGGCAGTCGTCGTTTTTGTAATGATCGTAACATTCTGCAAGGGATTTAAACTAGCAAAACTGTAACCATTGAAATCTGCATCGCCATCATATACGTAATAAGCATAATTGCTTTCGGTATGATTTTGGTCTGGATATATTTTACTGAACCCATTGGTCGTGGTCACTTTTACCCGGTATCTGACCAACCTTCTGTTTGCTTGTATGCTAGCTGGTATCAAGGCAGTATATAAGCCATTATTGGCAGTAGAGTCTGCCCCCACGCCATCATCTAACATCGGAATGCTTGTCCATGTATTAGCATAAGCGGGATCAGATTTATCAATATAGTTTCCTGCATCTACGATCTGATACTCCAATTCGACCGCCATGATGCTGGCATATAAGGAGTCATTATCAAAATCAGCCTTGATACGAACTTCTTGTCCGCTTAGGGGTTTGTCTGGTGATTTGCTCACTGATTTAATGACTGGAATAATCGTATGGTCGGATCGGTATGTGGTATTTTGAGCCTGTGGGGTAGGGGAGGCTGCTCCCCAGCTACCTCCATGCTTACCATCCAGATATGGGTTGATTTTTTGAATGGATATTGCCACTTTATTTTTTACATTGCCTGTATAAGCTGCGTTGTAAGGGTTGGGTTCAATTGTTACGTAATCATTATACCTTACATTAGGCCATTCTTTCCAGCTTTCGTAGTCTACTTTATCGACTTCCAGAAAGTTATTGTCTTTGAGTACAATCTCATCGCCATTACTGCTCAAAGCACCAGCGTAAGGTCCCATGGCATTGCTAAAACCCAAAACAGATTCGCAAGTGGCTGGATCTCCACATACAGTTATGAAATTTCCCGGACTGATGCTTGTTCCTGCAGGGAAAACGTAACTGATGCCTTCTGTAAGCTTCCATCCCGATATATTTATCGTAGAATTGGAGACATTGTACAATTCAATGAAGTCTATATCCTGCTGTAATTCAACAGAACGATAGTTGATCTCATTAATAATTACCTGTTGTGTGTAAGGGCTGTTGGCATTCACATGGGTACAAAGAACAGCCAAAAACAGGCATAGTGCTGTTTGTTTAATAATGTTTTTCATTTTGATACACGGTATTTTTAGGCGCTGGGTTTATTCAAGACATTTTATAGTTAATGAATGTAGTGAATAAGTAATTATCTAAATACTAAACAATTAGTATTGGCGAAATGGTTTACGAACTGAATTTTAGAGTAAGCGTATTTTCTTGAACCTTGGTATTATTTTTATCTTGATGTTATTATGACGCATAAAACAACAAAAAAGCTGCAAATAGATAAAAAAAAATCGTCTCATCTAATAAATTATTTAAACTTATATTTTGTTAAACACTAGACTACAACTTCTTGAAACAAATTTCCCGTACAAGGGTTGATAATGATTAATAAAACTTATAAAGTGAAAAAAAAATCATATTTTTAAATTTTATGCACCTGATTCATACTCAAAAATAAAGTACTTTTCCTCTTTATTAAAACAATAAAACATGAAAAATACAGTACTATTTTTTCTAACCGCAGCTATATTATTTGTAACAAATACACAAGCACAAGACCCTTACCACCAAAGTCTTATTGACCAATTGGCAGATAGCAACTTAATAGTTAACACCTTTTACATTGCCGATAATGAAGCATCGAAAATGGCATGTCCTCCATGTTCTTTTAATCCTTTTAACAAGCTGCTCATTCAGGAAGAGAACGTGTCTGCCAGAGGTTTTAGTATGGGTGTAAAAGTGGCTGCTTATCCGAATATTGACGAAAAACCCTGGGATTATAATTTACGATTTACTTCACAGGTAATTCCTGCTGGTGAGTCGGTATTACTCACTTTTTGGACACATGGCATTCCTAATCAGGAGGGCAACTTCGGGCAACTTGAAGCATATGTGAGAGAATTAGGTGGCAATGAAGTAGGTCTACTTAGAAAATTTCTGGTATTAGAACAAGAATGGCAGCAATGGTTCTTACCTATACAAGGAACCGGCGAAGCACTCAGGATCGACCTTAGAATGGGTGGATTGAGTCAATCGCTATATTTTGGCGGTATAGCATTAATGGGTGGAAATAATTTCTCTTCCAGTAATCTCCCATTAGTGGATCGTCATGACAGATACGAAGGTTCGGAGCCTGGAGCCACATGGCGGGCAGATGCGGCAGCAAGAATAGAAACATACCGCAAAGCCAATTTCAATTGTCAGGTACTTGACTTGAATGGTACTCCAATAGAGCAGGCAGAAATTGTTTTGAATATGCAAGAACATGCTTTTGCTTTCGGAGTTGCCAATCCCGGTTATTTACAAAGCAATAATCCTGAATACAAAAACAGGTTACTTGACCTGGATGGCAATGGGCGCAGGTTAAATACCTTTGTTTTTGAAGCAGATATGCAGTGGCCTTACTGGGTTAATCCAGTGGTATGTCCAAATACTTGTTGGGGAATTGATCGAAATACTTTACTTAATGAAATCAATTGGTTGGTTAACAATAATCTTCGCTTACATGGGCATACCATATTATGGCCAAACGACAGATACCTCGAAGTGGATACGACCCAGAGTGAAGCCTTTATCGAAAATGCTATTTCTGAACATATCACAGATATATTGACTCATCCTGACATTAATGGAAAGTTTGCTTCATGGGATGTACTAAATGAACCTACATTCAATGTTCTTCTGGAAGGCAAATTTGGTTTCAACAATGTACTTAATTTATACAGAGATGTTTTCGATCAGGTAGCCAACCTTGACCCTTCCGCCAAACGGATGTTAAATGATTATGTCCCTATTGGTAATGGTGCTTATTCGAGAACTGGAATAGAAAGGCATAAAATGATAGTAGATGGGATTCAAAGCAACTCCAATAATGCTATACAGGCGCTAGGTTTTCAATGTCATATGAGGTATCCTGTTCCTCCGGCAGAAGTATGGGAATTACTGAACGAATATAATGAGAAAACAAATGAGTTTATCATCACAGAATTTGACTTAAAAGGCGTTGATGAAAGTATTCAGGCAGCTTATACCAGAGACTTTCTGACTGCCATTTTTAGTCATGAGCAGGTGAATGGTTTTACTATGTGGAATTTTCGGGATTCTCAGGGCTGGAATCATTCTGACACACCGATTTTTGATGATAATTGGAACATAAAACCTTCCGGCCAAGCCTTTATTGATCGTGTTTTTGTGGATTGGTGGAGCAATGAACAGGAAATAACAGATTCCAATGGTCAGGCTACTATTCGTGCTTTTAAAGGCAAACACACTATACAAGTAAGCTATGATGGTATTACCTCAACACCTTATGAAGTTACTTTGAACGAAGACAATACGCTTACGATCGTTTTACCCATACAGATCCCCAATCCACTATGTAATATAGTTGAAAATGAAAATTTTGATGACAATACAAATAACTGGTCATTGCCCATGGTCAATTATAGCAGTGCATCAATGGCTGTGAATAATGGCATATTAGATATTGACATTTCGGATGCAGGAACTTCAGGCTGGCATTGTCAGTTACGACAAAACGGTATTCAACTTGAAGCAGGCGCAACATACCACATTTCCTTTAATGCTTATGCAGACGCTCCACGACAAATAAAGTGTGAGATCGCCGAATCTGTGAGTCCTTATAGTGCTTATTATGATGAATATTTTACCGTGTCTGCCAGTATGCAAACTTATCAGCTTACCGACTTTACCATGCCTGTCTCAGATACCAATGCAAGGTTAAATTTCTATTTGGGTAATGATAATACTAATATTCATTTTGACAATATTCAGGTTATCAAACTAAATTGTACTACAGGCTGCGTTCAGGAAATGAGTCTTAATGATGCTGATGTTTTAAGTGGAACATATCAGGTTCATAATGAATTGTATTCTAACGGTACAATACCTGCCAATGGTGTAGTTTCTTTCAAAGCCACAAATTTGATCATACTTGCTCCGGAATTCAGCGTAGAATCTGAAGCACAATTTGAAGCCATCATTGAGGATTGTAATAACTGAAATCTATCCTATGTATTCTACAACAGACTTCAAAAACAAAAACTATGAAACCTTCTATTTTGCATTTTTTTAGACAAATTACTTTTTCTTTTTTATTCATTTTATCTATCGCCCTGTGTCACGCCCAAGTAGTTTACTCCGTAGATGACCTGAACCTTAGTTCACCCCAAATTATAAAAACAAATGATGGAGGTTATCTGATCAATACTTACCGATCTAACTATACTCCCAACTCTACTCCGATCGAAGGGACATCCAGGTATAGACTAATAAAGATAAATTCAGTGGGAGATACGACCTGGACGGCTTTGAACGACTATTTTTCACCAGTTGGAATGCTTGAGAACAGTGATGGGAGTTTTGCATCAATCACGGGTAAATATACGAGTGATTTTTTTATTTGCGATGGCACTGGATTCCAATGGGGCGACAAAATACTCTTCACCAAAATAGATGCGGCAGGGAATTTACTCAACGAATTTGAACTTAACCCGGGATGTGTAAATGTTCTGGGAAGTGTCATGAAAGTGGATGCGGATAGATATGCAGTGGCTTGCACTTACTATAATGTACTGCCTAGTTGGGTTGGGCTGCCACCTGATGGTCATTTGTTTTTTATGGATGATAATGGAAATATAACACAAGACCAGATATACACAGATGTTGTTTTTGACAAGTCAGATCTGTTTATGGGGGATCAGGGTGACATTCATCTGATTTATGAAGATTCTAATGGAAATTTGGCACTTAATACTCATGATGATATGCTTAACCTTATTTCTTCAACTACGCTCCCCAATACTACTGCTTTATTTCCTCCATCTTCAGAGATACAAAAAATTGAAGGACACAAGCAGCCCCTGAGTGGCAATATCAGCGTTGCTATTTCTTATTATTCATTTTTAAATAATATTACTTATCATTTAAAAACACTAACTTTTGATGCTAATTTTAACCTGATCGATAACTATGATTATGCATGGTCCAGATATAATTCAGAACGACTTAATTATGAAATGAGTGACTATTTTGTGGTGGCTTCCACTGTTGATAATAATGGAAATTCTGATATACAGCTTAACCTATTTGATCCAAACGGACTGAAGACAGATTCAACAACGCTAGACATAATTTCTGATAGAGAGCGGGCTTCAGCTTTAATCTTTGATTATAATGGTGAAATTTTGATCGGAGGGAGTTTTAATTGTTGTAACCTGGATGTATCATTCGGTCCGGCTCAGTCTTTTATTTCTTTTGGGTATAATTTTATTACAGATGTTGAGGATCAAACAAGTGTAAATGACATACAAGTCTTTCCTAATCCGACAACTGGAAACCTGCAAGTACAATCAAGTTTAACAAAAATCGTCAGTGTTGATATCTATGATCTAACAGGCCGTATTGTTCACTCTGCGATAGATAAAAATGGCATAAATCGTATTGCCATTCCAGATATTCCATCCGGCGTGTATGCTGTTTTATTAAAAGACGGAAACAACAAAAGCATAAGCAAAAGAATTGTACTAAAATAGCGCCTGGCAAAAGATGTTACTTTTTAGGATAAGCACTTGGGCATATATATATTAATCAAATGAAGGCATCTTTTATCAGCACTCTTTGTTCTTGAAATATTCACTATGCTAATCCCGATAATTATAGGGATAGCTCACATTCCAACGCCTTGATTGCCGAAAAAGTCTACTCTTCATTAGCAATAACTTATTTATGCCCAAGTGCTTAATGTTTGAATATTCAATTCATTCTATCATTCGTTCGCCCTTTGTTTAATTCCTTTAAAACCGTATCTTTGCAGCCCAATTTAAGCGTATGCTCCGAACAATTTATTCATCACAGGGTTGGATATATAGACGCATACATATTTCATTACACTCAATTAATCAAAAAGCATGGCATTTGACATTGATATGATTAAAAAAGTGTACGACGAGCTACCCGGCAAAATTGCCGCTATTCGCAAATCGCTCAACCGTCCACTTACTCTCTCAGAAAAAATCCTTTACAGTCATCTTCATACTGAATCTCCCTTACAATCTTATGAACGTGGAAAAGACTATGTCTACTACGCTCCTGATCGTGTAGCCATGCAGGATGCAACGGCCCAAATGGCTTTGTTGCAGTTTATGATGGCTGGTAAGAAAAAAGTGGCTGTGCCTTCTACAGTACACTGTGATCACCTGATACAAGCAAGAATAGGTGCAGATGCAGACTTGCAACATGCGATCAATACAAGTAATGAAGTGTTTAATTTCTTAGAGTCTGTATCCGACAAATATGGTATTGGTTTCTGGAAACCAGGTGCAGGTATTATTCATCAGGTAGTACTCGAAAATTATGCTTTCCCTGGTGGAATGATGATTGGTACAGATAGTCATACTGTAAATGCCGGAGGTTTGGGAATGGTTGCTATTGGTGTTGGTGGTGCTGATGCTGTAGATGTAATGGCTGGCATGGCATGGGAACTTAAAAATCCTAAATTGATCGGTGTAAAGCTGACAGGCAAGCTTTCAGGCTGGTCTTCTCCTAAAGATGTCATTCTCAAAGTAGCAGATATTTTGACCGTTAAAGGCGGTACAGGAGCTATTGTAGAATACTTTGGTGAAGGCGCTATACAATTAAGTTGTACCGGCAAAGGTACGATCTGTAATATGGGCGCCGAAATCGGAGCAACAACCTCTACTTTCGGTTATGATGAAAGCATGGACAGATACCTTAGAGCAACAGACAGAGAAGATGTAGCCGATGCTGCAAAAGCTGTCAGCGAACATCTGACTGCTGATCCTGAATGTTATGAAAATCCTGAAAAATACTTTGACCAGGTTATCGAAATCAATCTTTCTGAATTGAAGCCATTATTAAATGGTCCTTTTACACCAGATCTTTCAACAGCTGTTGGTACAGCAATGACAGAAAGAGCTAAAGAGAAAGATTGGCCACTAGATGTAGAATGGGGATTGATCGGGTCTTGTACAAATTCCTCTTATGAAGATCTTTCCAGAGCTGCTTCAGTGGCAAAGCAAGCATTGGATAAGGGGTTGAAAACTAAAGCAGAATTTGGTATCAATCCTGGCTCAGAGCAGGTAAGATACACGACAGAAAGAGATGGCATCCTGAAAATCTTTGAAGATTTGAATGCAAAGATTTTTACCAATGCCTGTGGACCTTGTATCGGACAGTGGGCGAGATATAAAAACCCAATGAACGCGCCTAAGAATTCCATTATACATTCTTTTAATAGAAATTTTTCAAAAAGAGCTGATGGGAATCCTAATACGCATGCCTTTGTAGCTTCACCAGAAATGGTTGCCGCAATTGCTATAGCAGGCAGATTGGATTTTAATCCTATGACAGATACTTTGACCAATGATAAAGGAGAAGAGGTAAAGCTGGATGAACCAACTGGTCACGAACTCCCTCCAAAAGGATTCGCAGTAGAAGACAGAGGTTATAATGCGCCAGCTGAAGATGGTAGTGGCATTAACGTAGTTATTAGCCCAACATCAGATCGCCTGCAAAAACTAATACCATTTAAGAAATTGACAGCAGATGGTCTTAGAGGACAACGCATTCTTATCAAGGCTAAAGGTAAGTGTACGACTGACCACATTTCTATGGCTGGTCCATGGCTGAAATTCCGAGGTCATCTGGAAAATATATCTAACAACTGCTATACCGGTGCAGTGAATTTCTTCAATGAAAAAACGAATACGGTTTGGAACGCAGTAAATAATGAGTTCATGGCTGTCCCTGATTCGGCTCGTCTTTATCAGAACAACAACATCGGTACAGTTGTCTTCGGTGAGGAAAACCTGGGAGAAGGTTCTTCTCGTGAGCATGCAGCTATGGAGCCACGCTTCCTGGGTGTAACGGCAGTAATCGTGAAATCATTTGCCCGTATCCACGAAACCAACCTGAAGAAACAGGGTATGTTGGCTTTGACTTTCGTCAATAAGGACGATTATGACAAAGTCCGCCAGGATGACACGGTAGATATAGATGGTCTTGACACTTTTGCCCCAGGTAAAAACCTGACGGTGACGCTACATCATGCAGATGGAACGAAAGATAGTTTCGAGGTAGCACATACTTATTCTGCTCCGCAGGTGGTATGGGTTCAGGAAGGTTCTGCTTTGAATAAAATCCGTAAGGATGAAGGAGTAGTTTAGTTGATTGGTTATTGAGTGTATGGGGTTAATTAAGTAATTGAGTTGTACACTCATTAGAAATAAAAAAATCCTCCGCTTTGGCGGGGGATTTTTTTATTTCTAATATTAATTTTCGTCAAATGGAATTCTTGCTTTATCAGCTTTACCTATTAAATAATTGATAAAAGCACTACACAAGACCAATAGGTACTTTGCATCATGATAATCTGGTTCATTTGGCTGCTCTACTATAGCGTGTCTTATACCATTTTCTCTATCATTTGCATAAGCATAAGTTTTTTCAAGTCCAGCTCTAAATTGAGCATTAATATTTAGCCCGTTTTCTTCTAGCTTTTTGAGTGCTTTTCCTAACGTATTTTCACCTGTAATGATTCGGCAAGTAGCTTCTACGGCTGATATAGATTCTTTGATGGAGTTTCGATAGTTGAGACTCTTTTTATCAGAAAAAAAATCTAAGGCTTTATTTAAATGGAGATTTGCGCCTGTAAGAGCAGTTAAATCTCCTGTTGCACTAATGGCATTATTCACTCCATCAAACTCAAGTTCATTTGAGATTGGAATAATCTTTTTATCCATTATTCGGTATGCAGAAGACTCTCTTTCTAGAATTTCATTCAACTCAATTATAAAATTACCAATATCAAATTGACTCCAACTACTAACTTTAACTCCCTCCTGATCAAAATCTATATTGAGCATAAATTCTATAAAATCATAAACCTCATGCCATACATAATTAAAATATACTTCTCTTATAAAATTGATAGTTGCATCTTGCGAAGATGGAACCTGGTCTACAGGCTCTTTATACAAATTACGCCACAGGCATTTATGTAAATTTTCAGATATTACTTGATCCAAATAAGCCCCTTTTATAGTGTTCCATAATGAGTTTCTAAGATCATCATCCATTGACTCCAATTGAATTTTCTTGTTAGCTGGTGTTTTACCTATTCTCTGGGAGAATCTCATGTTTTTATTTTGATATTGGATAAAATCTGGCTAAATACAAATTACTGATAAGCATCTTTCCTATGGCGAACAGCGATAACTTCAACTAATAGAATACCATCATCAATAGTATATATGATTCTGTAGTTACCGACACGAATTCTCCAATAATTTTCAAATCCAACCAGTTTTTTACTGCCACTCGGACGTGGATCATCGGCTAAAGCATATATTTTAGTAAGTACCCGTTTTATAACTGATTTTGGTAGTTCACGGATTTCTTTCTGAGCGCTTTTTTTAATTTGGACATTATACTTCGCCATCCAGTAGTCCGTCTTTTTCGAGCTTTTCTACAAATGATTCCAAGCTATCGCTTTTCTCATCTTTACGGGCTTCGACGAGTAAGCGATCATAGAAATCCTGCCACAATTCACCATAGAGTTTTAAATCTATTTGAACTGCTAACTTATTGTTATTAATATCTGTAAGATAGTTGATACCTTTCATAAACATAAATATCTTTCTGTGTAACTACTTTTTCAAAGATACAAAATAAAACCTATCGTTTCCAGTTCTCTGGATAGTAACATTTAGCCAGAAAGCCGCATATCTTGTTCTTCTTAATCCTTATTCCCCAACCTCGATTGATATATGGCGCAAAGATCATCCCCAGAATAACGACCATAGCCGCCCATACGACCAGATAACCGACACCTTTCATATTAGGACTATTTCCAATTGCCATAAGCATAAAAAACCCAAATACAAAACCAAAGATCACCATAAGAACATTGACAGTATTCCGTCCGCTAATCTGCTTTTTTTCCATCTTCCGCCGATGTATTCTTTCATCTTCGATAAGGTTAAGAATACGTTCTGCTCCATTGGGCATCAGTTTGTTGTATTTTTCCAACTCCGATGATGAAGGCAATTTTTCCTGTTCAAATAATTGACGTACCTCCTGCTCTGCCTGGTCAAGATTGAGTTCTTCTAATTCTTCTTTATATTG
>JAHDFX010000022.1 GCA_020627965.1 Saprospiraceae bacterium | reverse complement strand
TCAGGATGCTCATTTTTCACAGGCATGGAATAATACTGCTCAGTTGAATCCTGCACTGACGGGCGTGTATAAAGATCATGTGCGTATAGGAGGCATTTATCGTACGCAATGGACTCCTATTCCTGAATCAGCTTACAGGCATCAGGGCGTTTTCGCAGATGCACATTATAATGGATTTGGTCTTGGTTTGACTTTATTCAATGAACATGCAGGCTTGGCAAGTTTGAGAACAACTACGGTGCGAGTTAATGCTGCTTATCACAAGCGTTTGAACTCGGATGCTAGTCGTCTATCTATCGGGTTTAGTACAGGTTTTATACAAAAAAGAATAGACCTGAATTCTTTTACTTTTGATAAACAATATGACTCAGAACTAGGTCTGGACACGTCTGGCGATCACGGAGAAATTTTTACGAATACAACAGCTTTTTCTCCAGATTTAACCGTAGGCTTAGAATGGTCTTTGCAGTTAAATAAACAAAAAAACAGTAAACTCATCGCCGGATTGTCTATGGAGCATTTAAGTAATCCTTCTTATACTCTATTGACCAATGAAAATAAAATTCCATTATTGTGGACAACATATGGAAAGGTAGATATTGCTGTATCGCCCCAGGTTTTCATCACACCCAGAATTTTACTAAGAAGACAAGGTACTGCCAGTGAGTTTTTACTCGGACTCGAAAGCAGTCTTCAGGTAAATAAGCTAGCTAAGGTACACCTCGGTATAAGCAATCGTTTCAAAGATGCCCTGATCGTACAGGCAGGTTTGGAAATAGAAAATATAACTGCTGGCATAAGTTATGACCTCAATACTTCAGGCTTGGCCAATGTAACCAATGGTTTTGGAGCCATAGAACTGCTGGCTAGTTATCGATTCAAGCATGGAAAAAAATCACCCTCTATACCTCCCAATAGCTTTACACCAGTTCCTGTAAAAACAAATGACAGAGATGGCGATGGTATTCCTGACAACATAGATGAATGTCCTGATATTCCTGGCACCTATCGCTTTCAGGGATGTTCTGATAAGGATGAAGACGGTATTTGGGATAATGAAGACCGTTGTCCGAATTTATTTGGTGTTAAAGAAAACGGAGGTTGCCCGATAAAGATCAATGACGTAGATGGAGATGGCGTGATCGATGATTTTGACCAATGTGTTTATATAAAAGGTTTACCATCGCTCAATGGCTGTCCTGACAGCGATAAAGATGGCATCGGAGATTCGGAAGACCGTTGTCCGTACCTATGGGGTGAAAAAGCTTCACAGGGTTGCCCGTCTCAACTGACTGGCAGGGTTCAGGAATCAGCACCTAAAGCTTATCCAAAAATTATTATAGAGTTTGACACCGATCAATCTATTATAAAGCCTGATTTCTACCATCAACTGGATGAAGTCGTTCAGCAAATGAAGCAAGAGACAAATTTATCGGTAGTCTTATCCGGGCATACTGATTTTGAAGGGTCTGTGTCTTATAATTTTGCACTTAGTCAACGTCGTTCTTTTGCCGTTCAGGAATACATGATCAGTCGTGGACTAAGCCCATCAAGAATACAGGTGATGTCCTACGGAGAAACAATGCCAAAAGTAAGCAATGAAACAAGTAATGGCAAAGCTCGAAACCGACGGGTGGAGTTAGTTTTAATTTCAAATTAGATCAACAATACTTCGTATTGATAAAGCATTATCAATACTTCATGTAAGCTTATCGGCCAATTCTTTTAATAAAGGATAAACTTCTTTAGTGTCTTTTTCAAGAGTATCAATAATTTTGACCACTTGCTCTGTTTCTACCTTTTGTTGTTTTGTCAACATTTCAAGGGTTTCAACAGACTTTTCCTGACTTTTCATTCCCATCATCATAAAATTGGATTTCATTCGGTGTGCTGTTTTATACACCATTTTCCAATTTTTTTCTGCTTGATATTCTTTAAGCTTGGAGATGGCTTCAGGCATACCATAAATAAACATGTAGATCATTTCCTGCATGAAGTCAATATCGTTATTGCTAAATGCCTTTAAGTAGTCTAAGTTGGCATCAACAGCAGTATACTCTTTTTCAAGTTCAGTTGATGTTGACTCAACAAATACAGGCTGAAAATCCAGCCATTTAAGAATCGTACTTTCGAGGGCAGATGGAGAAAAAGGCTTGGTCAGAAAATCGTTCATACCTACCTCAAAAACCCGATTTCTTTCATCAGACAGTGCTGCCGCTGTCAGGGCAATTATAGGCGTATCAAAATTAGGATTTGTAGTATCTGACCGTATAAGTCCTGCCGATTCAATCCCGTCCATGATTGGCATGTGTATATCCATGAGGATGATGTCATATCGTTTTTCCTTTGACTGTCTGAAGGCTTCCTGTCCATTATAAACCAGGTCGAAGGAACATTTCCATAGGTCTAGTAGTTTGGTAATGAGTCGCTGATTCATCATATTGTCCTCTACAACCAGGATACTCACTTTTGTCAGGAGGTCTTTATGAAGCAGGCTGGAGACTTCTGGGTAAATAATTTCTGTTAAAGGGGTTCCTGAATCTTTAAATGGCAGTACAATAATAAATTCTGAACCTTTACCCAATATACTTTTAACTTCGATAGTTCCCTTTTGTAAGGATACCAATTGCTTTACAATGGACAGACCGAGTCCGGTGCCGCCAAATTTTCGATTAGCCTCTGCCTCTATTTGTTTAAAATCTTCAAATATTAAGGGAATTTTTTCTTCTTCTATCCCAACTCCTGTATCATGAATATTAAATTCTACCCAGCATTTATCATTTTGCTTGGTCACTTGATTTACCTTGATACCAATAGTTCCCTTGTGGGTAAATTTACTGGCATTCCCCAGCAAATTAGTTAGTATTTGATTAAGCCGGGTGTCATCACCCACCAAATAGTTTTCAATTTGGACATCTACTTCCGCAACAACATTGATTGGTTTATCACGAACTTTAAATCGAAAAGTTTGACGCAAAGAAAGAATAAGTTCTTTCAGGTTAAATGGGCGTGGCTCCAGCTCAAACTCACCTGCTCCGATCTTCGATATATCCAAAATATTATTGATGATACCCAATAAACTATCCGCAGAGAATTTTAAAATATCTAAATACTCACGCTGCACATCAGAAGGACTTGTTTCATACAACAAATGAGTCATACCAATCACAGAATTCATAGGAGTTCGAATTTCATGACTCATATTAGCCAGAAATTTTTGCTCTGCCAGACGTGCCTGTTCAGCTTCTTTCTGAGCTTGTAAGAGGTCGTTTTCAGCTTGCTTTCGCCCCGAAATATCACGAACTAAGCCACTGAAAATATACTCTTTATCTATTTTGATCGGCGAAATACTAAGTTCAATTGGAAATTCACGCTTATTTTTATCAATTGCTGTAATTTCAATACGCTGATTCAATACAGGACCATATCCTGTTTTCAGGAAACGGGACATTCCTTTCGCATGTGCTTCTCTGTATCTTTCAGGAACGATCAAGGCTCCCATAGATTGCCCCATTACTTCCTCTCTACTAAAGCCAAAGAGCGCCTCAGCACGTTTACTCCATTCCGTAATATTCCCTTTTTGATCTATACTTATAACGGCATCTAGCGAAGTATTGATAATTTGTCTTAGCTTATGCTCACTTCGCTCTATCAGCAGATTAGCGTTTTGTTGTTCAACAATTTTCTGCTTTTCCAGTCCGACTTTGTAGTTAATTTCTTGATGTAATTTTTGAAAAGTAAGACAAGCCAGAATAGAATTGGCAAATTTATGAACAACATTATTCAGTTGTTCCAGTTCATTTTTTGGAAAACCGTTTTTCTTATGCTCATCATAGAGTTTTAAGAAGCCCAAACCGCCTAAATCAAAGATTGCATAGGCACCTCTACTAATGTTTTTTTCCTGAATAAGACTTTCAAAGCCTTCCTCATTTTTTGTCAATGAAAAAGCCTGATCGGTGCTAAAATATCTTGTAATTAATGTATTTTCCTTAGCCTTTACTTGCCTGACTCTGTTTTTGGGAATTCCTGCAATCAGTTTATAACCATTTTCTCCAAATCCACCAATAAGCTGATTTTTTTTTAACCATACTGCGGCATAGGATAGTTTTTTTCTGTCCAGAAGCACTGTCAGAAAATGTATAATATTCTCTGTAAGTTCAAGAGAACTCCCAACAACCAGAGAAAGATCGTAGAGCAAAGAGAGATCATTTATTGCAGGCAAATCGCTGTCCATAAACTTAGCTTGCTTTTTGTGATTTCAACATTCTGTAAATGGTAGATTTTCCGATGTCCAGTTTTCTGGCAACCAGCAATACATCATTATCATACTTCTCCAAAAAGTGCTTAACTATCTTATGATTATAGTCTTTCAGAGACAATTCTTCCGTCAGAAAATTAAAGTTTTTTCCGTGACTGTTGAACTGTATATCATCAGCATCTATCATATGCTCATTTGTAGACATCACTAATGCCAATTCAACGATTGCTTTCAGTTCTCTTACATTACCCGGATAAGCATATTGCAAGAGCTTATCTTTTGCTTTTCTGGTAAAACCAGTGTTTTTTAAATTATTGCTTTTCGCAAATTCTTTTAGGAAATAGCGGGCAAGTAATAGTATGTCATTTCCCCGCTTACGAAGTGGCGGCAGTTCTATCGGCAAACCCAATAGTCTATAATACAAATCTTCTCTAAAATTTCCTTTGCTAACTTCCTCACTAAGGTTCTTATGGGTAACGACAATGATTCTGGCATTAAATTTAATTGGTTTGGTACCTCCAACTCGCATCAGTTCGCGCTCCTGCAAAGCCCGAAGTAATTTTGCCTGCATATTAATGCCTAATTCTGCAATTTCATCCAGAAATAATGTTCCGTTATTCGCTAATTCAAATTGTCCGATCTTTCGGGTGTGAGCGCCTGTAAAAGATCCTTTTTCATGACCAAATAGCTCGCTCTCCAGCAATTCGCCCGGAATTGCACTCATATTCACTGCTACAAAAGCTCCTTTTTTACGGTTTGAATTATAGTGGATACTCTTGGCAACAACCTCTTTCCCGGTGCCTGTTTCTCCGGTTATATATACTGTGATATTTGTTTTTGCTGCTTTATCTAATAGGGCAAATACTTTTTTCATCGCCAGACTAGAACCGATAACCGTCCTGGCGAATCTGTATTGAGAAGTGAGTTCTTCTTTCAGAGTCTCTACCTCAACTTTCAGGTTTTGGTGGCTTTTAATATTATACAACGAATGTAGCAGGCGTTCTTTGGTTTCAGTGTCTTTTGTTATATAATCATAAGCTCCTTCTTTTAAAAGCCTGACTGCTGTCGAAATATCTTTCTGCCCGGAAAGAATGATTACACTGATGTCTTTGTCAAAATCTCTGATCTTTTTCAATACATCTGCTCCCGTCATATCTGACAGCATATAATCAAGCGAGATAATGGAAGGTCTTAAATGTAGATGCTCAAGACACTCTTTCCCTGAAGAGAACTTATAGACCTCATGGTCTGGATTAAGCTCCATCACATAATGAATCATTTTGCAGTAAATCGGATCATCTTCTACGACAAAAATTCTCGTTGGTTTAAATTTTTTCTTCATACAAGTATATTTTACTGTTTATGAAGACTTTTGTTTCAATATTCCCAATCAAGTTTTGTTTCCCATTTTGAAACTATCACTCCCATTTTGGAAACCATTAAACATCGTCTACTTTATACCAAGCTGTATATGAGCAATTTACACTTTGGTATCAAAATAGACTTTTCATGATTAATATTTCAAAACAAAGTCTACTCAACTGAGTCATGAAAACATTATTTCAAATTGCCATTTTAAGCCTGATTTTGTCAAGCTGTAGTACGCCCACCACCTTATTTACGGATACCGAGGATTCTTCAGCACGCTTACCACAATCTTTTTATGGTAAAGTCCAAGATCCAGTCTTAGGTCCGGGCGATAAGATCACTATTAGTATTTGGGGGCATGAAGACCTAAGTATTGGCTCTGTCAATAGCATCTATAATTCCAATGAAGAAACAGGAAAATGGGTGATTTTAGATGACGACGGCATGGTGAATTTGCCCAAGATAGGCAGGGTTAAAATATCTGGTTATACAGCTAAAGAGGCTAACTTCTTTTTGGAACAACAATATCAAAAGCACTTAAAAGATCCGATCATCAATATCAAAATTCTGAACCATTATGTAACCGTTTTAGGCGAAGTAAACCGAGCAGGAAACTATAAAATTGATAATGAAAGAGTGAGTCTGATACAATTATTAGGCGAGGCTGGCGGCCTAACCGATTATGCCAAAGCCGATGGAATTCGCTTAATTCGAGAAGAAAAAAATATAAGCACCCATTATCACATAGATTTATCTAATGCAGAATTATTGCATCAACAAAATATCATCTTACAACCTAATGATGTTGTTTATGTAATACCTAAAAAGGGCAAAGAAACAGGTAAAAAAGCAGCCAAAGCAGCTCCTTTTGTTGGCATCATTACAGGTGTTGCGGTATTGATCTCTGTATTTGTACAATGACCTCACAAAAAAGATCATGAATAAAGAATTAAAGAATGTTGTTCTGCCTGTTTTTAAAGGCTTACCGATCATTATCTTGTTTGCGGGGTTGAGCATGTATGCCGCTAAGCGTATGATCCAATATAGCCAGACTGCTTATCAGGCAAATGCTTCGATTAAAATCGACAACAGAGATGTTGGTATTCAAGACGTTCCTTTATTTAATGATGGCCTGATCCCTAGTATTTCAACCAAACAGAATTTCCTGATAGAAGTGGAGGTCTTTAAGTCCAAGCAACTGAGAAGAGAGGCTTTTCGCAAGTTAAATCACGGTGTAAACTATTACCGAATAGGTGAATTGAAAGAGACTGAATTATTTAGAGATGCGCCTTTCTCTCTAGAATATACCATTTTAGATAGCACACAAATGGACAAGAAATTTTATCTGGAATATATTAAGGATAAACAGTTTTTGTTAAAAAACGATGTAAAAGCCCCAGCAAAAGATACGCTTACTGTAGATAACAAATATGTTAATGAGACATTTGCCATTACGATAAAATTAAATAACAGATTAATTAAAGATAAAGCCAACATACTGAACAAAGGTGATGTTTTTGCCTTCAAATTCAACAGCCTTGAAGCATTAGTATCCTCTGTAGGAGAAGAAAATTTTTTCGTAAAACCCGTCGATAAAGAAATTTCAATACTTAAGGTTTATTACAAACATGAAATACCTGAAAAAGCTCAGTTATTTGTCAATACTTTAATTGATACTTACATTGAACAAAATAAGCAACACAAATCGAATCGTTCAGTAAAAACGCTTCGGTTTATTGATCAACAATTAAGAGAAGCTACCACTGATCTCAAAACAGCAGAAGCAAATCTGGCGGGTTTCAAATCAGAGAATAATCTAATCAATGCTGAGCAAGAAACAGATGCTGGAATAAAAGAGTTAATGCAGTTGGATCTGCAAAAAGTAGCCATAGAGATACAGGAAGCTGAGATGCGCAACTTATTTACTTTTATAGGTACAGGAGGAAGTCTGAACGATTTTTCCCCAAATTTTGAAGCCTTACAAGATGGTGTTCTTAAAGATGCCTACCTGAAAGTTCAAGCATACGAATTACAGAAGATTGACCTCCTCAATAAATATACAAGAGGGAGTGATGAAATCAGAAGTATCACAGAAAAAACAGATGCACTTAGAGTATTTATTGGAGAAAGTACAAGAAAGACATTGTCCAATCTCGAGCTAAAAAGACAAGAAATAGAAAAAAATATCTTCAGCAGAAAAACAGCCCTACAAACTTTTCCAGATAAAGAAAGGCAATTGGTGATGTTGGCCAGACAGGTAAAGATCAAAGAACAGTTGTATAATCATCTGGTCGAAAAACAGACAGAACTGGAGATCGCTGAAGCCTCTGAAACTTCTCTGCATCAAATCATAGACAGAGCTGAATTACCCAAGCATTCTGTCTGGCCCAACAAACCATTGATCTATGGTGTATTTATGTTTTTTGCTTTGTTCTTTAGCTTAATACTATCTTATCTACTCCATTTCTTATTTGCGAGGGTCAGGACAAAAGAAGAGCTTGCCCATCTTGTAAACACACCTGTATTGGGAACTATAAGAAAGCAAAAAAAAGGAGAAGATGCCCTGGTAGATGTGTTTTCCAGTCTTTACACCAATCTTGAAATTTTGCGAAGAAGCACTATATCCCCACATAGGGCACAAGTGCTGACGATTAGCTCAATGAAGTCGAAAGAAGGAAAAACGCATACAACAACCAACCTTGCGCGAGCTGCTGCACTCATTGGACGAAAAGTACTATTGATCGATCTTGATATGCGAAAACCGGATGTTCATAAGAAATTTGGGCTAAGTAATGAACGAGGAGTCTCTGTTGTATTACAAGGAGATACCTCAATAAAGGACTCCATCGTGAATTATGATAATAACCTGGACATCCTGGTTGCTGGCCAGTTGTCGAATATTCCATCTGCTTTTATTTTTTCTTCAAGAGCAGAAGAGATCGTTCAGGCTGTAAGTGACGATTACGATCTGGTTATTTTTGATACACCTCCTCTGGGCATTGTTCCTGATGCTTTATTGCTGATGCAAAATAGTGATGTTAACATTTTTATACTTAGAAGAAAAATGACCAAAGTCAGAACAGCCAGAGCCTTAAATATTCATCTTGCTGAATGGAATATTTCCAATATCTACACGGTACTCAACTACGATAAAAGAAGAAGCTCGGAATATTATTATCCCAGGTTCAAATCTAATTCATCAGGAATAGCTTTAAAACATTAAGCATGATCTCTAAACTCAAAAGCAATACAAGCTTAGGGATCTTTGACCAAATGATCGTAAGCGGCGGCAATTTTGCGACAGGCATCCTGCTTGCCAGATATTTAGGCTTGGAAGCTTTTGGTGAGTTCACCCTTTTGTGGATGGTGATATTATTTGCGCTAAGCTTCAACATGGCTTTCATTACCAAACCCCTACTAACACTAGGCTCAAAAAATGAACAACCTGACTATTTCAGTACAGTATACTCCTTACAGGTATTGCTTGCTCTATTGACATTTGGGCTGACTTTTCTTGGTGGGAGTATTGCCAATATTCTTAATCTTGTAGAATTTTCTATAGCTGTTCTCTGTAGCTTGGCCTTCCTGGCAGCTGCACAATTACTGTATGATTTTTACAGAAAATATTGTTTTTCCCGCATGCAGATACAGATTGCGGTATTGATTGATGCGCTTTTTTATGGCACTCAGCTTATCGGCATTATTGGGTTAAAAATGGCTGGTTATGCAAGTCTGGAAAATGTATTGATCTTACTATCGGTATGTCATTTAACCGTTTTATTGATCGCTGCTTTTTTGGGGCCAGGGCTGAGTTTTAAAGTCAACAAAGTTTACCAGACGGCAAAAGTACATTTTGAATTTTCCAGATGGCTTATCCTTACCGCAATACTACAATGGACTTCCGGTAATTACTTCCTGATTGCGGCAGGCGGTGTATTGGGAGTTGCAGCAGTAGGCATAATAAGAATTGTCCAACAATTAGCCGGCTTATGCCATATTTTATTCCTGACTATGGAAAATTTATGGCCTGTACAAGCTGCAAAAGCTTATGCTACTTCAGGGATTAAAGGCATGTTAAAATTCCTCAAATTTCAATCATTTAACTGGCTGATTCCTTTGACTGCCGGCATATTGGGCTTCCTATTCATAGGAGAGTTCCTGATCCGATTTTTGTACGATGTAGATATTTCAGGATACTACGTACTTATTCCGGGCTTTTGTCTGCTTTACCTGTTCGTTTTTGCAGGTATTCCTTATAGAATATTATTCAGAACACTTGAAGTTACAAAACCCATATTCCACGCTTATATCATAGGAGCTGGTTTTAGTTTGATGGCGGCCAAGCCCTTACTCAGTACATTCGGTTTGTATGGGTTTGTCGGCGGCTTATGTATAGTACAAATTTTAACGCTTACGGTTTACTTCTATCAGTATAAACTGCTAAGTAATTCGACTCAATTTTTAAGATCATGAAAATAATCCATCTCGTATTAGGCAAAGCCAACCCCGAACGTATGAATGGTGTAAATAAGGTAGCACACCAGCTATGTACTACTATGACTGAATTAGGACACAATGTGAACCTTTGGGGGATCGCCAATTCGTTGAGTCATGATTATCCGGCAAGGAATTACCCAACTACCCTATTTCAACAACTGAGTAATAAATGGACACTAAGTACAGAGCTTCGTTCTACTATTCAAGCATTAGAAAAAGAGAGTCTGGTTCATCTCCACGGCTCTTTTATTCCTGAATTTTATCATCTGGCAAAAACATTGGTTAAGGACAATATCCCCTACGTGTATACGCCACATGGTGCATTGACACAGGGAGCCATGTTGAAAAGCGGTGTTAAGAAAAAAATATATTTCCGCCTCTTTGAATCTTTTATCATCAAAAATGCCCATAAAGTACATTTGTTGGGACAGGGAGAAGTCAGCCATTTGGAAAGCATGATGTCTGTTCCCAATAAATGTATGATACCCAATGGACAAATCATACCCGATTTCCCGAAGAACACCAAAAAAACGGAAAATGACAGACCCATATTTGGGTTTTGCGGTCGCCTTGATGCATATCACAAAGGGCTAGATAACCTGATTGATGGCTTCAAATTATACCTGGACAATGGCAATACAGGAAAACTGGAATTAATCGGAGACGGTAAAGATCGTTCTAGCCTGGAACAAAAAACATCTGCCCATCAACTAGAAGATCATATCACTTTTCATGGTGCCCGTTTTGGTGATGAAAAATATACTTTACTCAGTAATATTGACCTCTTCATGCATCCTTCTCGTATGGAAGGTTTTCCTACTGCGGTATTGGAAGCCGCTGCACTCGGTCGACCTTGTATTACTAGTGAAGCCACGAATATCAACGCTTATATAAACAATTGGGATGCAGGTATCACTTTCGGTGAAAGCACAGCTAAAAACGTAGCTTCTGCGATGGAAAAAGCCAATAGTTTATTCAAAAATAAGCGCCTCAGATCAATGGGAGACAATGCTTATGAAATGGTTATAAAAGAATTTTCATGGCGTAGAATTTCTACCCGACTATTGAGTGTATATGAAAGCTAAATCTACACAACAAGGCAGGCTTTTGCTGCTCATTCTGACACTTGTCATGGCAGTCAGAATATGCAGTTATTTTACGTTATTTCCCGACTCTATTGGTGTTACCAGAGTTGTGAAAATAGCACTTCGTTTGTGTGTAACCTCTTTTTCGGGGGCTATGTTCCTCATTCTAATGACCAAATTACCAACCGCCCAAATTAAAAAAGTAAATATACTTCCGCTTATTTTTTATGGCTGCTATCTCCTCTTAGGACTCCTGTCTTTTTTGTGGAGTTCTGGCATTGGTTTCTCATCATTACAATGGATTATGACTACAGAAAGTCTGGTTTTTGTGGCTTTATATACCATGCTTTTACTGGCTTCAATCGAGCTATTCCCCGAACAAATTCGTTTTGCCCATATATTGGGCGTATCCATTGGTATTATTTCTGTTGGCTTTGTTATTGGCTTATTTATCGACCCTGAATTATTTTATCGCCAAACGCATGGTGGCGAAGTATCCCGATTGGGCGGTTTTATTATTAATCCCAATGAATTGGGCATGTTGGTCGTGCTTGGAGCAGCTATGTCTACTTTTGAATTGTATTGTCATAAAAAGAAAAGCATTCATGTACCTGTCGTAGCCATCTGTATTGCTGTTTTATTACTGACCCAATCAAGATCATCTCTGGGGGCTTTCGCACTAGTCATGGCACTCTTCGTGTACTTGTCTAAGAACAAATTAATCAAACTAGGTTCTATTATTACCGGAGTACTTGCCTTACCTGTTATTGTAAATACCATTATTGTAAAAACAGGAGACATCGAAGAAGTACTTAGCATGACAGGGCGTTTGCCCTTCTGGACAGACCTCATCAATGATAGCTTTCCAAGAGAGCCGATTTGGGGTTTTGGTTTTATGAGAATTAGTTACTCTGATAAATTCGATAGTATACACGCCTATGCTGCTGCTATGACACACAATACTTTTGTTCAAGTGTTGTTGAATCTGGGCTTAGTTGGTGCCTTCATAGTCATTCTACAAATGGCTGCCACCACTTATGCCATAGTCGCATCAGAAGATAAAAAACTGAAACTAATGGTTGTCAGTATCTTAATACCTCTAATCATCAATTCCCTGACAGAGTTTGGCATATTCGGTGAATCTAATTACGGAATTATGTTTTATCAATTCATTATTCTTTTTTTCACCATCACCCTGACAAAACGCCTAACATTCAATCCGCTCACTAAACGTTATTCCTTATGAAACATCTGCCATTTGAAGATATAAGCTTACTATCAAAAGTTTTCACACCTGAATATACAGGCTTGCTAATACTGGCTGCCACTCCGCCTGCTCATATGGATGCCGAACAAAAAATATTTGGCGACCTTGCAGAACTTGAGTCTTTTGCAAACCAAAACCCTTACGGGCAATATGCTCTCCTCAATTTATCTGGCAAGTCGGTAGAGAATATCTATCTATTTGACAATATACTTACCATCATCAATTTTGGCGAAGCTTATTCTGCTAACGATCACTTTCAGGTTGATTATATCAATAACCCTGATGGGACAATAAGGTGGCTATGCCCTGCACAGGCAAATAAACCTCATTTCCTGGCTTTATATAATGGCAATGGCTTAAGGGCTAAGCTCATCAAAAAGGCATTTAAACTATGCTGGAAAGTTGGCTTGAAAAAAACAATGATATCCAGCCAGTTTTCCGTTTTTACAAAAGAAGAAATTCCATTACAGGATTATTTAACGCACAGCAACTCGTCAAACTGGGCACTATTTACCGGAACAGTTGGTGAAAATCGCAAATTAGTTCTGGCAGGCAATGACGGGCATAAGACCACCCATTTCACTAAAATCCCCATTACAGAAAAAGCAACTGAACTAATTCAAAACGAATTTCTTAACCTAGAAATAACCGCCAATTATGATCTGCAAAAATCTGTCATACCAAAGGCAACAAAAAAAGGGGCGGCGCTCCAGGTCAGCAATATTCAGCCCCAAAATGCACTAAGCAGTACAAGTCTGCAAGATCAGCACTTAAAAGCCTTATTTGAATGGTACAATCGAAGTGCAAAAACATGCTCAACAGGCTCTATCAAGCAATTTGAGCAGATCAGAACAAAACTGGATGAGTTGAAAAATATCAGGAGTTTGAGTAATGGACTCAAGCCTACTATTATCTCGAAAATGACCTTAGACCTTGAGACTTTCTGTGAAAAACTGACTGCAATCCCCCATTTCTCTGTAGGATTGGCTCATGGAGATTTTACGCCCTGGAATTTGTTCTTAAGCAAAGAGAAAATTCATATCTATGATTGGGAACTGGCAGATACAAAGTTCCCTTTAATGTATGATATGTTTCATTTCGTTTTTCAAAGCGGTGTTTTGTTGGAAAAGATAAATTTTAAGGACATTGAACAGCGATTGGAAAAATTGAAAAGCAATGAAATAGTCAATGCTATGTGTATCCGTTTCTCCATTGACTTCGATCTGCACAAACAGTTTTACCTGCTTTATACCATTAGCTATTACCTGGATATCTATACACGCCAAAAGCATTTACATACCCAAGCAAACTGGCTTATCCAATGTTGGCAACAAGCATTGGAAAAAGAACTAAAATCTGAACACAACTACTCAAAGGAAGTTAATTCTCAAAACTCTAAAATCAAGAACTTTATTCCCAAAATGGGATAAAACAAAATAAGCTCAACTTTAAAAACTACTATAAATCAATGCATTAATACTTGGCATTAATTTACAATACATTAAGTGTATTGTAATAAAAGTAGAATTAGATGATGAACGCTAAACAAGAATTCAGTGAGGAACTCTTTAGGCATCTTAACACGATTGAGGGTGTCGTCTTAAAACATCTGGATGAAAAAACAGCGTCCGACTCTTACGCTGATATTGATGTATTGGTGAAACCTCTCGAAGTCAATACTATTCTGAGCTTTATTCAAGAGCATCCACTCGTCGAAGAATTTCAGATCACTCATCTGCAATCTATGCAACAGTTTTTCATTCATTTCAATGATAATAGCTTTTTGCAGTTAGATGTTTTATTTAAGCTGGTTCGAAAACAATACGAATACTTAAATACAGCAGATGTTTTTGCAAGCAAGACAATAAATGTACAAGGAATTTCTGTTTATTCCACCATCTTTTTACTTGAACATGTTGTATTGTTCAATGCTTTGAATTATAGCGGTGTACCGCAAAAGTATATCAAACATTTTAATAGTTTTCCAGACTATGAACAGCAGCAGCTATTAGAACAATTCAATGATAAATATCAATCGACAATACTTTCTTTTGAACAATTCGCCCAATTTGATACCTCTTTAAGAAAACAAATTATCAGATATTTAGAAAATCAAACCCAAAATAACATTTGGCGAAAAATCAGGCACCTGACAGAGTATGGTTTAGATAAAGTGAGGGAAGTTTTTAGCAATAAGGGAAAAATCATCACTTTTAGCGGCGTTGACGGTGCAGGAAAAAGTACAATCATTGATCTCACTAAAAAAACGCTGACTGAGAAATACAGAAAAAAAGTAGTCGTATTGCGTCATCGACCTTCCTTACTTCCCATAATAAGCGCCTGGAAATACGGTAAAAAAAATGCGGAACAACGAACAGTTTCCACCCTTCCGCATAGTGGCAGCAATAAGAATAGCCTAAGTTCGCTCATACGGTTCTTTTACTATTATAGCGATTATTTATTTGGGCAAATTTATATTCATGCCAAGTATATTCGCAGAGGTTATTTTGTACTCTATGATCGCTATTATTTCGATTTTATCATAGATGGAAAACGTTCGAACCTACAGGTTCCTCAAGGACTTAGCAGAGGGCTATATCGGTTTGTACAAAAGCCTTCTCTCAATTTTTTCTTATTTGCTGATGCCAATACAATCCATGCCAGAAAACAGGAATTGCCTATCAGTACTATTGAGCTATTAACAAAAAAATATCGTCATCTTTTTGAAGAACTAAATAAAAAATCTTCCAAAAAAAACAACTACCTGGTTATTGAAAACATAGATAAAGAAAAGACACTTCATACCATCATTGATAATTGTAAAAAAGTCTTTTAAGCATGTTTAGAAAAATAATCAATAAAGTCATACAGTTAAAAAATCCGCATTTTCGACTTGACGATGCTGTTAGTTCTGGTGTATTGATTCAACTGATATTCAATAAAAGTATCGCATGGTTGAGAAGCCTGAAGTTGTTATTTGCCTTACAAGTTCCCAAATTGATGTTTCTGGGCAGAGCCGTAAGGTTTTATAACCTAAAAAATATGCAATTTGGGAAATGGGTTCAACTGGAAGATCATGTATACCTCAGTGCATTGTGCAGAAATAAATTAACCTTTGGCAATAATGTTCGCATCGGTGCATATAGTCGGATTATCGCTTCTACATCCTTCAATAACCTGGGAGAAGGCATTCGTATTGGCAATAATGTTGGTATTGGTGAATTTGCTTACCTCGGTGGCTCAGGCGGACTGGAGATCGGTGATGACTGTATCATCGGACAATATCTTAGCTGCCATCCTGAAAACCACAATTTTAATGACAACCAACAACTGATACGCTTGCAAGGTGTTTCCCGCAAAGGAATAAAAATCGGCAAAAACTGCTGGATTGGCTCCAAAGTCACTATTCTGGATGGCGTCACCATTGGCGATAATTGTATCATCGCAGCCGGCGCAGTTGTAACACGCTCTATGCCTGACAATGCTGTTATTGGAGGTATTCCGGCTAAACTTATTAAGCTGACCAACTCATCTGCTTCAAATTCAACACTATCACTGACAGCTTAATTTTATAAATATGAAGACAATTCTCATTACCGCTTATGCTGTCAACCCCTACAAAGGCTCAGAAGACGGAACTGGCTGGAACATCATTTCACAGATCGCAAGACATCAAAAAGTAATTGCGATTACACGTAAAAACAATAGGGAAGCCATAGAAAAATACATACAGAAAAACCCTGAAGAACGGTATGAAAATATAACATTCCAGTATTTTGACCTGCCTTACTGGATGAGATTCTGGAAAAGAAAATCGAGAGGAGCTTTATTATATTTCTTCCTCTGGCAATTATTTGTTCCCCTATTTGTAAAACTCAAAAAATATAAATTCGACATAGTGCATGGGCTAAATTTTCATGCCGACTGGATGCCTTGCTTCCTTTGGATATTCGGTAAACCCTTTGTTTGGGGACCTGTAGGGCATCATCCAGAAATGCCTAAAGATTATACTAAAATACATGGTGGCATAAAAGCCCATATCAAAGAACGGCTAAAATGGCTCGCAAAAAGTGCTGTGATGCGTTTCGATCCTTTATTAAGACTTACAGTTCATCATGCCGACTATGTGCTGGCTGTCAATTCAGCAGTAGGTAGTTCATTAAATCTCAATAAAAAAAATTGGCAGGTATTACCCGCCGTAGGCGCCAAAGCAACAGTTCTGGATTCCGTTAAAACCGGAAATGGATTGAAAATACTTAGCGTTGGTCGATTCGTACCACTCAAAGGTTTTGACCTCACGGTCTTAGCTTTTGCAGCGTATTACCACAAACTCTCTCTTAATGAAAAAGCCAATACACATCTTACGCTTATTGGAAAGGGACCAATGCGGAAGCAATTGGAACAGCTAATACATGAACATCTGTTAGAAGAAGCGGTATCTATCATTGACTGGCTTCCCCAGCAGGAGTTATTTGAAGCATACCGAAAGGCAGATGTTTTTCTATTTCCCTCGCATGAAGGCGCTGGAATGGTTATTCCTGAAGCACTTTCTTATGCCCTTCCTGTCATCTGCCTCGACAATATAGGACCAGGAGAATTAATAGATGACCAATCGGGTATTAAAGTGCCATACACTCAATATCAATCAACCATTCAGGATTTAGCACGAGCCATACAACAAATTTCAGCTCCCAATCGACTACGACAGTTCTCCGCCGGAGCAAAACATCGCTTTGAATCTTATTTGGACTGGCGTGAAAAAGGACAGCAGATCAATCAAATTTATAGAGCGTTAAAACTTATTTCATGAAAAAAGTAGTTGCCATACACTTACTTAATGATTTTAGTGGCAGCCCCCTAATACTATCTTCTGTTTTACAAGGCTTCCGTTCCAATGGTATCGAAGTTGATTTGTTTACCAATAAAGGAAGTGATGGATTTTTATCGGGACTAGATGTCAATTACAACCTGCTCGTATATCGCTGGTATCCCAATAAATGGAAACGCTTAATCTCATTTTTACTGTTTCAGTTTGTCTTGTTTTTCAAATTATTACAATATAGAAAACAGGATGTTGTTATTTATATAAATACACTTTTACCCTTCGGAGCAGCAATGGCAGGCAAACTGATGGGCAAACGCGTGATTTATCATTGTCATGAGACTTCTCTTAAACCCAGGCTGTTAAAGCTGTTTTTAAAATGGGTTGCAGAAAAAACAGCCGCTGAAGCTATTTACGTTTCCAGGTTTTTATATAAAAAAGAAAATTTGAAAAATGTTACTGCCAATGTTGTCTATAATTCTCTTTCACCAACATTTATTAATACTGCGGCAAAACATTATACTCAAAAAGTAGATGATAAACCTTTTATAGTTTTGATGCTTTGTTCACTTAAAGCCTACAAAGGGATTTGGGAATTTATAAAAATAGCAAAAACATTACCGCATTTATCTTTTGAACTCGTCTTGAATGCCGATATGAAATCTATACATCGTTTTCTTGACCAGACAGAGCTCAGTGATAATCTTGTGGTTTTTCCTGTACAAAAAAATGTACACCTCTTTTATAAACGTGCCAACCTATTACTCAACCTGTCGCACCCCGATGAATGGATAGAAACATTTGGCATGACCCTACTGGAAGCTATGCATTATGGCATCCCTTCTATTGCCCCGCCAGTTGGTGGCCCCTCAGAATTAGTGGAAGATGGTGTAAATGGGTTTCAAATCGATGCTCGAAATTGGGAACAAATTGCTGATAAAATTAAACTACTTTTTCAACAGCCCGGACTATACCAAACACTAAGTAATAAATCAAAAGAATACGCCGAAAAATATACCTATATAAACATGATCAATAGTATTTTACCATTGATAAGTAAGTGATTAAATTTGAACACTTAAGAACGTGTTCAAATAAACCAAAGACATTTTGCAATAACACAACCTCCCAAAATGGGACAAAATTTCTTTTTGGGATATTATTAACATCAAACAAAATATCTAAAAACATAAATATCAACATTTTAATCCCTGGCAAACACATTGCACTTGTAAAGGTAAGATTAAACGACATACACTTTCTTTGTTAAAGTGTCCAAGCCAAAATTTACCTTATGAATCTTTCTACACATTTTCTTAAAATGCCTTATTCCACCTCTTCGCATGGCACTGGTTTATGGAATATCATTTTAATAGTTACCGTGCTATCCCTGACCATGCATGAAGGAATCAATGCACAATTATCCTTCAGTAATACAGTTCCTGCCGAAATCAATGTTTGTGAACAAAGCGAAACATTTACTTTTGAGTTTATGAATAATGGCAGTGCTATGTCTAATGTAGAACTGACAATAGACTTTCCTACTGGAATAAACTACCTAACAGGCAGCCTTAATGAAAGCTCGAATTATAATGTTGCCATAAGCAATGCAGCAAATCCCAACAGCATTATACTATCCACTAGTAATATACCTAATGGAGGAACCGTCAGTTTCGACCTGGAAGCTTCGGCTGGTTTTGATGCAATTGCTTACCATGAATCGGGCAATCTATTTCGTAATAATATAAATGTTAGCTGGAATGGTGGCTCTCAAAGTGATGAAACCGAAGCTTATAATTTGCTGGAACCAGCGCTTTCCATCACTGTAGTCAGTCCCATGTCACAGTCAGTATTTGCGGGAGAATCCTTCATAAGAACTGTTACCATAGTAAACGGTGGTTATGGAAATCTTTCTTCTTTTAACTTGAAAAATATTTTCAATAATAATCTGCAATTGGATGCCACAGATGTCGGTATATTAAGTGTAAATGAAGTGATTCTAAGCGGAAATGATTTTCAGGCATTCGGAAATGGAGATACTTATTTTGATAGAAATGAAATACTGACCCTCAACCTGTCTATGACAGCTATTGGCTGTAATAGTACACAAAGCCAGCTAGTCGCAGAATGGGGTTGTGACGGACAAACCGAAAGCAGTAATTCCAAATACCCTTATACAACCATTCAGTTATTTGCTCCAGATATTGACATTACTGTTTCCTCACCATTCAATACTTGCGTAGATGGTTCGGCTGATGTTCAAAGTCTGACATTAAGTAATGACGGAACAGGACCAGCCAACGAGGTAGAAATCAATATCAGCCAAGAACCAGCAAATGTATATTCTGCCATAGAAACTGGCGCAATAACATATACAGTCAATGGCGGAAGCAGTATTACCGTCATGCCAGACAATACCACCACTGCCAGTCCTTATGCTTGCCTAAGCAACTCTATGAATGGCAGTTTTACTGTGACTTTACCAGCTATTCAGCCCAATGACGAAGTCGTTCTGTCCTGGAATAGCTATACCTGTGATACCGATGTATGTACTGCTGTCAATCTGATTGGCTGGGAATATGAAGTTACCTACACCGATATGTGTAACCAAAATGTATATGAAGATTCAGACACAGGGCAGGAATTAAAAGAAAAGAATTTTTCTGTCTTCAATGAAAACCCTTCTGATTTGGTAGATGGGCAGATAGGCGAATATTTATTTATTCTAACAAGTGCCACTTTCGATATGCCAGAAGGCACTAATCCGCATTTCGAAGTAGTATTTGATATTCCACAAGGCTTATTATGGAGTGGCAATACCGCTGACTTACAATACCTTGACGGTCCTACAGAATGGGCTGCAAGTTCTGTTAATTACAATCCCACAACAAGACAACTGACCGCCGTATACGACTTTCCCATCCCTTTTAATTTGCGGCGGTCAGAATTTCATTTAAATCTTACTGCAGATTGTGCTGATAGCGGAGGTGCTGGTGGTTGGGTAAATGTAGGTATGCAAATGTTTTACATCATGGATACCAACTGTTCTACTCCATACAGAATGTCACTTACCTGTTTTGAGCAAGCCGAAACCCTCATTCATTGTCCGGGTAATTGTTCAGAAGGAATGGTATTCAATGATTTTACCGTAGAAAGAACCAGCATAGGAGCGCCTGATAATAATTTGGATGGTTTGCCAGACAATAGTGGTTCGTTAGACCTCAACAAAGTTCGTCTCAATCGGGTCATGGCGAATGATACTTTTCAAACGACCTTTAGAGGAACGGTCAAAACCTCAGGTAGCTTTCCATCATTCGATTATGGCTATGCAAGATCATTAATGCCATATGGCGCATACATAGACATACAAGCCGCCGAGGTTATTATTACTGATGCCGGAACCGGACAGGTTTACACCTGTAATGTTGATTATAGCAGCTCTATTGCCAATACAGTAAAAACAGTCGATTTTGATTACAGTGTCTCTACGCTTATCGCTAATAATTGTGCTTTGCCGGCAGGCTTCAAATTTGAAGATAACGATCAGGTAGAATTGATTGCAACCTATAAAGTAGTCGGCAACATTGGTGGAAATGTAGAACAGGTCACTGTTCAAAACCAGTTCTACTTAAGCAATACAGCTAATGGAACAGCTTATCAATGCAATGTATGGAATGGAAATTTCACCATTATAGGATATTATTTCCTGAATTATAATTCTGAAGTTTATCGGGTAAGACAATGCACCAGAACTATCAGTCAGGGCTTTTATATGAGTGTAGGAAATTGCTGCACCAATTATTCTGGCGGCGATCTCTTTCCATATGAATATCGTAATTGGGGTAACATTAAAGACCTCCGTGTGGAAATACCAGAAGGATATAGCGTAGTCGCTATGTCTATGCATCAGGATCGGACTTTGTATACTAATGGAACGATACGTGAAACCGTTTCAGCTATTACGCCAACCAGCATAAATGGTCAGACTTATATCTTTGACCTCGAACAATATTATACTCCGAATGGCGGCCCGTTAAATCTCTCAGATGATGGTTTTAATGGTGTTGTCAATATAGAGGTTGATCCGGTTTGTACCGTAAATACTGCCGGAAATTTACCTATGGAATGGCATTTCACATTCAGAGAAAGCGACTTCTTAGGAAATGGAATTACAAATGAATATAGCGGACAGGATTACATAAGACATTATCGTGGCGACCTGAAAATTACAACGACTCAACAAACTCAGGAAGGACTCACTCCAGAAGTTTCCTGGCAAATCAACGTTAAAAATAGTGGGGGGGGTAAAGCTTTCAATAGCTGGATATTCCCAGCAAGCAGTGCAGGCGATATCACCATAACCGAAGTTTTGGATTTATCCAATTCAACTGTTATTGCGCCGGTAAACGGATTTTATCAATTAGGAAATCTCAATATCAACGCAAGTAAAAACCTAAGAATTACAGGAGTATTGAACTCTTGTAATGATAGTGAATTATTAGTCACTACAGGTTATGATTGTGATGGCTACCCAACAGATATTAATTCATTCAACTGCGCTACTCGTGATTTCCCTTTATATGTTGCACAAGTTCCATCTGAATTACAAACTCGTATACGCAGCTATATCAATCCAGGAGATGTTTGTACTGCAAGTATAGGGATAGAAGTTGACATGTTGAGCGCAAAACTGGCATCCGTAAAAGATTTGTTGATAGAAGTCAATACGCCTGGGGCTCAAAACATAGCTATTGAGCCAGGAAGTGTATCTGTCAAGTATCCCATAAGCAACAATTTTACCAGTATAAGCGACCCTGCGCTCATCGGGAATACATATACTATTACAGGAGCCGATATGAGTTCAATTATTGGGCAAGATGGGCTAGTAGGACTCACCGATATTACCATGAATGAAGCTACGCTCAAATTCAACCTAAAATTGGGAAATGATTTCCAATCCGGTGATTTTGTAGAGCTTAACATCAATGGAAAGCGAGTATGCGGAGATGCGCTACCAGAAACTGCCGTTGCTTTTGATCCTAATGCTGTTTTTGAAGCCCCCAATAACATAGGTTTATCTGATATTGAAAATAGCTGGGCAGCTAGTTGGGCTGATTATGACAATGATGGTTTTGTTGATTTGTTTACCACAAATTATGACACCAATAAACCCAATATTCTCTACAAGAATAACGGTGATGGAACTTTCAGTAAAATAAATAGTAGCCCTCTTACAACAGATTTGGCCAGCTCTCTCGCTTCTACCTGGGGCGATTATGATAATGACGGAGACCTGGATCTCTATGTTGCCAATAATATTGGTTTTACCAATTTTTTATATAGAAATGAAGGAAATGGCAGCTTCACCCGTATTCAAAATGACCCGGCGGTCAATGATATAGGCTATGCGCATGGCACTTCATGGGTAGATTATGATAATGATGGTTTTCTTGACTTGTTTGTTGCAGATTTTTTCTCTACAAAATTCAATCAATTATATCATAATAACGGAGACGGAACTTTCACCAGAGAGCTAAATGCTTCTCCGGTACTTGAAGCTAATTTTTCTGTGAGTGGCGTATGGGGCGATTATAATAATGATGGCTATCCTGACTTATTTGTAGCGAACACCAATGATAATAATAACAGCCTTTATAAAAACATGGGCAATGGTAGTTTCCTAAAAATAAATACAGGCAGTATAGTCAATGACGGGGGGAATTCGGTAGGTGCAAGTTGGGCAGACTATGATAATGATGGTTTCCTCGATTTATTTGTTAGCAATTCAGGTAATCAAAATAACTTTTTATACAACAATAATGGAGACGGAACCTTCACAAAAATTACTGCTGGAGAAATTGTCAATACAGGAGGTCATTCGCACGGAAGCGCCTGGTCTGATCTGGATAATGACGGCGATATGGATTTATTTGTAGCCAACGATCAAGATCAGGATAATTTGCTGTATAGCAATAATGGAGATGGCACTTTTACCGTCATCACAAATGTCATTACCCAAGATAATGGCGATTCATTTGGCGCAGCATGGGCAGATTATGACAATGATGGTGATCCCGATTTATTTGTAGCTAATCATGAATTAAATACCAATTTTGTTTATGAAAATACACGTGGAAAATGCCAATCCAATTTCTGTATACTCTTGGCGGGTACCAGATCAAATGCATCAGGTATAGGAGCTAAAATAAGACTGAAAGCCAATGTATATGGAGAAGATCTCTGGCAAATGAAAGAAGTATCTGCACAAACAGGCGGTGGAGTAGGCGGCCAAAGTGAATTGAAAACAATATTTGGGCTTGGTGATGCGGTACTCATAGATTCTATCATTGTAGAATGGCCCTCTGGATATCAACAAATATTGACCGATCAACCTGTAAATGACTGTCTTACTATTCAGGAAGAAGATGCAGGGGAAGTATGTGGTACAGTTTATTTTGATGAAAACCAGAATTGTCTACAGGATGCTGGTGAACCCGGACTGGCTAATATAGAGCTAAACATACAACCAGGTAACATAAGCGTATTCACAGATGAAAATGGAGATTATCTGGTACCACTTGCGCCAGGCAGTTACACTGTATCACATCCGAATCAAGGAAACTGGGCGCAGTCTTGCCCCAATAATGAAGGCAATCATTCCGTAAGTGTACAAAATATCGGTGACCAGTATTGTGGATATAATTTTGGTGACAGACCTACCTGTGCTATGCCCGATCTAAAAATAGGCATCTCTGCCACTCCTCATCGAGTTGGTTTTGAAAACCTTATTGCAGTGCATTATGAAAATGCAGGAGGGCAAGTGGCAACTAATGTGGCATTAACAATCTCCTTTGATGAACACATCATCCCTATGGACGTCTCTGTTCCCTGGGATCAACGCAATGATGCTGACCTAAGCTGGAATCTAGGAAATCTGGAAATTGGTGCCTCTGGTACTATTTATATTACTGATTCTATCTCTACAGATGCTCTTTTGGATGAAGAACTGGTTTTATCTGGTAGTATTAATGGATCAGAAAATGATTGTAATGCCGCAGATAATACCATGGAAGATCGCAGCCCCGCTATTGGTGCTTTAGACCCTAATGATATTCTTGTTTTCCCAGAAGGTGCCATCAGTAATGAGCAGATTTTGACGTACAAAATCAGATTTCAGAATGTAGGTAATGCCACGGTTAACCAGGTACGGCTAGAAAATCAATTACCTGACAATCTAGACCATGAAACACTCGAATTGGGCGTCGCAAGTCATCCGTATCGGTTTGAAAAATCTGATGATGGCAAATTGCTCTGGACATTTGATAATATACTATTGCCGGACAGTACAACTAATGAGGTACTCAGTCATGGTTATGTGATATACAGAATAAACCTAAAGCCCAATCTGGAGACAGGAGATGTTATTAAAAATCAGGCATTGATCTTTTTTGACAACAACAACCCCATTGCCACGAATGTCGTAGAAAATAACATTATAAATCCTGCAGATGTCATTTCTGCCGGAATTAATATACGCCCCAATCCCACAAAAAATTATACAACAATTAGCATCAAAACAGAAGACTTGGGAAGCCTGACTAAAATCAATTCGCTTCAACTATTCGATGCTACCGGACGAAAAATACTCGTCAGGGAAGGAGTCGACTCCTACGAACATCATTTGAACCTAGGATCAATATCTTCCGGGGTATATATAGTCTTTCTTATCGATGAATTTGGTAAGGATCATTCAGGAAAATTAGTCATTTACTAAACAATAATCTCTTCATATAAAAACAAAAAGCCTCCGCGCAATTGCGGAGGCTTTTTGTATATAGTTGGTTAGATGATTTACGTATTGTCTGAACCAATAATTAACTGGAATCCTGGACGGATCGTTCGGTAATTACTGATCTTATTCAGTCTGATGATATCATCAGTTGTTACACCTGGGAATTTTTTAGCAATTTCCCATAGGTTATCTCCTCTTTGTACTTCATAGATAACCACATCTTTTTCGGTATTGTCATCTAGCTTGACTTTAATCTTATCACGCTGACCAATAGGCTTTTCTTCGTATTTCATGCGCTTAACACGGCTAACCGGGTGAGACTTAACAGGTGTCACTGTTGGTTGAACCGGTTCTGGCGTATATAAAGGTTCAACAGGTGCCGCCATAGCTATTGCCGGAGCAGCACTATAATCTCCTCTGTAAGCCATCATACCAGCAGCGGGCAATGTCAAAGTATAGCCCTGATCGCTCACCGGAATCAGCTTTTTCTTATACGCCGGATTCAGAAACTCTATCTGATACATAGGCACACCACTCGCCTCAGCGATCTCATCAAAAGACGTTTTATCAAAAATAATCGCCTGCTCAGTATGCTGGAAAGCTGATTCTGGATATAATGGATTCAAGTGATGTAAATGATAATAATCCATTAAATATGCTGCGCCAATAAAAGAAGGCACGTAACCACGTGTTTCTCTTGGAAGGTATTGGTAAACATCCCAAATATCTCTGCTACCAGCCTTTTTTATAGAACTATTAACACGCCCTGGCCCGCAATTATAAGCAGCAATTACCAACATCCAGTCATCAAACCGGTCATGTAGTTTTTTCAGATAACGAGCCGCAGCATCACTTGCCAATTGAGGGTCTAGACGTTCGTCTACCTCTGAATTAATTTTTAGCCCCATCATTTTTCCCGTAGATGGGATAAACTGCCAGAGACCTGCTGCACCTGCTTTCGAATAAGCTTTGGCTTTTAGCGCAGACTCGATAATGGGCAAGTATTTTAATTCTTCTGGTAATCCATATTTTCTGAGAGAAGCCTCAAAAATGGGAAAATAAATAGTACTATACCCCAGTACACGTTCAGCTGTATTACGGTGTTTGACCGTATAAGATTCGATGAAATTTCTTACACGCTGGTCATATTTAAAATTAATAGACGTAGCAGCACGCATTGCCATTACACGCTGGCGGTATTCTTCATCAGTAAATGTAGGGGGAACGAACCAGGTAAACTGGCTGTCGTAACGAAAGGCAGAAGCTTCTTTTTTATCTGCCTCGGGATCTATATGTGCATATACGTCAAAATCTGTTGGGGCAACAGTGCAAGCCAATGCACATGAAAAATACAATAGTTTGGTTGCTTTCGATTCCATAAACAGGAGTTTCGTTAAACAATAACCTAAACAATTAAAGGTGTTCAATTTATTTAGGTCGTTTTATATTGGGTTCGGGATAAAAGAGCAATCAGGCTCTTTTACGAATTATATTAAAAAATGTTGTATTATTTTGATAAAATATTCTTATACATGTAATTTGAAAAGGTTAACAAACTAGCTTCTTCAAATTTATTAGCCATAAGCTGTATACCAAGGGGAAGGCCGCTTTCGTGTGTTCCCAAAGGCAAATTTATCGCTGGCATACCCGTCATATTTGCCTGTACAGTATAAATATCTGCCAGATACATTTCTACCGGATCTTTTGTTTTTTCTCCTAATCCGAAAGCCGGTGAAGGGCTGGTTGGCATAAGGATAAAGTCATGCCGACTCAAAATTTCTAGTGTTTTTTCTTGTATCAAACGACGTACCTTTTGTGCTTTCGCATAATAAGCATCATAATATCCTGCACTCAGTACAAAAGTTCCCAGCATAATTCGTCTTTTGACTTCTTTGCTAAATCCCTCTGTACGTGACTTTTCATAAGTTTCCTGCAAAGTCTTAGCTTCAGGATCACGATAAGCATATCGAATCCCGTCATAACGAGACAGGTTTGACGAAGCTTCCGCCGTTGTAAGCACATAATATGCTGGAATGATATAATCCAAATAAGGAAAATCAACAGCTTCTACAGTGTGCCCGGCTGCTTTCAACCGAGCTATACAATCCAGTGTCTGACGACGAATGTCTGCATCTATACTGGCATGATTGATCGCTGTATCAAAATAAGCGATTCTGGCTTTTTTCGTATATTCTGGCAATGAAGCGTACTTTTCAACTGCTCTCGAACTACTCGTACTGTCCATTTTATCTTCGCCCGCCATGACCTCTAACAATAATGCCACATCCTCTATATTTTTCCCCAATATGCCAATTTGGTCAAAAGAAGAAGCATAAGCCAATAAACCATACCTTGAAATGCGTCCATAGGTCGGCTTTAAGCCAATGAGACCACAAAAAGCGGCAGGTTGTCTTACCGAACCTCCTGTATCAGAGCCAAGCGATACTAAACAAGTATCCGCCTGAACAGACACGGCTGAACCACCAGAAGACCCACCCGGAACCTTAGTTATATCCGCTGCATTGAGCGAAGGGCCATAAACTGAGTTCTCATTAGTAGAGCCCATAGCAAACTGGTCACAATTGGTTCTGCCTATAATAATGGCATCTTCTGCTAGTAATCGTTCTATTGCTGTTGCGGTATAAAGCGATTTAAAACCTTCCAAAATTTTGGAAGCGGCTGTTACTTCATGACCTGCATAGCATAATACATCCTTAATAGAAAGCACAACTCCAAAGAGTTTACCCATCTTATCAGGATGTTCTCCATATTTTTTATCTAATTCAATTGCCCTTTGGCAAGCTTCTTCTGCATAGACCTCCACATAGGCATTTAATTTTTTGCTGGACTCTATACGAGCCAGGTACTCTTCTACAATGGCAAGCATTGTAGTTGTACCTCTATTTAAATCCGCCTGTATTTGATGTAATGTTTGCAACGTATTAAAAAAAGTTACTTTTGTCTGTCATACAGAACAGCAAAAGTATGTCTTTTTCTAATACGATGCTTGGAAAATTTATAAAAATTTTGTCGGCATGTGGAAAAGCCTGTGGATAAGATATTTTGTTTTAAAAAGGGTTTTAAATTCAGAATTTTATTCTTTTGCGCTTTTTGCTTTTTCAGCAATTTTCTCCATTTCTTCAGCTTCGCTTTCCTTAATTCCACGCTTAATCTCATCTTCAACCGTGGCTTTTGCATTGTTAAATTCACGAATGCCTTTACCTAAACCACGCATTAATTCAGGAATTTTTTTACCCCCAAAAAGTAATAGTACAACAAAAAGAATAACTATTAATTCTGTTCCACCTGGCATAAAAAGAAGTTCTATATTCATGATATTTTATTTCTAATTTTGAAACAATGAATACATTGCATAAACAATGTACCATATTATTTGTAGGCAAAGTTACAATATTTTTAAATAGTAAGTTTGTTCAATAAACGCAAACTAATACCGACTTGTTTTGAACAAACAATTTATCTATGAAAAACTACCTTATGAAACATTCTACATAACTTCGTGTTTATACATCAGTTTAGAACGTGTTCAACTATGTTGATTACCTTAAAACTAACCATATTTTCAAAAGTATACATTTTAAAAATCATGAACAAACTAATCAATCTAACACTCATTTTCGCTGTTATCGGTCTATTAGCAGCCTGTGGCGGAGGTGTAGAAGGTGAAAAAGCTGAAACGGGGAAAGCTGAAACAGCTAAACCGACTGCAAAGGGCGAAACTTACACTGTATCCGCCGCCGATTCTAAGATCAATTGGGTCGGATCCAAAAAATTTATTGGAGACAAGCATGCTGGATTTATTCCCTTTAAAGAAGGAACGCTGACATTAGCTGATGGCTGTATCACGGGGGGAAATTTCGTATGGGATATGAATCAAATTACAGTAACTGACCTAAAAGGTGATAAGAAAGGATGGCTGGAAAGTCACCTGAAAGGTACAGGTAAAGAAGAGCAAAAAGACGACTTTTTCAATGTAGCCAAGTTTCCAACAGCTTCATTTATTGTTACGGGTTGTGAAAAACTGGAAGGCGATGCCAAAGCAACACACAATATTAAAGGAAACCTGACATTAAAAGGTATTTCTAAAAGTGTAGCTTTTAAGGCGAATATCAAAGCTGACGGTAATACAATCAGTGCTGAAGCACCGCAGTTTGTTATTGACCGTACAGAATGGGGTATTGCTTATGGTAGCTCCAATGAGACTACAGTTGCAGATGACATGAAAAATAAAATCATCAGCAATGATATGGGAATTAGTATCTCTTTGAAAGCCAGCAAATAATTCGACATAATTTTCTAGAATTATAAAACAAAAAAAGCATCTCTTCGGAGATGCTTTTTTCGTTTTATAAACATTGTAATTCAAGGATAATCGCTATTTTAGCCGAGATGAAAAGATTACTTCCTGCAATATTTTCTTTCTTTCCAATCCTGCTATATGCAAATATGGCAGAACCAGTCAACAGAGGCTCTGTCTGGAGTCGCCCCTTCACTCATGAATATGTTGATATAACTCATGAAGAAATTCTAGTGACCATAGATAGTATATTTAAACATGCTAAATTTGATATAAAATATCATCTAAAAGCACAGAAAAAAGGCATACGTATTCCTTTAATTTTTTATGCTGCAAGATTGAATGACACCCCAATAGAAATCAAGGTAGATGGTGAATTGGTCTCTGTAAAAGACCTTCCCGAATACTACCTTTCTGATAGCCTGATCTTACATGGGTTCGATCACATCATGGATACCCTTGGGCAGCGCAAAATGATTCACTTAGCAAAAAGCCCTTCAAGTGGGATTTATGTAAGAACAAATGAGTGTAAATATTTTGAAACAGACATAGACAAAGGCGAGCATCTTATAGAAATTTCTTATACTGCCGACCAATGGATAGATTTTACTGATTGGGTAACCTTATATCAATTTCAGTATATGCTTTCACCTGCCCAATACTGGCGATCCTTCGGAACCCTTGATATTACTTTAGATGCCAGCAAAACAAATCTGCCTGTCAATACAAATTTGGGTACGCCTCATGAAGGCGACCTGAAAAATATTGCCCGATGGCATTTTAATAAATTACCCGTTGAAACTCTCGAAATCAATCATAGCCCTGAAGTTAGTCGATCAGCCCGTTTCTTAATAAATATAGGCCCTTTTGGAATAGGACTGATAATCGCTTTGTTATTCTCGATTCTACATGTTTTTATGTTGCGCTCTCACAGGCAAAAATCACCTGATGCTCGGTTCTCTGCTACACTTATTTTTGGAAGTCTTGTTGTTGTTGCTGTATTCTTCTATGTATGGATCAATGCCCATTTATGGATAGATAATGTCATTGGAGAACATGCAAGCAGCCATCATGGATATGTGTTTCTGGTCGTTATCTTTTTCCCCATTGTTTATCTTTTCTATTTGTTTGTTATGATGGTCTTCGACGGGTTTTTTAAATCCCATTTTACCAAAGCTCACTTTAAATCATTTTATAATAAAAGCTAGATAAGATGCCTTATTTATTTGTTTTTCTGGGTGGCGGACTTGGCAGTATATTCAGATATGGTATTGCCCGCTTGCTTAATCCCTATACCTTGACTTTCCCTTATGCCACTTTCTTAGCCAATATTCTAAGCTGCATCGTTTTGGGCTTCATGGTCAGTTGGAGTTTAAAAGGTGGTTTGAATAACAATGTAAAATTATTTTTCTTGGTCGGTTTTTGTGGTGGCTTCAGTACTTTTTCTACTTTTTCTAATGAAACTTTTCAGCTTTTTGAAGCCGGACAGCATGGATATGCATTAGCAAATATTATTGTTAGTGTTCTACTTTGTTTGCTGGCAATTTATATTGGACTGGTATTGGGCAAATATTTTATAACTTAGCGTGCTACTTAAAACAGATAAAATGGATTTAACACACGATATGCTAACACGGCTGGAAAAGCTGGAAGAAAAATATAATGCACTTGGGCAAGACATGCAGTCGTATCTAGACGGACTTTTATATGCCGATTATTTAAAATATTGGGATTATGTGCATTTAGATACATTACTTAGTCTGCAAACTCCACGAACGCCCATGCCTGATGAGGAAATTTTCATTATTTACCATCAAATAACCGAATTGTATTTCAAGCTGTCCCTTAGCGCCATCCGACAAATTAACCATGCTGATCTACTCACATTAGATCTGTTCAAGCGGCAAATAGGGCGGGTAAATCGTTATTTTGATAATTTGATCCGTTCCTTTGATATTATGATACAAGGCATGGATAAAGAAGAATTTCTAAAATTCAGGATGAGTTTGTTACCTGCCAGTGGTTTTCAATCTGCTCAATACAGAATGATTGAAATCGTAAGTACCGACCTAAGTAACCTTGTACACCACAAAAAGAGGGCAGATATTGGAGAAAAAGGCTCAATAAAAGACAAATATGACAACCTTTACTGGCGATTTGGTGCTACAGAACTAGCAACAGGTAAAAAGACGCTTACGTTACGTCAGTTTGAAGAAAAATATAGCAAACGTTTACTCGAATTAGCCCAGGAAAGTAAAAACAGAAACCTTTATCAGGCTTACAAAAATCTCCCTAAATCAGAGCAACAAGACGAAGAACTGCTCAATTTACTTAGAGAGCATGATTTCAATGCCAATATCCGTTGGCCCTTGGCACATTACCGTTCGGCAGTTCGCCATTTGAATCGTGAACCAGAAGAAATAGCTGCTACAGGAGGTACCAATTGGCAACAATATTTACCTCCAAAAAATCAGCGAATCGTTTTCTATCCAGAAATCTGGACGGATGAACATCTCGAAAATTGGGGGAAAGCCGTTGAATGGTAAGGAATTTCAGCCTTTTCATAATAGGCTTAAAATTTTGTTTTTCGGCCTTAATCCGCTTTCTTTGCAAAGAATTTTGCCAGACTATCCCCTTTTGTTTACAAAATGGATAATCGGCTAAGCTCATTTCATTGAAAACCAATTATTTAACAATACTTGTCTTCTTAGGCAAAGCGGGGCGGTTTTATTTGAAACATTATAAAAAACCGTTTTCAATCCAAAATAAAAATAAATAATGGCTCTTTTAGGCGAAATACGTAAACGAAGTTGGCTACTAATTGTCGGTATTACTGTACCGATGTTGGGTTTCCTTTTAATGGATATGTCAGGACCACAGGGAAGTTCTCTATTTGGAGGTGGCACCAATGTTGGTAAGATCAACGGAAAAAGCATCTCTATCCAAGATTTTCAAAACCGTTTGAGTGCTCGTAACAATTCGGGTGTTGATGGCAATGAAAACAACGAAAATGTATGGAACGATCTTGTGAATGAACATATCATCAATTCAGAAGCAAATGCAATGGGATTTGATGTGAAAGGAGAGGAAATTGTTGAGTTAATGTCAGGCACCAATATGAGTCCTGTTATTCAGCAGGCATTCTTTAATCCGCAGACGCGTCAGGTAGATGTACAGCAGGCGAAGCAATTTTATGATGATTTCAGAAATGGAAACGCAGATCCAAATATTGCAAGACAAATGGCTTTGATGGAAGATCAGGTGATCTATACACAAAAAGCGACTAAATTCAGCAGCCTGGTTGGGCAGTCTTTATATACTCCAAAATGGTTGGCAGAAGCAGAACAAACCAACCAGACACAGACGGCTAATGTCAGTTATGTACAAGTTCCATTTAATGAGATCACGGGTGCTGCTGCTCCTACTGATGCAGAATTAGATGCTTACCTGAAAGACAATGCATGGAAATATGAGAATAAAGAAGAGACACGAACTGTAAAATATGTCTCCTTCGATATAAAAGCAACTTCAAAGGATTCTGCTGACATTCGTAAGAATATGGCAAAACTTTCAGAAGAATTTGGGCAAGAAGAAAATAATGCCAGTTTCGTACAAAAGAACTATGGTTCTTATGATACTCGGTATGTAACAAAAGATGAAGTAGATGCTAAGATTGCAGACGACCTTTTCTCTGCTGCACCAGGGACTGTTGTTGGCCCTTATCTGGATGATGCCGGTTATTACAGAATTACTAAGCTTGTTGATCGTACTACAGTTCCTGATTCTGTAAAATCTCGCCATATACTGCGTACGGTAGATGCTAATGACGGAAATGGGCGTATTGCTGCACGCAAGACACTTGATAGTTTGAAAACATTGCTTGTAAGAGGTACCGCAAACTTTGATTCACTAGCTTTCTATTTTGGACAGGATGGCACACGTGCTACTGGTGGTGATTTAGGATATAGTGGACCTATTGGTTTGGTATCAGAATACAGAGATTTGATCTTTTATGATGCCAGAAAAGGCGATTACAATGTCGTAGAAACACAGTTTGGCGTACACCTTGTTCAGGTAACCGGGATTAAATCTTCTGGTAAAACAGGCGTAAGAGTTGCAACAATCGGAGAATATATTGCTCCAAGTGAATCTACACAAAAAGCAGGTTATACAAGAGCTTTGGAATTTGTTCGTGACAATAGAACGCTCGAAACTATGCGTCAGTCAGCATTAAAAGAAGGACTTGAATTAAAAACTGCCAGTGGTCTTAAGATAAATGATTATAAAACCAGTGATCTGGAATCGAGCGATGACACCCGGAAAATGGTCAAATTTGCTTATGAAGCAAAACCAGGCAGTGTATCTCCTGACATCTATACTTACACAGAAGAAGGAGAAGAAATATACGACAAGGCATATGTTGTCGCAGCACTGAGCACAATCAATCCTCCTGGATTGCCAACAGTAGAAGCTGTTCGCGACCAAATTTCTCAAGCTGTTCTAAATAATAAGAAAGGAGAGGTTTTGGCTTCTAAAGTCAGTGGTAATGATTTAGCAGCTATTGCTACTCAATATAGCGGAGCTACGACAAGAGATTCTCTTAGCGTCAATTTTGCAACAGGTATTTTTAATGAACCTAAAGTAACTGCTGCACTTCGCAACATGGGAGCTAACCAGACTTCCAAGCCTATTGTTGGAAATGGTGGTGTATACATCGTACAAATGCACAACAAAGCCAGTAATCCTGCCAGCGATATTTCTGCTGTACAAACAGGCGTTGACCGCCAGGTAAGACAAAAAATGATTCAGAGCGGACAATTAATGAAATCACTGAAAGATGCCAGTGATGTGAAAGATACAAGACACTTCTTTTACTAGTAAAAAAACTGGAGAGTGAGTGGTTGAATAGTTATCAAATAAACTACTCAACCACTCACTTCTCATCACTAATCACCTATCCATCCGTACGATCTTAGGGTGGAACTTACCCAATACATCTACCAATTCCACCTGAGCTGCCATAACCTGATGAATGTTCTTGTATGCCATAGGAATTTCATCCAAACCTCCACCAATCAATTCTATACCTGCTTTACGAAGATACTGACGCATAAATTTATTCGTAAAAGAAACTTTAGCTTTTCCTCTTGACATTTGACGACCTGCGCCATGAGACGCTGAGTTGATAGACAATGGACTGCCTTTTCCCCGAACAATAAAACCCGGAGCCGTCATAGAACCCGGAATGACACCCAAAACACCCTTGCCAGCAGGTGTTGCGCCTTTACGGTGCACAATGACCTCTTTGCCATTGAATTGTTCCTTCCAGGCAAAATTATGATGGTTTTCTACAACAGCAATAGGCTTTTCTCCTAGTTTTGCAGATAGCCTTCTATGAATATCGTGATGACATTCTGAAGCATAATCGCCAGCCAGATTCATAGCTATCCAATACTCCTGACCAGCTTCGCTATCGAGGCTTAACCATGCAAGATGTTGTGCTGCTTTGGGTAGTCTGCAAAGCTCTTTTGCTATACGGGTATAGGTTTGAGCTATATTTGCTCCCAAACCCCGTGAACCAGAATGTGATAAAACAGCTAAATACTCCTTCGGTGCCAAGCCCAATTCATTGTCTGGCTCAGTAATTTCAACTATACCAAATTCTACAAAGTGATTTCCAGAACCAGAACTGCCAAACTGCCTCCAGGCTTTATCCTTGAGTTTTCTGACTACTTCCAGTTCTTTGAACTCCGGCCTATCCAGAATTTTTGCCTGATTCGGTTTGTCAAAAGATCGACTTCCAAAACGTGTTTGGTCTTTCAGGTCTTTTTTCAGTTGATGTGAATTTTGCTGCAAATATTTGGGCGGCATATTATAAATGCTCAAACACATTCTACAACCAATATCCATCCCTACTCCATAAGGAATAACTGCATTATTAGTCGCCAATACTCCGCCTATAGGCAAACCAAAACCAGTATGAGCATCAGGCATCAAAGCCCCACCAGCAACGATCGGCAACCGCATGGCAACGTCCATTTGCTGACGTGCGGTTTGCTCAATATTTTTGCCGCCATATATTTTGTATTCCTGTATTTGACTGGGATGTATCAAAGGAATTTCTTCACCATTATTCAGTGGTTCTATAATAGGTGCTTCAGGTTCTAAAAATTCTACTGCAATTTGATTTAATATTTCGTCGTCTTTATAATTTTCAGGCTTTTGAGCAATTTGTTCCAGCAAATTCAACACAAAACCCTTATTGTTTTTCTTGTAATGTCTCATCATTACATTGATGGCAAGACTTGCCACCTTGCTACCACGTGGGTAACCTATCTTCTCGAGGTCTTTGCCTCGTATTTTTAATTTTGCCATTATAATAGTATTAGCCCTCGATCGTCAGACGTCGAATAAGCTTTTAAGTAATTGGAAAATAAATTATTGAACTGTGAGGAAATACACTATCTGTTCATCGGAGCGATGAATCATTTTACAATAGCATATGTGAATAGGGCAAGCATAATTGACAAAATCTTTTGTTAAGAAATTTATAGCTTTCGGGATTAAATACGTTTTCTTGAAAAAAAAAGTTCAACGGGTAAAAATAAACATCCCGAATTTTCATGATAAAAATTCGGGATGACTCATCTTTCTGCTGGCTAATATTATGAAGCTCTTTAATTAACCTCTTTTTCCTTTTTTACTACCTTTCCGTAGTTCTTCTTTATCTACGACTTCTATTTTGTCTCCTTTTTCCAAGTCTGATGATACAGCAGAATAAGGCCCAGTAACAATTTTCTCACCTGCTTCCAATCCACTTAATATCTCTATGTAGGTATCGTCCTGTATTCCTGTCGTAATTTTACGCATTTCAACCGTATCGGCACCATTAACAAAAACGACTTCCATTAAATCAGCATCATCACCGGCCAGTTCGTCATCATCTTCACGAGTAGTTACTGCCAGAAGGGGAACGCTCATTACATTCTCTGCTCTGGTTGTTCTAATCTCTACTGAAGCAGACATACCTGGACGAAAAGCATGTCGACCACGTTTTTTGAGGTCTTTATACGAGGTTGGCAACAATCTAATATTTACCCTGAAATTTGTCACATCATCATTGCTTAGCGATAGTCCGCCCACTGTAGTTGCAGAGTTCGCTATTTCGGTAACGACGCCAATAAACTCTCTATCCAGATAAGCATCAACTTCTATATCGGCTGTATCGCCTACCGTTACGCGTAGTACATCGTTTTCACTTACATCTACCTGCACTTCCATCATATCCATATTGGCAATACGCAGAATCTCTGTACCAGCCATTTGTAGTGTACCGACTACACGTTCACCTTTTTCTACATTAAGCTGAGAAATAACGCCTGAGCTTGGTGCGTATATTTTGGTTTTTCTTAGGTTTTCTTTCGCTTCCCGAACTGTTGCGTTGGCACTTTGCACATTATATTCGGCGGCTCGTATCGTTTCATTGGATGAAGCAATATTGGCATCAGCCGACTCAATAGCGGCATCAGCCGAAGCCAGGTTAGCTTCCAGCGATTTTAGTGCCGACAAAGAAGCTTCTAGTTCTGCATCAGAAATTACCCCCTCTTTATGCAATGTTTCATTTCTGGAATGTATAGAACGGCTGTTCTCTATTTGTGCCAAAATTTGCTCTTTCTGAGCAATCGCTTGTTTCTTAGCCGCTTCCAGTTGATTGATCTGCGAACGGGTATTGGCTAAATTGGCTTCAGTAGATTTTGCAGCAGCTACTGTTCTTTCCACAACCGATTCGTATTCATCTGGAGTGACTTTTGCCAATAATTGCCCGCCTTTTACGGTATCGCCTTCCTGAACATACAACTCTATGATCTCTCCAGAAACATCTGAACTTATCTTGACTTCAGTTTCAGGATATATTTTTCCACTGGCGGAGACAATTTCTGTAATCGTACGTTTGCTGACTTCTTCGGCAGTTACTTTAACTCCTTTATCTTCTGTAAACCTGCCTTTCCATATAGCAGCGGCAAGTAAACCAACTACGGCAACCAACAGTAGAATGATCCACCAACTGTTATTTCTTCGTCTTCTGCGTGTCATGATACTTATTTTAATGTAATTTCCTTTCCTAAATAATAATCCAGTACTTTTAGTTTAAATACATAGTCATATTTTGCGCTAAGCACATTAACCTTTGCAAGCTCTAATGCATCTTTGGCAATAACATATTCAAATGTATTAATAGCTCCCAGATCAAACCGTTTCTCTGAACTGACAAAAGCTACCTCTCTGGCTTTAAGCGTTTTTTCGGCGGCATTGTATTGTTTTAGTGCTGCACGTGCATCGGTCAGCGCACGTTGAAGATCTGCTTTGAGTGTTTGCTTGAGTTGTTCTGTATTCAATTCAGCAGTAACAACAGCTAATTCAGCACGTTCTACATTGATCTTGTTTTGCCCTCTATTGTAAATAGGTACATTCAAGCTCAATCCGAGTGCCTGACTGAAATTATCTCCAAGCTGATTCACAAATGGCGTATTTTCTAATACTGGTATCTCTGAACTGACCAGTAAAGGAACAGTCCCCACACCCGGCACTTCTAAGTCGCCAAAATCCTGTTCTGCAATAACAACTTCATCTGTTGTACGTTTAGCTAGATTAGAATAGTTGGTAGAAAGGTTACCGAAATAACTCAGGGAAGGCTGTAAAGTTGCTTTTGCAACGGCTATGCCTGTCTCAGCGCTTTTCTGGCGGTATTCGCTGGCAAGAATTTGTGGTTGATTTTTTACAGCTTCCTGATACAGCATATCTACTGTCATCGTGCTGAGGTTAGAATTTTCCGGTATATCAAGATCCGGCCTTACCACTGTCATCGCATAGTCGGGGTCCAGATTTAGCTGTGTTTTCAAATTTAGTAAAGCTAAGACCAATCCATTTTCTGTTGCTACAATACTTTGTTCATCTGTTGCAACTTGAGCTTCCAGGTCAAGCAGGGTTACTCTTGCTACAGAACCAGCATTAACCAGTTTTTGTGTTCTGTCGAGCTGATCCTGACTTTGTTTGAGCCTGTTTTTAGCAATGTTTAGTTGATCTTCCGATAATAATATTTGTAAATAAGCCTGTGCAATGGTCAGCCCCATATCATTATTAACCCGATCTACATCAGCCTGAGCCGCCTGAGCATCAAAAGCGCTTTGTGTAATGCTATGACGAATCTGTCCGCCTCCATAGATCAAACCATTACTGTTCAACGAGAAATTATTGGACTGGATGGTTCTCGACTCAAAACTATTAGAAGTAGGATCAATAGAGCGACCAAAATTATACGCATGAGAAGCACTGCCCGATAAAGCAGGCATTCTGGATAATTTATTTTGTTTTTCTGTCAATTCCGCCTGATTTATACCAAGTTGGGTTTGACGCAAAAGTAGATTGTTCTCTCGGGCATATTCTATGCAGCGTGCCAAATTCCAGGTATCTTGTGCCTGAATTTGAAAGCTTATTAGGCATAAAATTATCAGCCCAGTTAATTTCTTTATCATTATGAAGTAATTTTAGACAATGCAATACTATTACTTGCCCGTTTAATTTTATAATTATTTATATCAATGGTGATTAATTATGGATTAAGTTTACTTTTTGAAAGAACTAACTAACAATGAAGTCAAAGAATAGTTATTACAATGACGTTTATGATCTGGTAAGAATTATACCGCATGGACGCGTAAGTACATATGGTATCATAGCCAATGCCCTGGCTTTAGGCTCTGCTCGAATGGTGGGTTGGGCACTGAATCAGTCTTTTGGAGAAGAACCTTCGGTGCCTGCGCACAGAGTCGTGAATAGAAAGGGGGAACTCAGTGGAAGGGTTCATTTCTCAACGCCCACCCTCATGCAGGAATTATTAGAAAGTGAGGGAATTGTCGTAGAAAATAATCAAGTGAAAGATTTTGACGCATTGCTATGGCGCCCCGACTTTTAACAAAACAATAATTGGACAAAACGCAACAAGAAAAACAATCGCTCGTTTAAACAAATACCCCGGCGGCATATTATTTTACTAAAACCGCCCATACCCAAATGAATCGCAAAACAGCTTTGTAGTTCCCAAGTAAGGAGCTGTTTGTTTACTCATTGCACCGAGAATTTTCTCGCCGTGCAAAAAAAGAGCGATATGAGAAATATAAAGGTTCAAATTATCTGTTGTCTAATAGCTATTCTAGCTGTTTTTACTTTCACCAATTCTGCCTATCATGCTGAGGAATTGATTATTTGGAATGAAAATGACCAACTCACATTATCCGATTTTAAAGGTCAACCAGATTATGGTAATCCGCATATTGTAGCCCTGACTGCTTCCGGCATTATGCATCATACTGAGTGCCATGATGGTATATTAAAATATGATGTAAAAGCTTATTTTGATAAAAGAGAGTCTTGGGTAAAAGAGGAAGCAAAGACAGCACATCACCTCAAACACGAGCAGGTTCATTTTGACATAACGGAATTATATGCCCGTAAAGTCATGGAAGCTTTAAGTCACGAAGAATTTTTTTGTGGTGAAGAAAAGCGTTTCAATGAATTTGTCGATAATCTCTTAACTGGCTGGGAAACCGATCAGGTTCAGTACGATGTCTCCACAAATTATAGCAATGAATATGATGAGCAAAGAGCCTGGGAATTTAAGATTGCTCTGGAGCTAAGTATGCACGAAGGACATGAGCATTAATTGGCTTGTTCAGTAAACTCCGTATTGATATTGAGAATGCTCCGCATTCGTTTAAGACCTAATGTCATTT
>JAHDFX010000260.1 GCA_020627965.1 Saprospiraceae bacterium | reverse complement strand
AATTTAACCCACTTACCCGAACGTTCAGGGGGTCACCAATAGGGGCATCCAAGGTCGAATTATTACGATCATACAAGGTGAAATCCGTTCGATCAAACTCTACTAGTCCACTATTGTAGGAACCTACAAAGACACGACCATCTACGGGATGTACTGCGATAGTTACCATGTCCCAATAACCATTCAATTCCGGTATTTGAAAAGGCCGGTAAGTCGCCCATTGATTGTCTTTATATTGAAAAAAGCCATCACTTAGAGTTCTGTACTGCCAAAAAGGTTTGACGGATATAGAAGCCACCCAAACTTCATCGTTTTGAACAATAATTTCTCCAGACCGACTAGAAAAAGGACCATTGATCTCGTAGTTTTGAACATCTCCGTTATCTGGATTAAAGCTTCCCATTCCTTCAAACAGATCAGCAATCCAGATGACTCCGTTTTCATCCTGTATGGCTTCGCCAATTTTACCAATTAGGGTATTATTAGGTACATTATAAGATAAACCACTGGGCAAAATAACTGCTACATTATCTATCCCTGTATCCCTGTTCAGTGAGCCAATGAGCAGGTCTTGCCCGGCAGACAGATATTTAAAAGAAAAGGTATTTTCATAAAAGAAAAACTGCCAGTTCACCCCATCATAAACATATAAACTGTCATTGACATCAGCATATAATTTGCCATTCATCGTTTCATTCACATTGGAGTAATAAGCAGAAGGAAAACCATCGTCAGGGCCTAGTTTTTGCCAGTTGGCAAAATTAGCCTGAAATAGCTCACTAACATTCTGCTCCACCCGATACAGTCCATCTTCTGTAGAAGCATATAGGTAGTCATTATGTGCTACAATGCTATTGACTTTTAAATTGGTAAATGAGGTAAATCGAAATTCTTCCTTGTCTGTGTCTAATTTTATAATACCAAAGCCCGTGGATAACCAGGCGAATTGATTGTCAAAATAAATATCATAAATGTTGTCATCGCCAATAATATTCTCATCTCTGATGGCTGAAATATTCGTGATCGAACCATCCGCTCTAATTAAATCTATATTACTGTTGGTATAAGCAATAAACAGCGTTTTTGTCGCCTCATTAAAACCGATTTTTTGAATACCAGCATCGCTCAGTCCACTGACTTTATTGAATAGTTCAATACTGTTATCCGTTTTATTGATAGAATACAAAGATTCCTGACTGGCAAAATAGATGGCTTCGCTACTCTGTGTTACACCAACAGCAAAGGTATAAGGTAGATGAGATCGCCACTGCCCGATAGATAAATCCTGGGCTTGTGTACCAGAGCATATGAACAGTATGAGCAAGTTAAATAGGTATTTCATAGATGTTGTTTTTTCCCTTGAGGTATCATTTTAAATAGTTGCTTTATTTACAACTTCTTTTGCTGGACAAATATTACTCAAAAAAGTGTAAAAATAGGTATTCTTGGAGACGTCTTTTATTCTTTATAAAATAGCGTCTCTTAAGGCTTAGGTAGTTTGTCTATTGAGGTCAATGTGTTAAATGTAGGAAAATTGTTTTATCAAGAGTAGTTTTTTCATACGCTAAATAAGCTTTTATGAGGCTTTTGATATGAGTGCAAATAAAAAAGCGATCACAAACCAAAAGTCTGTAATCGCCTGTAAATCAAAGTGGAGGATACCGGAGTCGAACCGGTGACCTCTTGACTGCCAGTCAAACGCTCTAGCCAGCTGAGCTAATCCCCCAAAAGGATGGCAAATATACAAAAGTGAACCATCCGACGCAAATTTTTTCTTTAGAGTCTTTAGTGTGCCTTTATCTTAAGGAATCACCACCCGACGTACTATTGCCTCTGAGCCACTGCGTAAATGTAGGAGGTAGGTATCTGAAGCCAGTCCTCTTAGATCTACCAATCGAGTATAATCGCCTGGTTTTTGATCCAGAAATTTCTGACGGATTTCTTCCTGACCACGTTTATTATAAATAAATAACTCTACATTTCCTTTGCTTTGCAATGCATAATGTATGCGGAGTAAATTAGCTTCCGTATTTAATTCCAACTCATAATAGTCCTTCCAGGGTGTCAATGAAACTGATCGTACTGCTGAATATTGAGTAGAACTCGAACTGGTACCGTATTTCATCCGATAATACACCTTGGGTGCATCAATAAACATGGCTGTTTTATCTTTAAAACTATAATTTTGAGTCTCGCCTGAAGGCGCTGCACTCTCTCTGGTTTTAATGGTCTTAAAAAATGTACCATTAGTCGAGCGTTGTAGCTCAAATAAAAGATTCTGAGACTCATTTTTAGCTGCCAGCATAAAATGTACAATATCATTTTCTATTCTGGTCGTAAAATTACTGACCTCATTCACCTTTTTGGCTATTGGAGCCGGAGTTGGAGCCGGACGTGAAGGTGGTAAAACAGGTCTTTCGACAGGTTTTTCTACTGGCTTCGTAACAGGTGGTGGCGGTGTATATACTGGTGGCTTGTACACCGGAACCTCTTTCACTGGTGGCGGTGTAGGCTCAGGTTCTGGCTTTGTTACCACAGGAGTCGATGTAATGACTTCCTCTACTTTTTCCTTAGGCGGAGGTGGTGGTGGAATGTAAGTCGGCTCCGATTTGATGACTGGCGCAGGTTCCGTCTTCACAACAGGCGGCGTATAAGTAGGCTGTGGTGGCGTGTATACTGCCGGTGGTGGCGTATATATAGGTGCCGGCGGAGTTGTTGGTTGTATAGAAGCCAAAGTCTGATTATTATTCAGATAAACCACTGAGCCATTGCTTGGGTTCCAAACATCCAAATTAGAAGGTTCCGCAAAAACATAATAAGGGTCTACTTCGCCTACAGAATAAGCATTATCTGTTTTTATTGTGCGAACCTCTACCCCATTCTGATCCACAAAAATCCATTTAAACTGATTAAAACTACCGCTATTCCGAGTCCATGCTTTATCGTCATCATTTGGTCGAAGTGGTGCTCCCCAACAACCTTCTCCTACATAAGTGGTGCCATTAACATCGTCACGAATAAAACCAGCATCACTGCCCGGATCAGTACTCGGACGAATTGGCCAGGTAGTTTTTACATCATGTGCATCACATTCTATAACCATGTCTACTCCATATTCATAAAATAGTTTTGCCCAGGCCATCTGCGCGTTTTTATCTCGCTTACGGGTAGTATGCGGGCGAATAGGATGATGATATTGTGCAAACTTCCAGGTCATGTCAGGATGTAATAGCAAATCAGATTCCAGCCAGGCGGCTTGATCTCCTCCGGCAGCCATCATTGAATTTAGTGTATATACACGAAGCAAATTTCCACCAATAGTTAATGCATATTGTATATTTCTGGTTGGCGAATCAAACAGGTCGATCAAAGTCTGATTAGAATATTCATGATTTCCTCTTGCCGGAATAATAGGCGTCATGCGTCCATCATTGGAGATGGTCAATTGCCAGTCATCAAACCATTGTGGCCATTGCGTAGCATTATCCCCGCCTGTCATATCACCAGCGAACAATACGCAATGCGGACGTAGCTTAGATACCAGTAAATTGGCATTTTTTCTGGATTTTCGGTTATTACGAGAATCGCCGCCAGATATGATTGAAATCCTTTCATATGGATGATCGGGCGCTGTTGTAAAAAAGAAACGTCGACTAACACTATCATTGTCTTTGATCACAAAGTAGTAAGTTGTCCCGGGTTGCAAGCCAGTCAAGCGAGCAAAATAGTTGTTCATTCCTTTTGATTCTACAGAATGACTTGGATTCTGGGCATAAGAATAACTTGACGAACGATTGCCATGGTCATAAAGGTCATAATAAACCACTGGATTGGAGCCAGAAATCTGATTCCAGCCAATAGTCATGGTCGTAGCCGGATCATCTCGCCAGATACAACGATACTTGTCCGTTTTTGCGAATAAATCCTGACAAAAAAGTACCAGAAGTGCTATGAGTGACAGGTGTTTTAAATTTTTCATACTTTTAATATCTTCCCAAAAGATGGAATAAGGAGCGAAGTTAAGCAAATGAAAGACAACTTTCCATTTAGTTTATTGATAAAACATTAAGATTCTGTAATGTTTTAAGCCTTACTTAACACAAAAAGACTGAGCGAATTGCGATATTCGCCTTGTAAATTTAATTCATGCGACAATATTATCTATTATTCTTTATACTTTTCTGTCTTGCTATCAGTGTTTTTTATAGCTGTGCCAACCCTATTCGGCCCGAAGGCGGACCACGTGACAAACAAGCTCCGGGAGTTGATTCTACACGCTCTACGCCTTTTTCTTCTACTAATTTTAATGACGGTAAAATCATTATCCATTTTGATGAATGGGTACAATTAAATGAACCTCAAAAGCAAATTGTCATTTCACCACCTCCAGAAAAATTTCCTGAAGTGCGTATCAAAAAAAAGTCTGTCGTATTGGAATTTCAGGAAGACTTACGTCCAAATACGACTTATACGGTCAACTTTGGCGAAGCTGTCGAAGATTTGACGGAAAAAAATAAAGCAAAGGATTTGCGCTTCGTTTTTTCAACAGGAGATTTTATTGATTCTTTGGAAGTAAAGGGCAGTGTTGTTAATGCTTTTTCCGGACAGCCGCAAGAAGATATTTTGGTGATGCTATATGAGGGTAAAGAAGATTCAGTTATTTACAAAGAAAAGCCGTTTTATTTCGCCAGGACGAAGGGGAGTGGAAGTTTTAAAATTGAAAATTTAAAAGCAGGAACGTACAAAATACTGGCATTGAAAGATGAAAATTTTAATTACAAATTTGATTTACCCAATGAGCAAATTGCTTTTGTAGAAAAGGATATTATTGTAGCGGATAGTTTTGTTAATAACCTGAAATTCTTGCTTTTTGAAGAAGAAAAAGAACTAGAACTAAAAAATGCTGATGCTGTACAATACGGTTTTGTAAAGTTTGAATTTAATCAGCAGCCCAGAAAAGTTCGTTTGCAGCATATCACCGACCAGCAAGATTTTAAAAATTATGCAGAAATAGAAGGTGACTCCGTTTTATATTGGTTTGATATGACTAGTGAGACCGAAAAACAACAATTTGCTTTATACAATACCAAAGGACTGAAAGATACGGTCAGCTTAAAAATACCAACAAAAGAAGCCTTTTTGGAAAAAAAGCCCAAACTAAAACCGATGTTGCGTACTTCCGATCAGGGAACTGTGCGACTAGGCGGAGATGCAGGAAAAGCACAGGAAAAATATGAAGCGGCTATAGCTACTGCCAAACGTCAGGATATACCACCAGGAAAACCGGCAGAAATTCGTTTTAATTACCCTTTGTATAAAGTAGATGGCGCACAAATACTTTTGTTTGAAGACAGTATAAAACGGCAAGTTGTTCCAGGTTTTGATGTAAAAAAAGAGGATAGAAGAACCCTGCTCCTTGATTATGAATGGAAGGAAGATATGAAATATGAACTGCTCATTCCAGCAGAGGCTTTGACCGATATTTATGGATTGACCAACGACTCACTAAAATTACCTTATCACATCAATAAAACAGGAGATTACAGTACACTTGATCTGACTGTTGATTCATTGGAAAATGATAAAAACTACCTGATTGAATTATTGGATAGCAAAGATAATATCATTAAGAACTTTGCAGTATCGAAAGGCGAAACGTTTACTTATAGTTTTCCGATGTTGTTGCCTGCCAATTATGCTGTTCGTATTATCGAAGACAACAATAAAAATGGTAAATGGGATTCCGGAAATTATTTAGAGAAACGACAACCTGAAAAAGTATACATCAAATCGATTACAGGTTTGCGTCCTGATTGGGATGTAGAAACTATTGTTAATTTGAAAGATATCCCCGCAGCAGGGCAGACTAAAAAAGGTGAACCCGGAGAATCAGGTACTATTCCGGCAGGAAACCGACCAAAATCACTTGGGAAAGGCAGAAATTAGTCCATTTTTCCTCAAAAAGAGCTGGTTATCCACATTTTGTTAATATTTTAATAATGAAAAGATAAGGATTACTTGTACTTTTGCTTGCTTAGTAAAATTTTAAACCAATACGGAGTATTATCTAAATACATAGTTATGAATTTTAGTGTTTCATCATCCGATTTACTTAAACAACTACAATTAGTTGGAGGAGCCATTGGCTCTAATCCTGTCTTACCTATATTAGAAGATTTTTTGTTTACCATTAATGGCAACAGGCTAAAAATTGCTTCTACAGATTTGGAGACTTCTATTGCTACAGAGATCGAAGTCCAATCAGATAAAAGTGGTACAGTTGCTATCCCCGGTAAAATCTTACTGGATACACTGAAAGCATTACCCGATCAGCCGATCACCTTTAACATTGATGATGAAAATTTCGGAATCGAAATTACTTCAGCTTACGGTAAGTATAAATTAGCTGGCGAAAATGGTCAGGATTTTCCAAGTATTCCTACACCAGACGGCGTAGATAGTGTCGAATTACCGGCTTCTACCCTGAGTAAAGCCATCGCCAAAACACTATTTGCGACAAGCAATGATGAATTACGTCCTGCTATGACTGGCGTTTTCTTTCAGGTAGATTTCAATAAAATTACTTTTGTGGCAACAGATGCTCACAAATTAGTGAAATATAATTTCAGCGATATAAAGAGTGATGTTTCGACTTCTTTTATTGTGCCTAAAAAGGCATTAAATTTGTTGAAAAATGCCCTGCCTTCAGGTGATGATGTAAAAATGTCGTTCAATAAAGCACATGTATTCTTTAATTTTGGAGATGTAGACATGTCTTGCCGGCTCATTGATGCCCGTTATCCCGACTATAATGCGGTGATTCCGGTTGATAATCCTCATTTATTGACATTGGTGCGCCATGATTTTCAAAGTTCATTAAAGCGTATTGCTATTTATGCCAATAAGACGACCAATCAGGTTATTCTAAACATTGATGGTACTTCGTTGGATGTATCTGCTCAGGATTTAGATTTTTCTAATGAGGCTGTTGAGAAAATGTCTTGTACTTATACGGGTGATAATCTCCAAATTGCTTTTAATGCCAAATTTCTGGTAGAAATGCTCAATGTATTAGAATCAGATGAAGTAAAACTGGAATTATCCAGTTCAACCCGTGCAGGCATTTTATTACCTTCAGAAGCAGATGAAGGAGAAGAAATTCTAATGTTGGTCATGCCAGTTATGTTGAGCAATTAATCAAAAGTATATAGAATTTTACACAGAACGGAACCATATGAAATCCGATTGTGGTGGCTTGAAAAAGAGAGAAAATAAAAGCTAGTCAATTATTGACTGGCTTTTATTTTTTGCAATACTTCATATTGAGAAGTGGCTTTTGAAAGGTGGAAAATATCGAATAATGCTTATTTGTTGAAATTTTATGAAGTCTTTATGGTTGATTTTATCGGAGAAATAAAGGCATTGGTCGGAAATGAAGGAACCGACGGAATGATTTTGTAGCTAAAGGGGTTTATACAGATGAGACCTGTAACCTTAAGCTAATCTAAAGTAGTGCAATAAGTGCGCCAAACTATCAAGCCCGGCTCCAGGATTCATCAAGTG
>JAHDFX010000021.1:20039-40302 GCA_020627965.1 Saprospiraceae bacterium | reverse complement strand
CAATATCTCTAAGCCTTACCTGACGGGCAATTTCTGCTGCTGCTTCCAGGTTAACTGAGATCGCATTACTTTCCTGATCAGAGGCATTACTGATTTTATGTCCGCTATTAACATCTATGACATGCATAGCTTCTGTATGCTCAATCACTAGATAAGCACCGCTTTGCATAGTGGCTGTTTTGCCAAAAGAAGACTTGATCTGCTTAGTGATTCCATACTGATCGAAAATAGCTTTCTTATTGCCGTGAAAATTGACAATACCCACCATTTCCGGCGCTATCTGCTTTAAGTGAGACTTAATATTGAATAAGAGCTCTTTGTCATTGACAACTATTTTATTGAATTTTTCTGTCAATGTATCTCTGAGTATACTGGAAGTTTTATCAAGTTCACTCAATAGTTTTTTAGGCGCTTTTGCCTGGTGTAGTTGAGTATGTATTTGTTCCCACTTTGCCACTAGAGAAAGAATCTCCTCGTGAATATCTGCTACGCCTTTGCCTTCTGCGGCTGTACGTACGATCACACCAAAATTCTTTGGACGTATACTCTCTACCAGTCTTTGGAGTCGTTTCCGTTCTTCAGTTGTTGAGATTTTTTTGGAAACAGCAACAACATTATTGAAAGGTGTTAGTACTACATATCTGCCAGGAATAGTCAGTTCACAACTCAGGCGGGGACCTTTGGTAGAGATAGGTTCCTTAAGGATTTGAACTAAAATAGACTGTCGTTTATCCAAAACCTGGTCTATTTTACCAGTCTTTATGATTTCTGGTTCTATTTTGAAGCTATCTAGCAGGTGTTCAGGCATTCCTCCTGATACTGCACCATTTGTAAATTTGATTAAAGACCTCAATTTAGGTCCCAAATCAGTATAGTGAAGGAAAGCATCTTTTTTGTAGCCAATATCCACAAAAGCGGCATTAAGCCCAGGGATTAGTTTCCTTATTTTTCCCAGAAAAATATCACCAACGGTGAAATTACTATTTGTTTTTTGCTGGTGAAGTTCTGCTAGTTTTTTATTTTCCAGCAGTGCAATTTCGACCTGAGTAGGAGTCGAATTGATAATTAATTCCTTTTCCAAAACATCCTTTTTTTCATCCGATTCAGCCCTTATGGTAGAGTATAATAGGGTAGCCTCTCACCTCCATAACAAGGGTAATTCATCAAACATATATGACCGAACAATACATTATTAGCTACAGCTAATAGAAATTAGGCAGCAGACTAGATAAATTTGTCGGAGTAGATGCTACAAGCAGGAAAAGAAAGTATCACGGTAGCTAGAGGAAAGCAAAAAGGGAATTTAGATTGGGGTATTTATTGAGTTATTTCAACTTTTTAAATTCTTTTTTATTCGCAATTATTATGCGATATCGGGGTATTGCTCTAACATTAAAACGTAAGATTTCTATTTCTTACAAGTAGCTGTATTACAAAGTACAAACAATGACACAAATCATTCACTTTTTTCAACTACACTATTCTTTAACGCTACTTTAGGTCATTAAGTTGCGAAAAAGTTAGATTTCGATAAATATTAAATAATTGAGGCTGTTTCGGCAAAGAGCCGAAACAGCACAAAATTATTTCTTCTTCTTGTGTCTATTTTTGCGAAGACGCTTCTTTCTTTTGTGCGTCGCAATCTTATGACGTTTACGTCTTTTTCCGCAAGGCATAAAATGTATGTTTAAATTTAATTGAATATCTTATCATTGCTCTTTAATAGAGCGAGCCGCAAAGATAAGGATTTATATTGAGATTTACCCGCCTATTTGTTTAAGAATAGCTTTTACTTGTTCTTTTTTAGGCGAATCATCTGACAGTGAGAGGAATGTGTTCAAATAAGATTTTGCTTTGGGTAGATTATTCATGGATTGGTAAGTCAGTCCTAGCCAATAATGAGCATCTGGATTCTGTGGCTCATGCTTCAATGCATTTTCAAGCCTTTGAATAGCTTTATCGTATTGTCCCGTTCTCAATGACAATCTGCCCAGCGTAATACTCGCCAGAGCATTTTCAGGAAACTTTTCAGCAACATCACGAATGACCATAATACCTTTCATGGGCTGAGAACCACTTTCCACATAACATAAACCTAAATTAACATTATGAACGGGGTTATCAGGTGCTATAGAAATGGCGCTTTCAAATGATTGAATAGCCTTGTCAAAACAAAACTTTTGTACAAGTGAATCTTTGTCACGCTGAAAACAAGAAAAATAAGTAGTTCCTGCTATAGAATATGCAGAATCTGTAGCAACTACATTGGCTACACGTTCGGCATACACACCTCCTAGGGCAAAATCCCCCAGCATATTCCACTGACTGGAAATGTTTTTCAGAATTTCTACTTCTTCTGTTGGTGATAGCATAGGGTTGAGCCCTTGTTCTAAGCCCAAAACAGAAGAAAGCTGCTCCTGCGAGTAAATTTCTTTCGCTCGGAGAAGCAGCTTGTCTGTATTTATCGCAACAGCTTCTTCTTGTCTGTCACGATCAATCTGTTTACGGTCAGGTGGTCGGGTTGGACAACTATATAGTGCTAAAAAGAACACTAGGGCAAGCCCTAGTACGATCATCTGACTTTTTGTAATCATTTTTTACGGTGTAAAAGATTAGTCTTTCCCAAGGCTGGTTACATTGGTCTTTACCTGTTCAACGAATATCTTCGCAGGCTTGAATGCTGGGATATAATGTTCTGGTATCTCGATAGCTTTATTCTTTTTAATGTGACGCCCAATTTTCTTGGCACGACGCTTAATAATAAAACTTCCAAAGCCCCTTACATAGACATTTTCGCCGCCAGCAAGCGACTCTTTTACTTCTTTGAAAAACGCTTCAAGAGTTACTAATACATCAACCTTAGCAATTCCTGTCTTATCCGCGATTTTGTTTACTAAATCTGCCTTTCTCATCCTAAAGCATGGTTTTTAGTTAGTTATATAATAATTTGAGTTCTTGTAGAGAATATTCACAAATTTCGCTCTTTTTCTTTAGAAAAAAAAGAAAAAAAAGCTTTTTTTTATGAAAAAATATTGATTAGTAATGTTTTATATATAAAAAACACTACAAATTTATAAGATTCTACACAATCTTATAAAAGAGCATTTTGAACAGTTCTTTTTATATTGTCAGTGAGGGGGTATCTGTAGGGGGGAATAATTTCCTTACAGAATTGTGGGTGATGGAGAATGTTGAGATTTGTTAATTATACCTGTGTTTAAAATAGAGTACAAAACAAGCACAATAACTAAAAAGTTTAAATAAATATTAATCTCTTACGCAAATGTAAGTCAATCCGTCTTTTTTTCAAAGTAAGTAGAACTTTTATACAATACATATTTTACCGGAAAAAATATTTTATACGGCTAAAAGAGAAGGTTCGGATATAAACTATGTGCAAAGTTTATATCGTTGAAAGAATCTACTCTTCCCCCTGTCTTCTCATAGCTTCCCGGATTTCTTTTTGACGGCGGGCTGCTTCTCTTTCTTTCTTATCTTCCTCATACATTTCATTATATGCCCGAATGATAGATTTGACTAATCTATGACGAACAACGTCTTCTTCATTCAGAAATACAGTTCCTATTCCGCTAATATTACTCAGTTTTTGAAGGCTTTTATATAAGCCGGAAGTTTGATTTCTTGGTAAGTCAATCTGAGTCAGATCACCAGTAATGATACATTTTGCAGAAGGTCCTATACGAGTAAGAAACATCTTTAACTGAACAGAAGTAGCGTTCTGTGCTTCATCCAGTATGATAAAAGCATTATCCAATGTACGCCCACGCATAAAAGCCAAAGGAGCTATTTCTATAACACGGGTTTGCATGAACTGCGCCAATTTTTCGGCAGGAATCATATCGTCCAGAGCATCGTATAAGGGACGAAGATAAGGATCAACTTTATCTTTCAGATCGCCAGGCAGAAAGCCCAGTCTTTCACCAGCTTCTACGGCAGGACGGGTAAGTACAATCCTGCGCACTAATTTGTTTTTCAAGGCACGAACAGCCAGAGCTACAGCTGTGTAGGTTTTTCCTGTTCCGGCAGGCCCGATGGCAAAAACAATGTCATTAGACTCTGATTGTTCAACCAGTTTTTTCTGATTAACTGTTCTGGGCTTGATCGCTTTACCGTTTCTACCATATACAATGATATTACCGCTATCCTTTTTACTCACTCTGTAGTCTTGTGGATTGCTACCATTCAGTATATCTAATACATCGGGCTGTGGAAGATTATCCTGCTCTCTGAGAAGGCGTAGCATTTTTTCGAGTTTCTCTTTACAGGCTTGCGTGTGTTTTTTGTCGCCTGCTAATTTGATCTTGCTACCTCTTGAAGTGATTTTAACTTCTGGAAATGCTTCTCTGATCAAATTCAGGTTGCTGTCATTCTGACCGTAAAAGTCTAATAAAGCAACACCTTCTATGTTTAATACAATTTCGCTCAAATTCAGCCTCGTAATTTTGCAATACTTTGTACCGATTTTAACTTTTCTAGTACAAAAGTATTTGTTTTCGTTTTAAAAATACTGCTTATACTAATAGATGGTCGTAAAACTGATACCATCAGTATAAACAATTCTATAATACTAAGTAAAGTTACTACTTTTACCTTTATCGTACTTTGAATTAACGATTAATTATTGATAAAAGTTGCATTAAAACAGCTCTATGAAAAAACTGGAAGCCTGGTTGTTGAAGAAAGGAAAGGACGAGAGGTCTGCTATAAGATTCCTTATATTGGGTTACTTCTCCCTGACTATTCTTTGCCTGCTTTTTCTTTTATTGCCTTTTGCACAGAAAACATCTAATTCTTTTATCGATCATTTATTCTTTGCCGTTTCAATTGTTAGTACAACAGGACTAGCCCCTACTAATTTTGCCGAATCTTATAATTTATTCGGACAAGTCATTAGCTTGATTTTTATCCAATTGGGCGGTATTGGCTATATGGCTTTGAGTTCTTTTATTGTATTGAAAAAGTATGAACGCATTCCAACTTTATCTGTCAAATTACTCCGACTCGAATTTAATCTGCCTCAGAAATATCCTTTATTACAATTCATTTACGGAGTCTTTATTTTGACTATCTTAATAGAAACTATTGGAGTTGCCTGTCTGTATATTGGTTTTAGAGATGCTGGTATTGCAGCTCCCTTATGGAACGCAGTTTTTCACAGTATATCAGCCTTTTGTACAGCAGGATTCAGCCTTTTTAGTGATTCTATGATTTCTTTAAAAGACTATCCCTGGATATGGAATACCATATTGGTGCTTTCTCTCTTAGGTTCTATTGGATTCATAGTATTGTTAGACTTTTGGTATAGAATTATTGGTCGGCGCAAGAACATTACACTCACTTCTAAGATTATACTTATTGGAACATTTGTGATTTCCCTGTTAGGGAGCTTTTTGATCTTCTTTTCTGATACACAGTTAGTCGGTCAGGGGTATGGTGGGATGAAAACGGCTATGTTTCAGAGTATTTCAGCGCATACGACGGTTGGTTTTAATGATTATGATATCAGTAAGTTAAGTGTTGCTTCGATATTTATCATGATTGCTATTATGATAATAGGAGCTTCGCCAGCAGGAACCGGTGGCGGTATAAAGACGACCTCCATTACAGCTATTTTTGCTGTGCTGAGATCCATTTTGAAGCAAAAAAAACGGGTAACTTTTTTAAAAAAAGAAATTCCATCAGATAATATCAATCTGGCAATTTCCTCGCTTATGTTCTATGTGTTGGTACACACATTTTGCGTATGGCTGATTTTATTGATAGAAGGAGACACTTTTAATGTTGAAGCCATATTGTTTGAAGCTGCTTCGGCCTTGAGTACAGTGGGTATATCAACGGGTATTACGGGCGATTTTTCATGGTATAGTAAATTGATAATTTCTGTATTAATGTTTATTGGAAGACTTGGGGTACTTACCTTTGGTTTTGTCCTGCTGACTAAATCGCCACCAGAAAGAATGACGCCTAAGAGCGAAGATATTGCGATATAATTTAAATACTATTTCATTGCAGAACGACATAATTACACGACTCATACTTTCTCCTATATCCTTTTTATATGGTATGGGAGTTAGCTTACGCAATTTTTTATATAAAATAGAATTACTGAAAAGTGTCCGATTTGATATACCAATCATTTGTGTGGGGAATTTATCTGTTGGGGGATCTGGTAAAACACCACATACAGAGTACCTGATACGTTTGTTGAGAGAGTATATAAAGATCGGAACGCTTAGTCGGGGCTATGGTCGTAAGACAAGAGGGTTTAAACTTGTACATCCACATGATACAGCCGATAAAGCTGGCGATGAACCTTTACAATTTAAAAAGAAATTCCCTGGTATTATGGTGGCTGTCGCCGAAGAACGCACTATGGCGATTCCTCAAATGCTGATGATCGAACCAGATTTAGAAACAGTCTTGCTGGATGACGGCTATCAGCATCGGGCATTGACAACTGGTTTCAATATCTTATTGACCGAATATGAGTTTCCTTTTATGACCGATTATCTGCTGCCTTCAGGAAGGCTTCGAGAATGGCGTTCTGCTTACAAACGGGCAAATATCATTATTGCTTCCAAATGTCCGCCAGACCTTACAGAAGCTGACCGTAATGCTTTTCTCCAGGCTTTGCAACCCTATTCTTATCAGACAGTCTATTTTTCAGCATATGAGTATTTTCAGCCTTATCATATTTTTCAAAATCAGCTTCAACTAGAACTCAGTGAAGATGTGGATGTACTAATGGTTTGTGGTATTGCTCGTCCGCAATATTTGGAGGCTTACCTGCGTCCTAGAGTACGTTCTCTGACTACACTGACTTTCGGCGATCATCATCTGTTTGAAAAACCGGATATTGGCAAGATCAGAAAATCTTTTGAAGATATTCCTTCCAATAATAAGATCATTATTACAACAGAAAAAGATGCTTTAAGGCTAGAATTACATAAAGCACATTTGGAAGAACATGGATTGCCTATTTATGTGCTGCCTATACGCGTGAATTTTTTATTTAATGAACAAGAAAAATTTGACCAGCAAGTCAAAGATTATTTACTGGATTTTAAGGTTTAAGCGTGTTGACATCAACACATCAACACATCAACAAGTGAGTTTATACGACAACATACAAGAAGCAACAAACTATATCAGGAACAGAACAGATTTTCAGGCAACATTCGGGATTATACTCGGTACCGGACTTGGAAGCCTGGTCGATGATATGAAAATAGATGCCGAAATTCCATATAGAGATATTCCACACTTTCCGATTTCTACTGTGCAAAGTCATCAGGGGAAACTAGTTTTTGGCACATTGGGCGGGCGTTCTGTAGTGGCAATGGCTGGACGTTTTCATTATTATGAAGGCTACAGTATGAAGCAGGTTACTTTTCCTGTCAGGGTAATGAAAGCACTGGGTATTCGGCATTTATTGATTTCTAATGCATCAGGAAGTACAAATGCCGCTATAGCTGCCGGCGATATTGTATTTGTGCGCGATCACATCAATTTACAAGCTGAAAACCCTCTACGTGGAGAGAATGACGAAAGACTTGGTCCGCGTTTCCCTGATATGCTGCGTACTTACAATGAAAAACTGAACCAAAGCGCCATGGATATTGCCGCGAAAGAAGGTATACAGGCTCATGTGGGGGTTTATGTAGGCTTGCAAGGGCCTAATCTGGAAACACCTGCCGAATATGAATATTTGCATAGAATCGGAGGTGATATAGTGGGTATGTCTACTGTACCGGAAGTGCTGGTTGCCAGGCATGCAGGCTTACCTGTGTTTGTGATCTCCGTTGTTTCCAATCAATGTTATCCCATTGAAAATATTCAGGAGACAACAATTGAAGATGTGCTGGAAGTTGTACAAAAAGCAAGCCCTAAGATGGTTTTGATTGTTAAGGAACTGATACAATCTTTATAAAATGAGAATAGAAGACCTAAAGACTTTCTTAGACGAAAAAGTACTTACGTATAATCAAGCTGATTTTATTGAGAATGATCCCATTCAAATTCCACACCAATTTAGCCGTTTGCAAGATATTGAGATCATGGGATTTTGGACTGCTGTACTGGCATGGGGACAAAGAAAGACGATTATCAATAAAGCAAAAGAGCTGGTCAGGCTGATGGATGGTAGTCCTTATGATTTTATCAAAAACCATCAGGAAAAAGATCGACAGGCTTTTGAACAGTTCAAGCATCGTACTTTTCAGGCAACGGATACCTTATATTTTTTGGAATTTTTACAACATTTTTATCAGAAACACGATAGCCTCGAAATAGCATTTAGTCGGCATTTAAATGAAAATGATGAACATGTAGGCAATGCTTTAATAGGTTTTCATGAATTATTTTTCAGTCTGCCAGATGCACCTCAGCGCACCAGAAAGCATATTGCTACACCTGCCCGAAAATCTAGTTGCAAACGCCTGAATATGTTCTTGCGCTGGATGGTACGTCAAGACGATAAAGGTGTAGACCTGGGCGTTTGGAAAACCATTCAACCTCGACAATTATTGATGCCGCTGGATGTGCATGTAGACCGTATTGCCCGACAATTAGGTCTGCTGCATCGTAAACAACGAGATTGGAAATCGGTATTAGAACTAACTAAAAACCTTCACCAATTTGACAAAAACGATCCGGTAAAATATGATTTTGCCTTATTTGGCATTGGTGTAATGGAAGGTAAACTGTGAAGTTTTTATAAAAAAAATGCGATCTCCCAACAAAATAATATCCCGAACTGTTAAAAAAAAGGTTTGACTAGTTTCAATGCATGCATTGTATTTCTTATTTTTGCCGAAAATTTAACAATACTTTGTATTGTTAACAAACTGTTAACCCTGTAGAATTAATTAGAATGTACTCTTTTCATCATTCATTAAAATAAACATGAGTAGAAAAATTCGTAAAGTTGCAGTACTTGGATCGGGCGTAATGGGTTCAGGTATAGCGGCTCATTTTGCCAATATAGGACTAGATGTTCTGTTGTTGGACATTGTGCCTTTTGATATTACTGACGAAGAACGTAAAAGTAAGGCACAGCGCAATCGTATTGTAAACGGTGCGCTCAAAGCAGCTTCCAAAGCTAAATTGAACCCTTTTTATGAAAAGTCGAATATTAGTCGAATTACTACAGGTAATTTTGATGATGATTTTGAAAAAATAGCAGACTGCGACTGGATAATCGAAGTTGTTGTAGAACGTTTGGACATCAAAAAGCAGATTTTCGACAAGGTAGAAAAATATCGTAAACCAGGATCATTGATAACTTCTAATACTTCAGGTATTCCCATTTATATGATGGCAGAAGGAAGAAGCGAAGATTTTGTCAAACATTTCTGTGGTACACACTTCTTCAATCCTCCCCGTTATTTGCGTTTATTGGAAATTATTCCTACTAAAAAAACATCTCAGGAGGTTGTTGATTTCTTCATGAATTATGGAGATAAGTATCTGGGCAAGCGTACTGTATTGTGTAAAGATACGCCTGCTTTTATTGCCAACCGTGTTGGTGTTTATGCTATGGCAAAGGTATTCCAGTTGACAGAAAAACTTGGTTTGACCATTGAAGCTGTAGATAAATTAACGGGTCCATTGATTGGAAGACCAAAGACGGGTACTTTCCGTTTGGGCGATCTGGTTGGGCATGATACGTCGGTAAAGGTTATCAAAGGTATTAAAGATAACTGCCCGAATGACGAGCAGGCAGGTGCTTTTGAGTTGCCGAAATACATGGAATTTTTGATCGAGAATAAATTTTTGGGCAATAAGTCTAAAAAAGGTTTTTATGAAACAGTGCGTGGAAAAGACGGTTCTAAGACAGTTTACGCATTGGATCTGGAGAAATTGGAATATGTAGAAAAGCGTAAGGTTCGTCTGGCGAGTATTGGCGCAGCAAAAGGTATCGAAGACCTTGGCGATCGCGTAAGAGCTATGTTTGATGCAGAAGACGAAGGAGGTCAGTTGGTACGTGGTTCTTTGCTGGGCTTATTTGCTTATGTTTCCAATCGAATTCCTGAAATTTCAGACGATCTGTACAGTATCGACGATGCATTAAAAGCTGGCTTTGCCTGGGAGGTAGGTGCATTTGAATATTGGGATATGATCGGTCTTGAAAAAGGTATCAAGCTATGTGAGGAAGCTGGTTATACTATTGGTCAGTGGGTAAAAGACATGTTGGGAGCAGGTCATACTTCTTTTTATAAAACGGAAAATGGATTACCTCACTACTATGACATAACTGCTGGAGCATACAAAGCTATGCCAGGAGCAGGCGATTTCATTATTCTGGATAACACAAGAGCAAGTTCAGTAATCTGGAAAAATGCTGGATGTGCTATTCATGATATGGGTGATGGAGTACTTTGCTGTGAGTTCCGTAGTAAGATGAACTCTATTGGCGCAGATGTATTGGAAGGTATCAATAAAGCCATTGATATGGCAGAAGCAGAAGGCTGGAAAGGTGTAGTTATTGGAAATAATGCTACAAATTTCTCTGTCGGAGCAAATCTGGCTATGATCGGTATGATGGCTTATGGCGGTCAGACAGATGACTTAAATACTGCCATAGCAACTTTCCAGAATACAACAATGCGTTGTCGTTACTCAAGTATTCCGGTAGTAGCAGCCACACAAGGTTTTGTGTTTGGTGGTGGATGTGAAACCATGATGCATTGTGATACAGCCATTGTTTCGGCAGAATCTTACATTGGACTTGTAGAAGTTGGTGTAGGATTGATACCTGGAGGTGGAGGAACTAAGGAGTTTGCTCTACGTGCTTCCGATTCATTTTTTGAAGGTGATGTACAAATACCTACACTGGTAGAGAAATTTAAAACGATTGCTTTAGCCAGCGTTGCAACATCAGGATACGATGCCTTTAAGAAGGGCTATCTGGTAGAGGGTTACGACAGGATTTCTGTGAATACTTCCCGTACATTGGCGGAAGCCAAAAAAGAAGTACTTGCTCTGGCTGATAATTACACGCAGCCTATAGAGCGCAATGATATTTATGTTTTAGGACGTACAGGCCTGGCAGCCTTATATACCGCTGCTGCAAGTTTGCGATTTGGTAATTATGCAAGTGAGCATGATATAAAGATTGCCAGAAAGATAGCTTATGTACTGTGTGGAGGTGATCTGTCTTCTCCTCAGAAGGTAACAGAGCGTTATCTTTTAGATATAGAACGTGAAGCATTTTTGAGTCTGGTTACAGAGCCTAAAACGCTTGAACGTATTTCGCACATGTTGAGTACTAATAAGCCTTTGAGGAACTAGAGATTGTGTTAATGTGTTATCGTGCTATAGTGTTATCGAATAATAAGTAAATAACACAATAACACGATAACACAATAACACAATAACACGATAACACATAATAATTTAAAAAAATACAACAAAATGGAAGCATATATCGTAAAAGCATATCGTACGGCTGTTGGAAAGGCGAAAAAAGGAGGATTTCGTTTTACGCGTTCCGATGATTTAGCGGTAGAAGTTGTTAAACATATGATGGAGAAAACACCCCAATTAGATCCAAATTTAATAGATGATGTAATTGTAGGTTGTGCCAATCCTGAAGGAGAGCAAGGGCTACAGATCGGTCGTCAAATTGCACTTCGAGGTCTGGGCATTGCTGTTCCTGGAGTTACAGTAAATCGCTATTGTGCATCAGGTTTGGAGACCATTTCTATAGCTGTGGCTAAAGTCAAAGCTGGTATGGGAGAGGTCTATATTGCTGGTGGAGCAGAGAGCATGAGTGCTATTCCTATGACAGGATATAAGCTGGCACCTAACTATGATACAGCGAATGAGCATCCTGATTATATTGTAGGGATGGGTATCACTGCGGAGAAGGTTGCTGAAAAATACAATGTTTCAAGAACTGAACAGGATGAGTTTTCTTACAACTCTCATATGAAAGCAAAACGTGCGATTGAAAATAACTTGTTTAAGGATGAAATAGTGCCTGTAGAAGTTAATGAGGTGTATTTTGAAGACAATCAGCGCAAAGAACGTTCTTATACTGTTGATATGGATGAAGGAGTTCGTACTTCTACTACTGTGGAAGGTTTGGGAAGACTTCGTCCTGTATTTGCACAGGGCGGGAGCGTAACAGCAGGAAACTCTTCTCAAATGTCTGATGGAGCTGCTTTTGTAATGGTGATGAGTGAACGTATGGTCAAAGAACTAAAGCTTGAGCCTATTGCACGACTGGTTTCTTGTGCTGTTGCAGGTGTTGAGCCTTTGTATATGGGCATCGGACCTTGTGCAGCTATACCAAAAGCGCTTAAGCAAGCAAACATGAAACTGGAAGATATTGAACAGATCGAATTGAATGAAGCATTTGCTGCTCAGTCATTGGCAGTTATTCGTACAGCAGGCTTAAATCCTGACATTGTTAATGTTAATGGAGGTGCAATCGCTCTTGGACATCCACTGGGATGTACTGGTGCAAAACTCTCTACACAGTTATTTCATGAAATGCGTCGCCGTAACCAAAAATACGGAATGGTAACAGCTTGCGTAGGCGGTGGACAAGGGATTGCAGGTGTTTATGAATTACTTAATTAAGGAAAATAAGGTCTTAATATTTACCGGAATAAAAAATGACTGTCTGAATATATTTGGATAGTCATTTTTTATGTTTTATTTTGGGAAAGAAAACAGACTTTGAATATGCGCTCTATCATATAAAATCCAATATATCTTAATGAGCTACGACAAGGATTTCAATATAAAGCTTAAGTTATTTACAACAGATTTAACTGAAGCGGTTAATGCTTACCCAGGGCATACTGCATTGGAGGTTGCTACCATGCTTTGGCAAAGAAGGCACTTGTCAAATAAAGATTATTTTGAGGTTGCCCATCTCGGACTTGACAGAGCTATAGCAGAAGGAGCAAGAATAACAGAACTTAATTATATTCACAATTTAGGTTTTCATCACTATAAATTGGGAGACTTCATCGAAGCTAAAATGTATTATGCACAGGGTTTGTACATTAGTGAGTCTATCAATAACAAAGATTTTGTTGCCCGTTTTCAGAATCGTTTAGGAGAGATCAACACCAGAAAAGTTAACTATGAAAAAGCACTAGATTATTATTTTAAAGTGCTTCGCCTGGAAGAAGATAAATATTGTTTTGAAGCTTATTCTAATCTGGCTGATCTATATCAGAAAAAAGAAGACTACGATACGGCGATTGAATATGCAGAGAAAGGCTACACTTATAATCGAAAAAAGGGTAATTACGAAAATCTTACACTCGATCTCATAACAGTCGGTAATGTTAATTTTTCTAAAGGCAGATATCCGCAGGCACTCGGTTTCTATGCCCGCGCACTGAAAGTGACCGATATTTATCGCCAACCTTACAGAAGGTGTATTGCTGTTTTTTCTTCTGGAGATGTATTGTTTGAGTTAGGGCATCATAAAGAAGCTAAGGCTACTTACGAATATGCACATGAAATAGCGGAACAATATGGTTTTAAATACCTATTCGCAGTATGCAAACATAAGATATCCCAAACACAATCTGAACAAAAAGAACACAAAGAAGCCCTAAAAACAAACGAAGAAGCACTTAAAATCATTCGAGAGAATGGTTATGATTTGTTAGAGCTTAAAGCACTTCGAAAAAGGGTAGATTATCATGAAGCCCTGAAACAAGAAGAGAAAGCAAATAAAGTGCTTCGTAAGGTAGAAAACTTACGAATTGTACTTACTGAAAAAGAACAACTAGAGAAACTATCTGAGTATATTGAAGAGAAAGAAAAAGAACTTGAATACTTCAAAGCTCAGACGAGGTCAATGGCATCAGCTAACAGAGACCTACATCAATATGCCAAAATTATTGCTCACGATTTGAAAGAACCACTTCGTACCATTGGTAGTTTTACGACGCTGTTGAAAAGAAAATATGGAGATACCTCAGAAGATGAAGTAGAAGACTACTTCAAATTTATCATGGAAGGAACCCACAGAATGGGAGATTTACTCGATGATTTGCTTAACTACGTTGCTTTAGGAATCCAGGATAGCCCGCCAACAAAGGTGAATTTGAATCAAATCATTGAACAAGTCATGGAGAGCCTGGAATCCCTCATCAAAGAGAAAAAAGCTAAGGTTAATTTTGATAAACTACCAACCATATTAGGACAAAAATCGCAGTTGCGCAGTTTGTTTTATCACCTGATAGCAAACGGAATAAAGTTTAATGATAACGACCAGCCTGAAGTTACGTTAAACGTAAATAGGGAGGATATGAATTATCTCTTCAGAATTTCTGATAATGGAATAGGTGTGCATGAGGACTATCACAATAAAATATTCTTGCTTTTCCATAAACTCAATAGAAAAGATAATACAGGAACCGGTATGGGGCTTTCCATGAGTAAAAAAATAGTTGAACTGCACGGTGGCAGCATGTGGATCAACTCTGATAAAGGGGCCGGAACAGTAGTAGAATTTACACTTCCTGATATTTAACTAGACTTTTGATCGTAGAAATGTTTTTCTACAGAAATGCTACGTCCAAAGTCTAGTAAACACGCCTGAATAAACATTCTCACCTTTTAGTATTTTTTTGATTTGACAGTATTTTGACGATTTTTCGTCACAATTTGTAAGACTTAAAGCTATAAGTTTCAAACAGCTTCTAAAAAGAACATTGTATGAAAAGCATTATTATATGCTGTATAATTCAAGAGTAACAAGTCTAATACACATTCTTTAGCTATAAATACCTTATCTTACATTAGTAAAACCTATAATGCTGTTCTTATGAAAAAAATACTATTTACAATTATACTTGCCTCCGTATATAATACACTCATTTATACTCAAAACTGTGGTGTAGGAGAATCAGAAATTATCATTAATGTATTTACTGATGATTATGCTTACGAAACTGGCTGGATACTGTCTGATGGAGGAAGTACCATTTGGGCAGAAGCAGCTATCGGTGATTATATAGGCAGCAATCAGACATTGTTTTCCGATACAGTATGTGTACCTGTAAATACTTGTCTAAATTTTACCATACTTGATGAGTTTGGAGATGGTATTTGTTGTGGTTATGGACAAGGATATTACGAAGTTTTTTCAGATGGAAATCTGGTAGCGGAAGGCGGTGAATTTGGAACAGATGAATCGACTTATTTCGACTGTCCGCCTGGGTCTACCTGTGAAAGCGCCATCGTCGTATCAGAAGGTACTTATTTCACATCATATGACAACCATTGGTATGAGTTTACACCAACCGCACCTGGAACTTATAAAGTCTCAACATGCGGGCTAAGTAATACCTGCGATACCAAGATATGGATATACGAAGCGTGTGGAACACTAGTCGAAGAGTCGAATGTAGGTACTATATATTATGGTAATGATAGCCCTGGCTGTGGAGTTCAAACGGCTTTAAGTATTCCTTTGTATCCTGCTGAAACCTATTACATCCGTATTGGCGATGATAATGATGATTGTACTGGTGATATTGAATGGGTGTTGGTATACAATGGAGAGATTGCAGGCTGTACCGACCCTGATGCCTGTAATTATAACCCATTGGCAACTATAGCCGATTCTACTTGTATATACCTCGGTGATCCTGGCTGTACCGGACCCGATTTATGGTTGTTGGAAGACGTTATGGAAAACAGTATCTACCTGACCACTTATTCAAATAATGATGGTTGTGCCATTAGTGAAGGCTGTATACAGGGCTATGGCGACAGAGATATTGTTCGTTTTACTACACACATTAAAAACATAGGTGATCTAGATTATTTTATAGGTGATCCCTCCAATAATCCAGACCAATTTACTTATGATAATTGTCATGGACACAATCATTATGATGGCTATGCAGAATACCTGCTCTACGATGAAAATGGAGTAGCACTTCCTATAGGCTTTAAAAATGGTTTTTGTGTTATGGACCTCGAATGTAGCGATGGTGGAACAGCTCAATATGGTTGTGGTAATATGGGAATTAGTGCAGGTTGTGGAGATATATACGGAGCTGGTCTTGATTGTCAATGGATTGATGTTACGGATGTGGCTGACGGAACTTATACCTTTGTAGCCCGTACCAACTGGGACAATGCACCTGATGCACAGGGGCGCTATGAAACTGATTTTACGAATAATTGGGCACAGGTTTGTATCAATTTAGATCGCTCTTCGGGTACACTGGAAATGACAGTATCTCCTGATTGTGAACCTTATGTTGATTGTGCAGGAGAAATTTATGGCGCTGCCCAGCCAGACTGTAATGGAGATTGTAATGGTACTGCCCTAATGGGAGATTTGAATACAAATGGTACACAGGAATTTGTAGACGCTCAGGATTATGTTACAGCAATTCTGGGTGATGATATTACTCCAACATCCTGTAATGATCTGAATGCTGACAATAACATCACAGTGTATGATGCAGCATTGTTAGCTAGTTGCCTGAACTACGGAATAGCGCATAATCACCCGGATGGTGGAGCTCACGATCATTGCTATTTCCCACAAGGCATCAATAATATCTACGATACTGTTGCATTTAGCATCAGAGACATCAATTATACCGATCAATATATAGATATAGACATTACAAACCCGACAGCCTTCGTCAATGCTTATCAATTTACGATGAGTGGAGTTGAAATTGCTTCTGTAGAAAATCTTGTTGATCCGGCGGTATATCCCATCACTCCACAAACGGCTCCTGGTAGCAACATGGTGATTGGTATTTCTTATGAAGATTCACTGATTTTAAAATCATTTTTACCCCAGCCATTATGCCGTGTATATTTTATGAATTTGACCAATGATGAAGTCTGTATTGAAACAATTGTAGACGTTGTAAATCAGGATTACGAGAATACAGAACATAAAATTGTTAACGGCTGTCTGGAGCTTGTTGGGGTACAAAATGCCCAGCCCACAATAACTGCCCGCCTCAGCCCAAATCCATTCACAGACAAAACTGTATTGAGTTTTCCAAATCCCAAAAACCAGGCTTTCCGACTGAAAATTACAGATGCTACCGGACGACTTATTGAACAATATGAGCAAATTACCGGAACCTCATTTATTGTTCAACGAAATAATATGGAAAGTGGGGTATATTTTTATCATTTGGAAAATGATGAAGATAGAGCAACTGGAAGATTGATTGTTTATTAAGGCATTGATTATCAGTGTTTAATTTTAAAAAAACAAGAGCCATGTGAAAATGTGGCTCTTTTTTATTTTAAATAAGTATGTTGAAAGTCAAACTAGGAATAGTTTTTGCAGTAAATAGAAAGATATGTTCTTAACAAAATCTTAACTATTCGTTGACTATGTATTTAGTAAAAACCCCTCGTTTTATTCAAAATTTATTTCCAAATTTCATCTGGAATATTCCGGATGTAGAAAAGGTCATCTATTTAACTTTTGATGATGGACCAATCCCACAGGTAACTCCTTGGGTCTTGAAAGAATTAGCGAGGTATAAAGCAAAAGCCACTTTTTTCTGTGTAGGAGAAAATGTTGAAAAATATCCTGATATTTTTAAGCAAACGATAGCAGAAGGTCATACCGTAGGTAGCCATACCTACAATCATTTAAATGGCTGGACAATGGGCAATAATATCAATTATTTCCATAACGTTCGTAAATGTGCAGAACTAATGGATTCACCACTTTTTCGTCCACCCTATGGAAGGCTAAAGCCCAAACAAGCACAATTTCTACAGCGTCATTACAACATTATTATGTGGGATGTACTCAGTGGCGATTTTGACCATCGGGTAACTAAAAAACAATGCCTGAACAATGTAATCAATAATTCGGGCAGAGGTTCTATAGTTGTTTTCCATGATAGTATTAAGGCTAAAGAGAATTTGTCTTATGTGTTGCCACGTGCCTTAGAATATTTTGTAGAGCAGGGCTATACATTTAAAAGTATAGATGCGGCTGCATTGGCCACTTTTCAGCCTTATAGCGTGACAGCCTGAGATTTATTTTGACTAGTCAAGTCGGTTGGTTCAGTCAGGAAATAGGTATACCTTTATAGGATAGCACAAAATAATGAACAAGTGATAAAAAGTCCATTAAGGTATCCGGGAGGAAAGAGTAGGGCAGTAAAATTTATAGCACCACTTATTCCTGATTTCAAAGAATACAGAGAACCTTTCATAGGAGGAGGTTCGGTCTATTTTCATGTTCGGCAGAAATATCCCCGCCGTAGTTATTGGATCAATGATCTGTATTACGAACTATTTCAGTTTTGGGCTCAAAGCAAGATAGATGTCGAAAAAGTAGTTGGGCAAGTCATAGAATGGCAACAAACCCATACAAACGGTAAAGTTTTACATCGTTTTTTACTTGATAATATCAATGATTTCTCAGCACTGGAAACCGCTGGTGCTTTTTTCATTTTAAATCGTATCACCTTCTCAGGGACAAGCGAAAGCGGTGGCTTTTCCAATCATGCCTTTGAAGAACGTTTTACGCCATCTAGCATAGAAAGGCTAAGGAAAGTAGAACAAGTTTTAAAAAACACCAAAATCACTAACCTGGACTACCAACAAGTCGTTGAAGCTAAAGGAGACCATGTTTTTATATTTCTAGATCCACCTTATTATTCAGCGACCAAATCTGCACTATACGGCAAGAATGGCAATTTGCATAAAACATTTGAACATGAAAGACTAGCTAAAGTCTTGAAGAACACTTCACACAAATGGTTGATGACCTACGATAATAGCGACTATATACAGGAGCTTTATTCTTTTGCGCATATTAGCACCAGAGAATTAAGCTATGGTATGAGAAATATCAAGGATGTTCCCAGGCAGAAAGAGCAGGAAATATTTATTTCCAATTATATGGAGGATTAGAAATTTTGGAACGCATTTATACTTTCTTCCTCTATCCAATAATTCTGCTGTATGAGCAGTCCCAGCAAAGACCAGGCTTCTGTTGAAAATAGATTTTTATCAAAAGATATTGTCCATTCCGATATAACGGAGAGCAGTTTAGGGGCTTCAGGAACCAACAATTCTATAGTTGGAAAATATTGCTTTTTGATGTGCTGATAGATAGATATACCATTATTATCCCAATCGCAAAGGTAATAAAGGGGCAAATCAGGCTGTAGCACATATTGCAATTTAGCTGTATTACTTCCTCCGGCATACCAAAGTTCTATGTCTTGAAGGCGAGGTTTTTTTAGGCGATTTAGATTTTCACAAAGTATGATTATTTTCGGTTGCCGACTTGCACAATGCAGGACATACAAAAACTGTCTGTCGTGTTCTGCTCGATCAAGCTGATCTATTTCCAGTAAACGTGAAACCGCCTGATACAATTTACTGCCTGACTTCAGGTATTTTGAATCATCAAAATAAGTACTTGAAATTTCTTTTTGAGAAAGTCCTTGGTTCAAAATATCGGTTTTACTGGTTTTAATACGTTGTAAAACCCGCAAATCCTGTTCTTTAAAATTGGTGCCGCTAAGTTCATATTGCGAAAGCAAATTGGAAATATCCTGAAAAAAGTCAGCGTATTTTCTCTCATACATCTCATCAAAATCACCGGCTTTTATTAGCTTTTTACCTTGTATTTTTATACGTCCCATCTCTTCCTGCCGCCTGATAATAGGATATTTGAGCAAAGCTGTAGATGCTTCACCACTTGTATATATTTGATGCAATTCTCTTAATGCTTTCCAGTTCATTTATGCACCTACCGATTTTTATTTTTAATATGCTCCTCCAAATCGACCCCTTTATACTTGTTCTTAAAAAAGCTCATCGCCTTATAATTCATATCTTTCTCCTCCTTGCCTCGTATCAACATATGCAAAAACCACTCATCATCGGTATAAGAACCAAAAGGTTTGGGTGTCATGGTGAGCAACTGATAATTGAATTTCTTAGCAATTTCGGGGAAGATGCTGAAATTGGTATCATCAATATTTGAAAGCTCTTCTATAATGATAAAACGGACACCTGCTCGGTCTTTATCCGTTCTTTGTACGATAGAAAGCCGACCAATACAAAGCAATGCCAAAGCTGTATAGGATTGTCCGCCACTACCCGAATTAGTTTTGCCTTCTTCATCCTCCATTTTAATACTCAAATTGAAATAGAATTTCGGATTCAAGAGGTCATCCGGGGTGCAATTGACAGCGCTATAAAACTGTCGGGCAATATTCTGGATCAAATTATCCGGGGTATTTTC
>JAHDFX010000021.1:0-20029 GCA_020627965.1 Saprospiraceae bacterium | reverse complement strand
GGGCAGGTCTTCGACAGGCGTAAAAAGACTAGCGCCATACTGATGAATTTGTGCCCGTTCTTTCATCTTCTGTATCCAGTCTATATTGATGTCCTGACGATCAGTAAAGTCAATTTTAAAACGATAATTATTACTGACTTTTCTGGATTTGAAAAAATTATTCAATCGGGTGACGGTCAGGCTGCAATCTCTGTATTGTTTTTCTACTTGCCCAAAAACTTGCCCTAAAATGGTGATTTGCAGGTCACCAAAGCTTTTGCGGGTATTGTTGAGGTGTTCCAGTTTTTGCGTAATCCCTTCCAAACCAATCTTTCCACAAAGAATATTCAATAAAGTCTGGAAATTATAAGTCGGACGCCCGCCAGGGTATAATTCAGGGTGGCGTTTATCCGAGCGAGATTCTTCATAACGTTCTGCAATTCGCCCAAAAGCATGACGGTAAGTTTCACCCAGAGAACGGGCTTTGTCTTCCAATGCCCTGATCTCGTCCTGGTCAAGTTCTGATGTTTTTATCAGGCTATCGAATTGCTGGTCAGTTTCATGATGCAACTCCCGACGTGCCTGCTGAAAACGTATATCCGTTTCCTCTTTTCTTCTTTTCAATTCAGGGTGGCGCTCATTGGCTACATCAAAATTTCGTTTTTGTCGATCATACAAAGTATCATAATGCGCAACCTGCTCTTTTAATTCTCTGAGTGAAGCGAGGTATTCACTGCGCAGGTTTTTCAGGGCTTCTATCTCAAAATTCTTATAGTCAGGATGTTCGGTCTCTGGTTCGGGCAGGTCGTGTTTTAGCTTATTAATTTCTATGAGGGTAGCCGTTAGTGCTTCCCCGTTTTGTCTTTCTTCTTCTTTAAATGAGCGCCTTTGCCCGACCAGTCCGTCAATACGCAGGTCTAGCTTTTGGGCTTCGTCTTCCAGTTGTTCCAATTGCTCAAATGCTGAAAAATGTTTTTGTATAAATGATATATTTTCATTTCTAAGCAAGGAGTTAGATTCAAATTGCTCGATATTTTCCCGATTCTTATAAATCTCCGTTAAGGCTCTGTTTAGCCCAATATCCTGCAAGCTGCGAAATAAATTCCAGATGTTTCTATCTTCTTTTCTGAGTATAGCGAGTTGCGCTTCTATCTCTGCTTTACCCTGTTTTATCGCCTGACTTAGTTTTTTACCATCATCAAATATTTGCTTATTGACGTAAGGAATAAATGTACTCAAATCGCCCAGCACCAGCCATATTCCATCTTTTTCTTCTTTAAATGAGCTTAATAGTTTTTCGGGCTGTAATGTAAATTTTGCTCCATTTTGCGCAGCAATTTTTTTGATAAAAATGTCTTTAAAATTCATCAAAACTGTTTCCTGAGCAAGCGAAAGCGGTGTTTTTTGGCTTAAAGCCCAATTGAATAAAGAATCAGGATTATTGCCCTCGTATAGATTCAGCAATTCTTCCAGATTTTTAATAATGGTTTGAATTTCCCGACTTCTTTGGTTGTAATAAGTTTCTGCTTCTTCAAAATCTTCTGCCCATTTGGATTGCTCAAAATCACTATACAAAGGAAGTCTTTGCAGCTTTTTTAGCTTTTTGAGTTTATCGCTTTGTTGTTCCTGTATCTCAAATTGCTCTCGAACATTTTCATAACTTTCAAACTCTTCTACCAAAGGCTGCAAAGTAGTGATACGCCTGATAAATCCTCTTTTACGTTCCAGATTTTCTTTTAAGTTACGAATGTTTTCATCGGTAGCATCGACTTGTTGTTCCAATAATTGAGCACGAATACTATTACAAATATCCTTTTGCTCAAGCAGTTTTAAATAATAATCGGTCTGACAGACTTTCAGTTCTTTTTCTGCATGGGTATATTGATTAAAAGCCTGATTAAGCTGTTTTTCATTTTTATCAAAAGCCGTTCTTGCTGCCAGAAACTGACGAGAAGTAAACAAAGCCTTCTCTACCAGATAGCTCGTATTGGCAACTTGAAATTTATCATGCTTTTCCTGAAGTTCAGATAAATATTTCTGCTTTTCTTCCAGCGCACGAATCTCATTATTGGTTTTTTTGTACTCTCGGATGGCTTCGGTCAGCTTACCTTTTTGTCGTTCAAATTCAAGTCGAATATCTTCATTGTCTTCAAAGAGAAAGTTTTGCAGGCTTCGAGATTTTTTGATGTCCAGTGTCTTGGCACGTGAAAAGGATTGCAGTACTTTTCCATAAGACCGGAGGTTCGATTCATTGGTCAGGTCAATAGGTATGATCTGGTTTTTATACAGCAGGCTGTAATACTCTTTTATAGCTTCTTTTTGGTAGAAGTTTTTGATATAAATATCATAAGTTTTCTCCAGATGTCGCCCCAATTCCTGTAAGTCCATAATTCGTTTATCTGGCTTGATAAAGTCTTTATGTGTCAATGGTCGATTAAAACCTTTCAAAGTACTCCGGCGCTGAAAATCCTCACCTTTCTGGATAATAAACGGACGAACAGGTAAACGTGATTTATTTGGAATCAGTACACCCATGACAATGAAATGCCCTTCTGCCTTTTCAATATTCAAAAAAGCATAAGCATGTTCTATCCAGGGACGTTCAAGTGGAATTGTCTCGATTTTTCTGTCGCCCATCCCATCGGTTCCAGGCTTCCACTCATCCCGCATAGGAATAAATATCAGTTGCAGTAAATCTGCAATGACTGATTTGCCTAGCCCATTATTACCAGTAAAATCCGTTCGCAAATGGTGCAGCAGGAAGTCCGAGTTATTGTGATTACGGACGCCTACAGTAGAAATAGAATATATTTTTGGATATTTGGACACTTATTTGATTGATTAAATTAGAAAGCCAAAAGTAAGGTTTTCAATGGCAATATCATATAATTTGTCGATTCGTTGATTCGTGATTCGTTGATTCGTTTACCTTAGGAGACTTGATAACCATTCTCGTTCTATGATGGGCATATTTTCAATTTTAAGCTTCAATTGTTCTATGTTTTCCTGCCTTGATTGCTTTTTAAGTTGCTTCAATTGCAAAAGAATATTGGCAAAATTCAAATAAGGACGACGGAAAATGATGTTCAGTTGTTTTTGGCTGCTGACATATTTGTGGAAAGCACTTCTCCGTTTGCCAAAACCTCTTATATCGCCTTCAAAATAAATTTTCAATAAAAGAACTTCGTATAATATCCGATAGAACATATCAGGATATTCCTGTACGCCAATAGTTAATTCCTGGTCTATTTTCTGAATAAGCTTTAGCGCAGTGTCGTAGGCAAACTCTTGCCCTATAGTACGTTTGTTTTTACTGTAATATAGGAATTGTGAAAAGTATAATACAGCCTCATTATATTGTTTTACAAAACGGCTTTGGGGGGCGGTTTTAAAATAAACCTGATGGACATATTGTTTTTCCAGAGTTTTAAACCTTTCAAAATGTTCCAGTTCTATCAGGAGTTGCATATAGTTTTTGAAATGATGCAGAGAGATTTGTTTTTTACGCTGCTGCTTACCTGTATAACAAAATCCTCTTTCAAAAAGCTCACGATATAGCTCTAATTGTCTAAGATTCCATATCAGGGGCTGGTTGCCAGTGACTTTCAGCCGGCAAAAATTGATGAGTATCTGGAAAATTTGTTTTTGTTCGTAAAGTGAAAACCGTTTAGCATATTCAAGAAGAAGTTTGTTACAAATATCGAACTGTTCGACAGATTCCGTATCCCATAGTATGTTGATATGGTGATGAATATGCAGTAATGGGAAATTAGCTTCCAGAGTGTTTTTGACGACCTCTTTATTGTCTGTAATATTACTGTAATTCAATTTATTGCCCAGCACCCTTGCTCTGCGTTTCATTACGCCCAGATAAATGATTTTTGTCAATGCATGAAAACGATCCAGGCTATCTACAAATTCCTGCAATAGGCGACTATTGGTGTTTTTTCGGTTGTCGTGGATGTTGAAGTAATTATATTTTTGCTCAGCAATAAGAAGGTCATGAAAATAGTGTTCCTGATGCTCTACCCGTTTTGTCGAACCTCCATTTTCATAGTTTTTAGTTTCTCTGTTCATCAATAGATTAAACTCATGATGCGCTTTCCTGCTTTCCAGCCCTTTCAGTAAATAGCGTTTTTGAGCTTGACGGTCTTGTTCATATTCTTCTTGAGCAATAAAGCGACGAACCAGCTTCAGCAGTCCAGAAAAATCATCATTTACTGCATTTTCTTTACTATTTGGAAATACTTTCCGGTGGAGTTTGATATAGTCTATATCTACAAAATATGTTTTGCCTGTTTTGGCTTCCCACAAGGCTTTGAATAGCTTTTTTAATCGTTCGCTCGTGTTGAAAAAATCAGAAGATACATAACGCTTCAAACGATAAAATTCATCTTTATCTATAGTATCTAAAAATGAAAAAAGTCGAAAATTCTTAGTTTTAGTCATTTTGTAAAAATACAAATAAATATTTTACAGCATTTTATAAATAAAAAAATAAATATTCAAATTCCAATTTTACAAATTCATATCCGTCGTAATGTGTGTTTTGCCTGCATATTGCCTCTACCTTTGTCATGTCAAAAAAATAAAACGACAACCACATTTATAACATTTTTAATAAATTAATTATGCAAGTTTTACATCGAAAAATTACCGGATTTTTATTCCTTACTCTTTTAGCTTTAATCATCATGATTACAGCCTGTGAACAACAGGAAATCATAGGAGCTAATACCTTAACAGAAGACGACAAAACCATACTCAATTTCCTGGCAACACAGGGCATGCATGCCCACGACATCAGTTTTGAAGATGATTATGTGCTGTATGAAGAAGACGCAGGCTGGGACAAAAGCTTTTTATTGGAAGCTGCACGAGGAGAGATCCAGGATAAAACTCCTTTTGATCCAAATCCGGCTGTTACGGAAGACCTGGAAGAAGAAACAGGTAGCCGCCAACAAGGTATTCAGGTTCTTTTTCGTGGCAATGCAGTACAAAGCCACATTGTCAACAACATCAAGTTCTTCATTGATCCTAGCCTGGCAGCAGATTGCGGTTCAGCATGGCGTACAGCCACCCTTGACGCTGTAGAAGAATGGAATGATATTCTAGACTCAAGAGTTAACCTGACCAGAGTGTTTTCGAGCGGCTCAGCAGACATTATCATTGGTTCTGATAGAGCAGCAATTATGCCTGCTTCTCACACCAATATTGGTTCTATAGGTCGAGGCGATTTCTCTGCCAGCGGACGCCCTGGTAGATGGATATCTATCAATGATACTGCCGACAATTGGAGTGCCAAGAAAAAAACTATGATGCATGAGATCGGACATAACCTGGGGTATCGACATACAGGAACAAATGATGGGCAACACATTCACACTACAGCTACCAACCCAAGTCAATCCATCATGCATCAAGGCTCAGGTGTGCCAGCAGTTTTTACTACTGACGACAAAAGAGCGATCAGAATGTATTACCCTAGTAGCTTGAATGCTCCCAGTATCAGTGTAAGAAGAATCGGATCAGGTAGAGTTCAGGTTACTTATACCAACCCAAATAACAGTACTAAACCTTACTTCTGGATACGCGGCTATCGCTTCAATAATGCAGGAAACGTCATTGGTACACGCACGATCCGCGCAGAAGTGAATGGTTCGGGTAGACAGACTTTCGACTGGAGTGCCCTGGGAATTGGTAACAATCGTTTTGAAGTAAGAGGAATCAACCTTAGAAGAGATATTTTCTCTCCAGCTTCTTTGAGAGTTTCTGCCAATTAAACATCTTCCCAAACCTGTTCAATATAAACTATGTAATCATACAATTACCTTGAAAAAAATCAAGTGTAGATGAGTATTCAGGGTAATTGTAATTTTCTCCAATCATTCAAAACAACAAACAATTTTCAACAATTTAAATAATATAAAATGAAAGCATTAAAAATTAAATCAATCATCAAAGCACTATTCTTCATGTTCCTGTTACAAAGTAATATGATCAGTGCTTAAGACATCAACACCTTTAATCCAGGCATTGCTCAAACTCAAGTATCTCAACCTGCGACTAATCCTGCTCAACTGAACTTTAAACCTGCTACTTCGTATGGGGAATATCAGCAGCTTATTCACAATAAGAACGTAAATGTCGTGAGAAACAAACAGGATATGAGAGCATACATCAAGAAGACCCCTTACTTTAAAACTAAAATAGACCATATATGTGTCGGTGAAAATTGCATCTAAGAAACCAGGGGAATTAGAACATCATTCAATTATTTTTAATATTTTGCATTGCCTGGAAGCTCTTTCCTGGCAATGCTTTTTCAGTACTCATGAAGCCATTAGCAATGAAAAAAATAATCCTATTAATCAGTGCCCTACTTATTATCCAATCAGCCTTTGCTGGCCAAACTCGCTGTAGGGACCTTATTTATCCGTTTTGTCCAGGCGAAGAATCTGTCAGTTTATGGAAGCCTACCAATAAAAACCAGCCCACTGACTGTATGTGTCAGGAAATTGTAGATCAGCCTAATTATGGTACGGTAAGTTGTGCCAATAGTCTGGATGGTAATGTAGACCAACTCTATCAATATAGTCCCAATACAACCTGTGCGATTGAAGACACCTTCTCTGTTATTGAATGTTGCATCACTATTGAAGGACTTAATTGTGATACCATTCAATACATGCTCCATTTGAAAACAGATTGTGAAACCCCAGCAGATAAGTTTTGCTGCGTTCCTGGCGATGGAAATCCGGCCAACTGGGATGTACTGACGAACGATCAGAACTTTATTACACAGCTATATCCTGGCTATGCCTTGCAAACTCTGGAAATACAGAATATAACTGTTCCTCCACTTTTTGGTACCGCCAGTATTATGCAGTCTTTTTCCATTGTATATACGCCACTAGCTAGTTTTATGGGCATTGATAGTGTAAGTTATGAGGTGTTCTATGAAGTGATTAGCCCGATGAACGATACCATAACGATTTGTGATGAACAGACTGCCTACTTTTTAGTAGACGATTGCCTGGAGACCAATGTTGATGAATTTAGCCTTACGGTAGGTGATACTATTTATTTCAATCCGCTTAATAATGACCTGATCGCATCACCTCTCAGTACTTGGTGCCCTGATTCTTTGACTTGCCAAAACCCTATCCCGCAAATAGATGCCAGTTCGCTTGGTCTGACAGGGCCAAGCAATGATGAAATCTCTATAGACCCAATTACTCAGCTCTGGTGTTTTTCTGCTGAAAATGGGGGCAATTTCCTCTACACCTATGAAGTGTGTAATACGGATAGTATTTGCGATACAGAAGATATTATCATACGAGTAGCCGAGACTTGTGAAACAACTTTAACTGCTGCTGGAAATGTGGCATCTGGTGTGTATTCGGCTGACTCTATAGTGTATTCCAATGGATCACTCCAGAATCAAACCGTTAATTTCAGGGCAGGAAGTTTGATCTTTCTGGATACTTCTTTCTACTCAGGACTTGATTTTACTGCTACGATTGAATCCTGTGATTGCCCTAATAATGAACGGGCTATTCTGGAAACCTTATACAATGATACCGACGGAACCAATTGGATCAATACCTGGAACCTGACGGCCTCTATAGCCTCCTGGTATGGCGTGACTTTAAATGAAAATGGCTGTGTTAGTCATTTGAATTTATCCGCTAATAACCTAACAGGGAATATTCCGGCAGAACTGGGCAGCCTGACTGAACTCCAATATTTATACCTGGATAATAATCAGCTAGAAGACAAGATACCTCCGGAACTTAGTAACTTATCGAATCTTCGTGTGATGGCTCTGAATGACAATCTATTGGACGGGAACATTCCTGTAGAACTCGGTTTGCTAGGAGAACTAAGATTCTTACGCCTGAGCGACAATGACCTGACAGGAGGTATACCCTCTGAATTAGGCAATTTAAGTAATCTAGTACATCTTCTTTTGTATGAAAATGAACTAACAGGCACCATTCCCGCTTCCATAGCAAATCTGACTGATCTGGAGTTTTTAAGAGTATATAACAACTTACTCAGTGGTTGTTATGATACGGCAATTTCGCCTTTTTGTAGTCAGTTGGATGCCGCATCTAATAATAATAGTTCTATCAGCAATGGCAACAGCTTCGATGCAGATTGGGAAGACTTCTGCACTATAGGAGCAGGAACTTGTCCTTAAAGACCGCTTCGCTGAGAGATGAGAGATGGGATGAGAGATTGTATCGCAAGCGATACTGAGAGAGAATGATTACGCAGGGTGAGTCTGGCTTCTATAGCAGATGGGGAGCGTTATTCAATTTATGATTCGTCATATGCTGTACCTGCGGCACATGAAAATGAGGGATGTATTTAAATCTACCGATATTTTGTCTCCCGTAGCCCATCGGGGACGAGACTGCTTGTAAAGCCCTGTCCCGTTAGGGCTACATGTTGGTAGCTAAATATTTTAAACCTTGATTCGCGTGCTGTTAAGTACGGCATATGTTCTACTCATATTATGAAAATATTTTTTTGTCTTATCACTTACTTACATCAACACATTTTAATTAAAAAGCTCAAAAGTAGCTTCCAGTTCATCCACATTGTCGATCACATCTGCATACAGACGACCAATGCGTTCTATGCTGGGTAATATTTCAAAATGAACATCTTCTGAATCTACCATATGTATCCAGCCGAGTCGTTCAAAATTTCGTAGAATAGAGATGACTTTGCGCTTGACACCTGCTTCTTCATTTGGAGTATAGTTTTTTTTGTGTTTGCCGTAAAGCAAGGTTTGCCAATAGTGTTTATGTTCACTTTCTTTAAAAATGTATTCCAGATCAGCCCAGCGAAGCTGCTTTTCTTCAAAGAATTTTTCTTTATACACATTGAGTAATAATATGGCAAAGAGAATTTTATCGTCTTCCAGCTCTTTATAGCGATTATCTTTACCCAGCTTGCCCCGGCTGCCTTCCAGAAAATCCAGATAATAAAACACATTACCATCACTGGAATTTCTGTGCAGATTGATTTTGAAAAAATCCAGATAGTAGTCTTTTAGTCCACGGTCATAGTACTCCTCCAGAAAGATAAATAACTTCTGGTCGCTGCCATAGCCCTGTATGTGTTTGCCCTGTTTGAGTGCAAAGTCAGTATCCGCAAAATATTTTTTAGCCAGTTCGGAATTTAAGAATCCGTATGGCGTATAATCATTTTCCATAAGGTGACATTTTTATCAATCGTGTTTTCATGAGTTTGTTCTAATTCTATATATTTCTCAGTCGAGTTATTACAAGATTCAATAATGCCAAAACAAACCTTGATCGGTATTTCCAGGTTGTGTTCTGTTCGGGCAATTTTATTGAACCATTCGGTATAATTCAAGGCTTCACCAGTTTCCAAAGCCTGTTCCATTTTATCCATCCATTTGGCGGTTTGTTCCTGATTTTTCAACATTCTGAGGTTTTTCAGTCGTTCGGCTTCCAGGTGAGCTGCATCTTGTTCAGGAATATTAGGCTCTGCCTGATTATTCGTTTTAAAATCAATCACAGGGACAGCTAAAAACTTAGTTGGCATAGCTAGAATTTTTCGGGCAGGAATTTTTTCGTCCAGCTCAATTTGTCCTTGTTTGTGCTGGGCAGTTTTGAGCATATAGCTCAGTAATTTTTCAATATTGACCTTGAATTTCTGTTTGTATTTTAAAGTGTCAATAAGATTCCTCAGTCGTTTGGAAGCCAGTTGTATTTTTTCATTAATAGCAGCAATACGCCGATCAATATTTTCAAAGAAATTCTCAAAATCCCTTTGAATATTATCGTATTGCTCAAACATTTCTTCACTTTCTGCAAAACGATCTTTGACTGACTGTATTTTCAGTAACGTCTCATTTTTGAAGTTGATCGTATTCAACAAACCGGTGGTTTGTTCTTTCAGTGTTTCAAAAACCTGGATAAAATCATTCACTAAAGCTTTAGGGTTGTCAGCATCGGGCTTAAGTAATTGGCGGAGTTCATTTGTTTTGTCTTCAACTGTTTTTTGTAAAATTTCAATATGCGATAATATTTCGTTTTTGGCTGAATTGAAATTATGTCGATGCCAGTACTCCAGTTTTGCAATGCTCTCCATATCTTCCTCTGTTAGCTTTAAAGTCTTTCGGAAGGTATGAATCAGTTCTAGTTTTTTGATCTCTGGTTGGAGTTGCCCGAGTACCAGTTTACATAGGTTTTCAGCAAATACAGTGAGGTGAAGACGATATTCATTTTTATAAGAAATCGTTCTATAGTAGTAATTACTGATTTTTTTGGAAAGCGTTTCTTTCTGAATGGATTGTGTCTTTTGCAGGAGTTCGAGTACATCGTCCAGGGTGTCTTCAAAATCACGCTTGGTAAATTCATGATTGATCTTACCATCCTGAATTTTTTGATACAGCCAGACCACCAACAATAAGGCTTCCTGGTTTTGTGGCAAGATCTCATTATAACTGCGCGCTACTGATTTTAATAGGTCTGTTTCTTTGTATTCCAATATAATTGATTGTTGTTCTGATGAAAACAGTTTTCAAAAGTAAGAAGATACAGATAAAACATGGATGTTTTTTGCACCTTTATGCATTGATTTTACGTAAACCTGTGACGAAGAATAGTGTTTACTGTTCAAACTCTTTACTTTTATAGTAAAATTCTATTGATGCCAGTATATAAGCTCGATGAAACACTGTGGTTTCCTTCTCCGGAATTTGCCTGGAACGATGGCGTTCTTGCCATTGGCGGAGACTTGTCTATTGATCGGCTTCTACTGGCTTATCAAATGGGTATTTTTCCCTGGTATAATGAACATGAACCTATTCTCTGGTGGTCTCCAAATCCTCGTTATGTTTTATTTCCTGATAAACTGAAGGTATCTAAAAGTATGCGTCAGGTATTGCGACGGGAGGTTTTTAAGGTAACTTACGATAAAGATTTTCGGACAGTGATTACTAATTGCCGTAATCTGAGGCAAGATACAGGAACCTGGATTACAGATGAAATGCTGGAAGCCTATTGTAATATGCATAAAGCTGGCTATGCGCACTCTGTTGAGGTTTGGCAGGAAGATAAACTGGTAGGTGGCTTGTATGGTGTAAGTCTGGGTAAATTTTTTTTTGGTGAATCTATGTTTGCACACGTTAGTAATGCCTCTAAAACTGGTTTTATCCAATTGGTCAGGAATTTAGAAAAGAAAGGCTTTCATTTTATAGACTGTCAGCAGGGAACAGCTCATTTAATTAGTCTGGGGGCAGAAGCTATGGCACGTTCGCACTTTCTGGATGCGTTGGGAGCGATAGGCGATATAAATTATATGCGCGGTTCATGGACGGAGGTGTTTGAGTAAGTCAATTCCGCTGATCTAAGCCCCAATATAATTTATTACGGATAGTAGACATGAAGTTTTGTTCGTGCAGGCGAATCAGATTGACTAAGAAGTCTTCTTTTCTAATGGCAATTTGGTGAGCGGGCGTAATAGCCTCAAAACGCGAATCTAGTGTGCAGAGAAAACTGTCTGTTCTTCCCTGAATTTCAAAAGAAACAATAGCATCATCGGGAATCACGATCGGGCGAACATTCAGGTTGTGTGGTGCTACTGGTGTAATGGCAAAATTCCCTGAATTTGGGAAAATAATAGGTCCGCCACAGCTCAATGAATACCCCGTCGAGCCTGTTGGTGTGCATAAAATCAAGCCATCCGCCCAATAAGAATTAAGAAATTCTCCATTAATGTAAGCGCTAACAACAATCATGGAAGAAGTATCCCGTTTCAGGATGGTAAAATCGTTTAAAGCATAGGGAGCATCGCCAAACAAGGGGTAATTAGAGTCCAGATGCAGTAGCGTTCGCTGGTCTATTGTAAAAGCATTTAGAGCGAGCGCTTCTATAGCCTGCTCTATGATTTCTTTATTAGTCGTTGCTAAAAAGCCTAACCTGCCCAGATTGATACCCAAAATAGGGATACCGGAATCTCTCACCAGGGTTACTGCATCCAGCATAGTTCCATCACCTCCAAGACTAATAACATAATCAATACCCTGACGTTGTAAGTCTTCATAATCTTCAAATACATCTGTAGGAGAAGGAAAATGAATGTGATCTTTTATTTGGGTGAAATAGGCGCCGTGTACATAGGGCTGCATTCCCATTTTGTGCATGCTGCTAAAAACTTCCTGTACAAAAGGAATGTGTTTCTTTTTCAAAACTCTGCTATATACGGCTACGTGCATATTGTTTACTGATTGGTGATTGGGCTAATTGGTAATTAATTGATTATTTAGTCATTGATAACTTGATTAACTCAATAACCAATTACTCAAACCCCAGGTTGAAATGTAAATATAATCCTTTTTCCAGTAAGTGATTGAAGCTGTATTCAAATTGAATAACGAAATTGTGATAAACAACCAGGTCTAGTCCTGTTCCAAAACCAATAAGCCAGTCATTAGCCAATTGTGAAGTCGAATTATCAAACCTGTCCTGTACATAACCTATATCTGTATATACTTTCCAATAGGCCTTGAAGGGCATGACACGCATAGCTTTAATAGGCATAGCCTTTTTCCAGTCAATGTCTTTTTCCCAAAAAGCAAAGCGCAAACTATTTTTTAAATAAGCATAATCCTGACCATCAATAACATAATATTCATAACCTCGGATATAATCTTCATCATAACCAATAGCACGTCGCAAATTATGAAAAGGCAATTTCTCTGTAAAAAATACCTTCCTGACTCGTGCTATATTTTCCAGACTGAGTTTTTTACTCAAAGGCGTATAATAAGCAAAAGCAACATCTGTAAACAAGTTATTGACTTCGTTGAATATCCCCAATCCATCTTTTTGTAGCCAGGCTTCCAGAAACCAGCCATCTATGGGGTAGGCTCTTATATCACGCCGGTCGAGACGATATTCATAAGCCAGCGAGAAATAGTCATGTCGTGTTTTTCCATCGAGTAAAAACTCAGGATTTAAAACAGCTACAGTATCAGAAATGATATTGTTTCTATATTCTAATCTAAAGGTTTGTCGAGAAAATAAACCAGGGCGGTAAATGGCTGAACCACTCAAAGAAGTGTACTGATGTCCGTATTCATCATCATTTCTAAAAAAACGTAAGGTATCACGAATGCTATTATAAGGAACTTCTCTTTTACGGCTATATTCGGCAGCTACTATGCCACCTAAGGTTTTAGCTTTATTGAGGTAGGGAAATTCATAACGAATTTCATATTGCTGCTCATAGCCCGCCTGCACCTGCAACTGTAATTTGTCTGCATTACCAGTAAGATTTTCGTGATACATGACCCCGCCGTAGTTCAAACGATTGAGAGCAGCATTATTTTCTACCCACCATACATTGAAATTTCTGTCGGCATATTCTACATAAGGGAAGGCATAGATGTACCAGCTCTCCTGAACATTAATAATAATATTAGCCTGACCATCCTGCCAGTCACCAATGTTCAGTTCTGCTGTGAGAAACAAGCGCGAATTCAATAGATACTGTTCGTTTCTGTCAAAACGTTCATTGATGTTATTCATAGAGATGCTATCTCCAATACCAAAATCCAGTTCACGTAAAACGATGTATTCTTTGCATTTTTTGAGTCCATTGACCTGAATGTCTTTGACAATGACTGTACGTTCTTGAGCATAAGCGATCAAGCTAACAAACAATAAAAAAACAATGGATAAAAACCTATTCATTTGGTTTACAATTATAGTCGATATTGAAACTGTCATGGACAATTAAGTAAGTCTGACTGCTCGCAGTACTGAAAGCATGATCGCTTTTTAGTCCATAATCATCCATCCTACATTATTGGTTTCATCACATTCCCGAAGCGTACTAAAAGCATCTACCTGAAGCAGGATGATGGAGATATAATTAGTTTCTAAATTCCGGTCGATTTCTATTTTTCCAGTATAAGATTGACCAGGTTCAAGTGTGCCATCACCTGTTTTGATATAGGCAGCACCCGCTTCAGCATCTCCTCTGTTTAGGCGTTTATCGCCAGAAAAATAAGCACGTAGGATGATATTGTCGGTTAATTTTTTTTTCTCGCCAAACAATGGAGCCGGAATATTTCCCTGATTGGAAATACTGTATTCTGCAATGTAACACTTCTTTTTATATTCAATGATTTTAATAGAGTCAACTCGAAGGTCTGGGCAAGAATCAGGTGGGGTATAGGTCACTTGAAAGGTATCATGACGAAGTGGCTCCACATCGGGAAAGGGTAAATGCATTGCTATCAGGATACAAGCGGAAAGCAAAGAATAGGTGATATTCATTTTTTGTTTAATATCTGAATGGGACGATTAATACTTTCTTGCAGGGAAATAAATGTTTCTGTACGTTGAATTCCTTTTATGGGTTGCAATTTATCGTGTAGAACATCTCTCAAATGATTGGTGTCTTTACAAACAATTTTTGCAAAAATACTGTACAATCCTGTTGTATAATGCGCCCCAACTACTTCCGGGATTTGTTCTAATTCACCAGCAACTTCGTCGTACATGGAACTCTTATCGAGGTATATACCAATGAAGGCAACAATGTCGTACCCCAGTTTTTCATAATCTATTGTTAAGCCTGCTCCTTTGACTATATTCATCTCTTCCATTTTATTCATCCGTACATGCACTGTTCCGCCTGATACATGAACCTGCTTGGCAATATCCGTATAAGGGGTTTTCGCATTGTTCATTAAAATGGTGAGGATTTTGAGGTCAATTTCATCCAGCTTCAAATTACTATTCATAATGTTGTAAATAATTTAAAAATGTTTGACAAAATAAGCTTAAAATTTTGTTTTTGACAAAGAAGCGGCGTTTTTAATTAGATTTTGGTAAAAACAACATTTAAGACTTCTGTATTTTTCAGAGGTATTCGATTAATATGGGTGTTTAATATCCAAAATCTACCCTTTGAAAGGAGGAATTCGCCTTGCGACTTTAGTCTTTACATACGCCCTACATTGGTCGAACACTACCTATTTTTCCTATACAGGAAAATGTCTTTAAAATTACTTAGCCGATTATTTTGTCGTATTTGTCGAAACTTGTGGTTAACTTGTTATTTAAAGTATATTATTACACCATTACATTAATCACCTAAAAGCACCAAGGTATGGGGACTTTCTTATTAACTGGCTGGTGGGCTGGACTCTCTGGAATAGAGCAAGTATTCTGGGGTATTTCTATTGTGTTCAGTGTACTTTTTGTTATTCAATTTGTACTTAGCCTTATAGGCCTGGATTTTGATGCAGATGCAGAAGCTGATTTTGACCATGCGGGCAGCGTAGATGGCTTAGATGCTGATTTTACTATATTTTCCGTAAGGGGCATTATAGCATTCTTTACTTTTTTTGGATGGACAGGAGTAGTGGCATTGAGTAATGGACTAGGAACTGTTGTGTCGCTTTTATTAGCTATAGGTTCTGGTTTTGCTGCTATGTTTATTGTTGCTTACTTGTTTTATTTGTTCTTAAAATTGCAAAGTAGTGGCACGCTCAACCTCGATAATGCCTTGGATGGACTAGGTGAAGTTTATTTGATAATCCCCGGAGAAAATTCCGGTACAGGAAAAATACAGATCAAAGTACAGGGTTCTCTGCGTGAACTTGATGCTATTACGGAGGGGGAGGAAATCCCTACAGGATCAACTATACGGGTGATTGATGTGCTGGAAAATGGTTTGCTACTTGTAGAACCGATAGAAAATAAATTGTTGTTAGATTAGTAAATTTACTGAATTTCATAAGAATCCTTATCTTCGCACCCAAATTTTAAAAACTATTCTGATTTAGAAAGATGATGTTAAAAATGTTCAAGTCGAAAATCCACCGTGCGACAGTTACTGAGGCGGATTTGAATTATATGGGAAGTATTACAATTGATGAAGATCTGATGGAAGCTGCGAACATCATAGTCAATGAGCGTGTACAAATCGTAAATAATAATAACGGAGAGCGTTTTGAAACGTATGTGATCAAAGGTAAACGTGGTTCGGGTATCATTTGCCTGAACGGCGCAGCATCACGAAAAGTAGCTGTAGGCGACATTGTTATTATTATCTCTTATGCCTATATGGACGGCGAAGAAGCTAAAAAATACCAACCTATTGGTGTGTTTGTAGATGACGACAATCGAATTGCTGAACGCAAACTGGTCTGATTCAGTTCTAGTCTAGACAATACATGCAGCCGAAGACCATTCTTATCAATATCCTCAAATTCATTCTCTTTTTCGGAGTAGGTTTTGGTATCCTGTATTATGTATATCAGGGACAACAGAAAGGTTATCAGGCGAAGTGCGATTATGATTTTATTCAGGAATGTATAAAATCCGGTAAAACAGAAGCCGATTGTACCTTACAAACTCCTGTTCCGGGTTGTAGCCTTGCCGAAAAGGTCATTAACGATTTCAAGACGGTCAATTATTTTTGGATTTTTATTGTATTGATCTGCTTCATGGTCAGCAATATTAGTCGGGCTTTGCGTTGGGAAATGCTGATCCGACCGCTGGGCTATAAAGTACATTTTCGCAATACATTCTGGACGATTATGGCAGGTTATTTCGCCAATCTGTTCTTACCACGATTCGGCGAGATCGTTCGTACCGGGCTATTCAGTCGTTATGAGAAAATCCCATTAGAAAAAACGCTGGGAACAGTGGTGACAGACCGTGTCATGGATTTTATTTGTCTGTTCATTGTGATCGGTTTAGCTTTCCTATTGGAATTTGATGTACTTTGGAATTATGTGCAGGGAGAAATGGGTAAAGGGGAGCAAGGCGATTCTTTATTTATGAATCCAATTGTATTGACTGTTCTAGGTCTGGGCCTGCTTGGAGTATTGTTGGTCTTTATTTTTAGAAAAGCTTTGATGCGAACAGCTCTTTTTGGAAAGATCAAGAACATTTTAATGGGCTTCAAAGATGGTATTCTGACCATACTTAAACTAGATAATCCCGCCCTGTTCTTCCTACATACTTTCATCATCTGGTTGATGTACTACCTGATGACTTACCTGTGTTTTTATGCCTTCGAGCCAACGGCTACTATTGAACATGCTACCTCTTTACCGGTCATTGGCTTGTCTATTTTCGTCTTTGGTACCTTGGGTATGGTGATTCCTTCGCCGGGCGGAATGGGGAGCTATCAGTATTTAGTAACGGCAGGATTGGTGATTTATGGCTTATCTGATGATAATGCTTTTTCTTTTTCGGTGATTATTTTTGTAGCTATCCAGATATTTAATATTCTGTTCGGGATATTGGCTTTTATATTATTGCCTCTCTTGAACAAGGAAAAAACTGCTTAATTCAAAGCTACTTCATAGATCATACCCTCATCTGCCGCAATATAAGCTGTATTGCCATTGATGTAAATCTGATTGAAATCTACATCTGGCGTATCCTGAGCTACTTTCCATGAATCTCCTCCATCATTGGTTTGCCAGAATAAACCGTTATCTCCGATTATATAACCTATAGATTCATCCTTAAACCAGACATCTCTAAATTTCTTATTGGTGACAAACAGGCTATTTCCATTACGAATCTTTTCCCAATTTTCACCGCCATCGGTCGTTTTTATAATCGTTCCACTGACACCGACGGCATAACCTGTTTGTTCCGTAGGAAAATGTAAAGCATAGAAAAAATCTCCCTGGATATCAGCAGCTTGCCAGTTTAATCCGCCATCATCAGATTTTGCTACATAGCCGTAACCAACAGTATGTACAGTATTTTCATTCGTAAACTGCACATCCCGTAATTCATGACTCAGCGGATAGTGTATAGTATCTGCGGTGCCGTTTATATTGTTCCAACGATAAATGATACCAAAAGCAAAGTTTTTTCCACCTACCGCAACGCCTGTATTTTCATTATAAAAATGAATCGCATTGATAGGCTCTGCTTCTGCCTGTTCATTATTCTGCCAACTGGTCAGCGCATTTGTTTTATACAAATACCGTCCTTCATAGCCCGTCAACACCATTTTTTCATTATCGAGCAATTGTATATCCAATAAGGCAGTATTGGTCAAAGTGTCTGTTGTCCAGCTTGCACCACCATCTGTACTGCTGAGTAATTCACCATGTTCCCAACGCGTTCCGCCTACTGCATAACCATTGTCATTATCCGCAAAATAAATACTGAACAGATTGGCTTTGGTCGGTGTCTGGATAGGACTCAATACCAATTCAATGTTTTCTTTTTTGCAGGCTGAAAAGCAAGCTATAAATAAGAACAATTTAAGAGAGATAAAATATTTCATAGTTCAGGCTTAAAAATACGTTTTACCTATAGGTTTTTTATCAACTCCCAATACTTTTAACTTGTAAAAATTCCTTTTGGTTAAGAACGTGTTTAAATTTCCATGATTAGGTTACTTACCCTTTTTGCCATATTCGCTAAAATGTTTAAAACCAGCACCTTACTTCTATTTAAAGGCAGATAGAGCAAAAATAGGGAAACATATTCGTAAAGTCAGACGAGAGAGGCAGTTATCGCAAGTGCAGGCTGCTAATGCTATTGGGGTAACGGATGTTGCCATATCTCACTGGGAATATGGGAGGCATGTGCCTCAGCATTGGCTGGTGGGGGCTATTATTGAGTTTTTGGAGTATGATCCTTTTGATATGCCAGATGAAAGGTAATTTATGCTAGAAAAAGAAAGTCTCTGATTAGTCGTTATCACTAATCAGAGACTTTTTTACATAGAGCTATCATTGCCTAATCGTAAACTCTACTGGTGGTCTTTCGTGATAAGAACGAATAAAGCGTCTGGCTTTTTCCTCATCTACACGACCATCCGTATTGAATATATTGGCTTTGTAAAGGTTTGCATAAAGCTTTTTTCTTCTCATGGAACTTGTCCATAGTTCACCATCAAAATCCAGGAAGCGGAGATTAATATAAAGCTCAGAACCGTATTTGTACAATTGAATAACAAAAGCGGGTACGTTACAAAGACCGGGCTTACCATAAAGCCTACTAAGGTTAGTAATAGGAGTTTTTTCATATTTTGTTTTTATGAATTATTTACATTTTTTTCTCCTAACATTAATTTTAGAATATATAATAACATATCATTAAAAGATTCAAAAGTTTCCATTATATCTCCACCATACCTGTCTCGCAATTCATACTTACTACTTTTTTTGTTGAAAACAAAGAAGTCAAGTCCTGAAGAAGCAAAAAAGATATAATCTTTAAACCCGTCGTATGTTTCATACCATGTTTTATTACTTTTTAATATTCCATATTCTACACCATCTATCTCTTTATCTGTTGATGAAAGTATTTTAATCCCACCTTCCTCTAACCCATCGCAAATGTTAAGAAATTCTAAGTAATTATCATCAACATTTATTCCAAAACATTTATGATATTCGACTTTAAATTTACCTATATTTTTGGGCGGTATTGGTTTAGGAATATTTTCATTATAATATTCTTCTGATAAGTTTCTTATAGTTTCTATTCGGTCAAGAATATCACTCATTACAATAATTTTTAATTAAACAATTATGATTAAAATATTTGTTGCGTTCTTTATTACTTGGTTCCATCATAAAAGTATCCTTCAAAGATTGGCCACTCAAAATCTTTAGTGTCTCCAGATTTCATACCTGCTGTAATTGAATTTTGGAATCCCGTTAATGCATTGTGTTGTTTTCCATTTCTTATAAGCAGTAGATTGTCAAAATTATTTGTGCCTGCATCATCAAGAGGTATAATATGATGGACGACCCATTTTCCTTTAGGAGTTAAGTTCGTTTTTCTCATTTTCTCAATCATACCATCTGTAAATCCAGCTTTTTTAAGCTCTTCAACAAAATTGGGTTTTGTGTCAAACAAATACTTAATAAACTCTTCTCTTATATCATCATTAAAAACTCTTCTTAGTTCCTTGTGTTCTGCTCTTGACCTTTTAAAATACGTTATTTTTTTCCACTTAAACCCTTTAAGCACAACAGGATTCAATTTATTCATTCTTAGTA